>NZ_JBRJIP010000002.1:0-7239 GCF_053629595.1 Metabacillus sp. SLBN-84
ATGGATGCGGTGACGTCATGATAAAACGTATATTTAATTATGATCGTATCTCTAAACGGCTTGATAAGGTCAATCTCATGCTTGCAAGAATTACTATATTTGTTGGTCTGATTTATGCTATGAATTTCTTCTTAAAGTGAGGCGGATCTCATGTGTGTGAAAAGTGATTTAATTCAGTTGCTCAAAGAAATTTCTTTTTGGTTTCTTTCTATTGGTGGATCTACGGCTGCTTTTGTATTGGTAGTTAAATAGAGTGATATTTGGACTTCTTGAAAGGGTGGTAAAAATGGAAAAGTTTATGGATAAAATGAAGGCTCTTGTTCCTCCTTTTCTTTTTGAAAAATTACAACGTGAGGATGAAATGTTAAATCTCGATAGAAAGGCAGTCTCTTATGATCACTGGTCTGATGATGGGGCGTTCACCTTATTTATTAAGCTCGAAGGTGGTGCTTTGCTGTATTTGACTTATTATGATAATTCTGATCATTGTGGGGAAGTCGCTAAATCGGATTATCTCTCTTTACCTGAAGTTCTGAAATTAAAAGCTTTACTCTAATCTTATTTCTTGGGTTTAATTTGTTCCTGCTGCTCTCCAGGTCGGAAGCAAGTATAGTTTTAAAAATTTTAGCGTAAGCGTTCCGAAGGAAAAATATTTAAAAGTATAGTTGGTGATAAACCTATTTAGAATTAAGGGGTTTCTTGCTGATCTTCGGTGGCTGCTGTTAAAAATTAATGTGCTATATGGGGCGTGTGTCAACGGTAAAGGTCTGACCGAAGGGAATTTAAGGAGTTGATACATTAACCAAACAAAACCCTCTTGGTGTGTCAAAAGCAGCGCCTTTTGACCTGCCTACCGGCGAGGGAGCCCCTCAAAGAATTGAGGGGTTGGGGAGTTTGATTACTGGGATTCTTAAGGGAAAAGTTTCCCTTAAGCCCTAGCGGAGCGGAAGGATTTTAATGCTCGGTACAACTTGATTGTACCACATAGTTATAACGAAAGAATGCGGGTTCAGCAAGACTAGGGGGTTTAAGATTGTATAGAAAAGTAATAGTTACTGGAGATATTATTGAGGTCTACGAAATGGAAAAAGCACCTCACAACCCACATGAAAATTGTTCTGATAAACATGATTCATATAGTGAACACTTGGCTGATACTAGCCTATATAGATACAATCCCGAAACCAGGGAAAACGCTGCACAAGCTATGAAGGAATGGACAAAAAATAAATTAAAAGAAAAGGTAGACAGGAAAGAAGAAAGGCGTAAGCAAACGCTGCGTGATGCTAAAAATACTGCAAGGCGGATCGCACTTAATAATTTTGATTCTTCCTCTCTTTTCGTCACTCTCACCTACGCTGAAAACATGACAGATATTGGACAAGCTGATAAAGACTTTGCCCAATTCGTTCAGCTGCTCAATGAAGATTTTGATAAAAAACATAAATATTTTGCTGTTCGTGAGTTCCAGGACAGGGGCGCCATACATTATCATATGCTCATAGATTTAGATATTACCTGGGATCGGGACGATAAGGAAAGGCGGGAATATTTTGAAAGGCTCGTTCATGATATATATTGGCATCATGGTTGGGTCGATCTCAAAAGGTTAGATTATTATGAGGAAGGGCGCAAGAAGCGTAAGATGTACAATCCTGAAGGGACTGTTGACAATGTCGGGGCGTACATAGTGAAGTACATGGATATTGATGACGGGCGTCTCAAAGGGCATAAGGCGTATCTCACAAGTGCAGGATTGGAAAGACCAAAAGTATATACTGGAATAGAAGCAGAAGCCGTTATAGCAGCTTACGAATTAGACACAAAAAAAGAGACATTCACTAACTCCTACGAAAGTGAATATCTCGGTAAAATCGTCTATAAAGAGCATAACCCAAAACGCAAAATAAATAAAGAACTAATACTTGACAAAATCTCTTAAACTCCCATAAATGGGGGTTTTTTCTATGTATTCAATAATTATACAAAACATGAATATTTATACAGAGAAAATATAAATTCGTGCATACTGCTAGTACCCAATAGGAATATACCAGGAAGCACTAAAAACGCTTAGAAGGCAAATATGGGCGTCTGAGGGCTATGTCTATTTTTAGCGTATGTTTAAAAGTGCTGACAAAGTCTGACAAGAAAAATATTGTAAAAAGCATAGGTCGATAGTAAGATAAAAAAGTACAAAATATAACAAAATATGAAATGAGGAACAAAAATGGAAGCCTTAGATGTGCTGATTCTAGGAATATCGAAATATAGTTTTAATGATGATAGTGGGCGTTTAGTCGAGGGAACGACTGTTCACTATGTGCAAACTCCTGGTGTAAATGGAGCCGATAAGAAAGGTTTACTTCCTGCAAAAGCTACTCTGCCTGTCGAAGCATTTGAAGGTATGTTTTCGGGTGCTGCATTTCCCTGCAAGGCTAAAGCTGGAATTACTCTCGATCTATCCAACAAAAGAAACCCTATCAAAGTGACAGGATTTCATATTAAAGAAGCTGTGAAGCTGTAAAGGAAGGTAGCCTATGAACCCGGAAGAAAATCAACAGATCGCTGAACCTGAACAGACAACAGAACCTGATCTCACTACTGGAGCAGATCAGACAACAGAACCTGTTCAGCAGCCTGAAGAAGTTGAACCTGTTCCGGTAGAATATGAGTATGAAGGTTTTGTTGATCCGACACCGTCTGACATAGTTGACAAAAGCGACATATTAATATTTTTGCAGCAGCAAGAAATAAAGGTTTTAGAAAAGCAGCTCGAACAGGAAAAAACGCTGCTCGAAGATGCTAACAAAAAACTGCAAACTCTTGTAACGCAAGGTTCTGAAGGTGATTCGACACTTTCTGATACTAATGGTCAAATACTCACAAAGTTAGATTCCATTGTAGATCAGCAGCAGCATCTTATTTCCGGTAGTGACACCATTGTAACTTACGGTGTTTTCTATATACCCTTTGCAATTATTCTTTTCCTACTTTGGCGATTCTTTGCTACATTCATACGCAAAGTAGCCTAATTTGAAAGGTGGTGAAATAAATGGATTCTGCAACAGTTACAACTGCAATGGTGCAACCTATCTCTGACGCTATTTCTGATAACGTTGGTGTGCTTCTTCCAGTAGGTGTTGGCATCATGGCTATCATGGTTGGTATTTCTTTGATCCCTCGTATTGTTTATAAATTCCTTTAATAAGCAATTATGTTTATCTAATTTTAAAAATGGCGGTGGCTTTGATGCTTCCGCCTTTTTTAATAGGGTGTGAATTATGGCAAAAA
Organism: Metabacillus sp. SLBN-84; assembly: GCF_053629595.1. NCBI lineage: Bacteria > Bacillati > Bacillota > Bacilli > Caryophanales > Bacillaceae > Metabacillus > Metabacillus sp. SLBN-84. The sequence continues at coordinate 3,295 of NZ_JBRJIP010000002.1, forward strand.
AAATATTAATTTGTTTAATGGTATTGATGGCATTTATAACTCCCCTTTTGGGTAATATTGCTGCTTTGCCTGTTATGGCTTCAACGCCTGTTTTAGATCCTGAAAAGACAGTTCCGCAAGATGATGGGAACATGTACGGTAGACCTACGGATTGCCCTCCTGATTATGTTGGACAGAAGAAATGTTTCATTGTTCATAATCCTATGATGAAACAGGCTCCTAAGGAATTAGAAGTAAATACTATTGATATTCCTGAAAGGACATCGAATCGTTTTGCTGTTCCTGGGATGTATGGGCTTATTCTTGGAAGTGGGTTTTCTCTCTTTCTTTCTAGTAGTCCAAAGGCACAGGATTATCATGACAAAGCCTGGGACGAAATAAACAAAATTGACTTGGCTTTTGGTCAATATTTGGACGAAAAAGTCGAGCCTTCTGTAATGTATGCTTTTAATGAAGCTGTTGCTCTTGGTCATGATGTTTCTGCTTATATGGATGGCTTAATGAATGACCTATCTATGTTTTGGTTTCAGCATTATATTGCGCAGCAGATGCCGTACTATACGAATGTCCAATATACAGATGATATGTCCTCTGTAAATTTTGGCGGCCATAATGATTGGTTAATGATTACACCTGATAGTACAGTTCATTCCTTTGCTAGATCCTCACATTATTTGGTCTTTCAAGGTATTCAGGATTCAAGCAGACCGCATGAAAATTATGTTCCTTATAAGCTCTACCATATTGATTACAACGGTTCTGCAATGCAAGATACTGTTTATTTGATTACAAAGTTAGGATCTTCTTTTGTGCCTGTTGTTGTAACTTTCAACCCTGACAGTTCAATGACACAACAGACTTGGAAAAATATTGACGGTTCAGGATCTTATTTTCCGGTATTTCCGTTTGCTGAAAATATTGGCAATGGCGTAACCTTTATGTCTTCTGTTGCTACTGAAGAACTAGCTGCATGGAAACTTGCAAGGCATATGGCTTCGCAAGCTAGTCCAGGATCTTCTTCTTATCAATTCCCTACTTTCGGAGATACTTCGGCAATTACTCAAGGTGGTTATTCTTTGCCCTATGAAGTGAATCCACAGGCTCAAAATTTAGATGTGCCTGCTATTGTCAGTATGGAAGGAAAACATTTTTGGGCTCGTCCTTTTAAAGATAAAGATGGGACTATAAATTATGATTATGTTCCTGTTGATTCTCAACCTATGATGCCGCCTGGACTTACAACTGAAAAAGTTATAATTACAGAAGATGGACAGGAAGTATTGACGCCTGAAGGTCAACCCGTTCAAATGCCGCCAATGTTTCCGCCTGTGACGCCTGCCCCTCCTACTGCGCCTTTATATCCTGGTGAGGATGATGGTGTATTGCCTGGCGTTCCTGGTCACGTTCCTGGTACTCCAATTCCTTTACCTGGTCAACCTGATCCCGAGCCTGGAGATCCTGGTACTGATCCTGGTGGAGATCCTGGTACTGATCCTGGTACTGATCCAACAAACCCACCTACTGATGGGAATTTATTGGACTGGTTAAAGGCTCTTATTGAAACGATTATTACCCTTCTCCAAAATATATGGAATTGGGCTCAAAGTTTAACCTTTGTCGTTTGGTTCACTTCAATTATTGGATACCTGGGCGATTTGATAGGTTTGATTCAAGGGTTATTTTCTGAGTTGTTTTCTTTGCTCGGTGGGAATGTTAGAGCCTGTTTTAACTGTTCTTTCTACTATGTTAGATCCGGTTTTAAATGCCTTTGATACTCTTTGGAGTAGGCTCACTATTATAGCTGATGCAATAGGAAATATTGCTTCTCCTATATTGACTTCCCTTACATCTCTTTTTGAAATGTTATGGACAAACCTGACTTCTATTGTCTCGGCTCTTGCTACCCTTGCGCAGCCCATTGTAACGACTATTACAACTGCTTTGGGTACTGTCACTGGTTGGCTTTCTGATATTGTTGTCGCTATTGGTGAAATAATTAAGCCTATTGTTAATCCTATCGGGTCTATTTTAACAACTGTTGTAAATATTCCTAATTTGATTATTCAAGGGATAGAATCTCTTTTTTCTACTCTCTTTGTTCCTACTGTCTCTGTCCAGGAACAATTTTCACCTTTGAAAGAACAGGCTGAAAAGAAATTCTTTCCTGCTGATACCTTTAAATATTTAGCTGCTCCTTTTAAGGGTGCATCTTGTGACGCTCCTAGAGACATGTACGCTAATTTGTTCGGTATGGAAATGAAAGTCTTTGATTCTTCATTTATCGAAGCTACTTCCCAATGGTGGAAACCTATTATAAGTGGGTTCTTATGGTTCATGTTTGGATTTTGGCTCTTTAGAAGAATGAATATGATGGCAAGTAAAAACGGGGGTGCTTCCTGGTGATAATTACCGCTATTATTATGTTTTGCGTTGGTATTCTCTCATGGATCATTGCTCTAATGCCTTCGTTAAATTTTTCTTTTAGCCCTGAAAATCAATCTTCCTTTGTTGGTGTGATTGATGCGGTGAGCTGCTTGGTTCCTATGAATACTATCGGAATTATTATGGGTCTTATAATTTTGGCTTATGGTATCGAATTCTTATGGTATATATTCAACTGGGTAATAGCAAAGATCCCATTTATAGATTAGAAAAAAATGCCGTAGGGGTGTTGACCCGCAAAGCGTATGCTGCGGGGCATGCCCCAGGCATTTCTACAAACACTTACACAATTATCATAGTTCGGATTTTAAAAGAAAATCTTCAGCTGCAGCTTCCAGATCTGCACCCTATTTTTATAAAAAACACGAATGATTCTAAAGGGGATATAGAAAATGTCCGTAAATAATATACGACCAAAAAAACCGAAACCGTATAGAAAATATACTGCCCAAAACTTTTTGTGGAAATTTGCAAAGTATTTCTTTTTCATCTACAAAGATATTTTTAAATACATGAAACATGGTAAACCTTTCTCTGAATTTGGTGTAACTCTTTATGCAGGGAAACAAGGTGCAGGAAAAACAACTGGTATGGTTGAGTATCTTGTCAGAATGAAGCATCAGCATCCTAAATGTAAGATTTACACGAACTTTGGTTTTAAGCTGCAAGACGGTCAATTCAATGATTGGAATGATTTCTTTAATATTCGTAATGGTGAAGATGGTGTCATTTTTGCTATTGATGAAATACAGAACGAATTTAATTCTACTGCCTGGAAGAACTTCCCCGAAACTCTTTTAAGTGAGATTACCCAGCAACGCAAACAAAGAATAAAAATTGTTTCTACTTCCCAGGTCTTCACAAGGGTTGCTAAACCACTAAGGGAACAAACGTATGAAGTTGTCGAATGTTATACGGTGGGTGGTCGTTGGACTTGGATGAAGGCTTTTGATGCTATGGAGTACGAATCTGTTATTTCTCAACCTGTTCTTAAAAACAAGCTGCACAGACTTTGGAGAAAAAATTTCATTCAAGATGAATATTTAAGGGAAGTATTTAACTCTTATGACAAGGTTGAAAAAATGAAAAAGACTACTTATGTAGAAAGGACGGATCGTATATCCTAATTTGACAAACCTCATTCTGACGGTGTATGATTTTGTCAGACAAACTATAAAGGGGTTTTTAATATGACTGAACGAAAAACATTTAGGATTGACGAACAGATGCAAAAGGAATTTGACAAGGTACTTGTTTCGTTTAATAAAGATGGTCTTGATCTTGATGAAAGTAAACTCATAAGATTCTTAATCAATAAAGGATTAGAAAAATTAAAATTGGAAGGTAGGATAAAGGATGAATAATGAATCCAGTTTAAAAATGCGTAATGATGAAGAAAAAGAGATTAAAATAAAAAATATAGAAAATGCCATTATTAAAGGTTCTAAGGTTGCTTTCTTTGCTACTCTCACTGTTATGGTTATGCTTTGCACAATTCGTATT
>NZ_JBRJIP010000003.1:0-68576 GCF_053629595.1 Metabacillus sp. SLBN-84
ACTTTACAGTCTAAACAAACGATTGACCAATTTTGGTTAAGTTATGAAGGGCGCACGGTGGATGCCTTGGCACTAGGAGCCGATGAAGGACGGGACTAACACCGATATGCTTTGGGGAGCTGTAAGTAAGCTTTGATCCAGAGATTTCCGAATGGGGAAACCCACTGTTCGTAATGGAACAGTATCTTTACCTGAATACATAGGGTACTGAAGGCAGACCCGGGGAACTGAAACATCTAAGTACCCGGAGGAAGAGAAAGCAAATGCGATTTCCCAAGTAGCGGCGAGCGAAACGGAATCAGCCCAAACCAAGAGGCTTGCCTCTTGGGGTTGTAGGACACTCTATACGGAGTTACAAAGGAACGGGGTAGATGAAGCGGCCTGGAAAGGCCTGTCATAGAAGGTAAAAACCCTGTAGTCGAAACTTCGTTCCCTCCAGAGTGGATCCTGAGTACGGCGGGACACGTGAAATCCCGTCGGAATCCGGGAGGACCATCTCCCAAGGCTAAATACTACCTAGTGACCGATAGTGAACCAGTACCGTGAGGGAAAGGTGAAAAGCACCCCGGAAGGGGAGTGAAAAGATCCTGAAACCGTGTGCTTACAAGTAGTCAGAGCCCGTTAACGGGTGATGGCGTGCCTTTTGTAGAATGAACCGGCGAGTTACGATCCCGTGCAAGGTTAAGTTGATGAGACGGAGCCGCAGCGAAAGCGAGTCTGAATAGGGCGAATTAGTACGTGGTCGTAGACCCGAAACCAGGTGATCTACCCATGTCCAGGGTGAAGTTCAGGTAACACTGAATGGAGGCCCGAACCCACGCACGTTGAAAAGTGCGGGGATGAGGTGTGGGTAGCGGAGAAATTCCAATCGAACTTGGAGATAGCTGGTTCTCTCCGAAATAGCTTTAGGGCTAGCCTCGAGTATGAGAGTCTTGGAGGTAGAGCACTGATTGGACTAGGGGCCCTCATCGGGTTACCGAATTCAGTCAAACTCCGAATGCCAAAGACTTGCTCCTCGGGAGTCAGACTGCGAGTGATAAGATCCGTAGTCAAGAGGGAAACAGCCCAGACCGCCAGCTAAGGTCCCAAAGTATACGTTAAGTGGAAAAGGATGTGGAGTTGCTTAGACAACCAGGATGTTGGCTTAGAAGCAGCCACCATTTAAAGAGTGCGTAATAGCTCACTGGTCGAGTGACTCTGCGCCGAAAATGTACCGGGGCTAAACGTATCACCGAAGCTGCGGACTGTTCTTACGAACAGTGGTAGGAGAGCGTTCTAAGGGCGTCGAAGCCAGACCGGAAGGACTGGTGGAGCGCTTAGAAGTGAGAATGCCGGTATGAGTAGCGAAAGAGGGGTGAGAATCCCCTCCACCGAATGCCTAAGGTTTCCTGAGGAAGGCTCGTCCGCTCAGGGTTAGTCGGGACCTAAGCCGAGGCCGAAAGGCGTAGGCGATGGACAACAGGTTGATATTCCTGTACCACCTCCTCACCATTTGAGCAATGGGGGGACGCAGGAGGATAGGGCAAGCGCGCTGTTGGATATGCGCGTCCAAGCAGTTAGGCTGGGAAGTAGGCAAATCCGCTTCCCATATAAGGCTGAGCTGTGATGGCGAGGGAAATTTAGTACCGAAGTTCCTGATTCCACACTGCCAAGAAAAGCCTCTAGCGAGGTGAGAGGTGCCCGTACCGCAAACCGACACAGGTAGGCGAGGAGAGAATCCTAAGGTGAGCGAGAGAACTCTCGTTAAGGAACTCGGCAAAATGACCCCGTAACTTCGGGAGAAGGGGTGCTTTTTAGGGTGAATAGCCCTGAAAAGCCGCAGTGAATAGGCCCAGGCGACTGTTTAGCAAAAACACAGGTCTCTGCGAAGCCGCAAGGCGAAGTATAGGGGCTGACGCCTGCCCGGTGCTGGAAGGTTAAGGGGAGAGGTTAGCGCAAGCGAAGCTTTGAACCGAAGCCCCAGTAAACGGCGGCCGTAACTATAACGGTCCTAAGGTAGCGAAATTCCTTGTCGGGTAAGTTCCGACCCGCACGAAAGGCGTAACGATCTGGGCACTGTCTCAACGAGAGACTCGGTGAAATTATAGTACCTGTGAAGATGCAGGTTACCCGCGACAGGACGGAAAGACCCCGTGGAGCTTTACTGCAGCCTGATATTGAATTTTGGTACAGCTTGTACAGGATAGGTAGGAGCCTCGGAAACCGGAGCGCCAGCTTCGGTGGAGGCATTGGTGGGATACTACCCTTGCTGTATTGAAATTCTAACCCGCAGCCCTTACCGGGCTGGGAGACAGTGTCAGGCGGGCAGTTTGACTGGGGCGGTCGCCTCCTAAAATGTAACGGAGGCGCCCAAAGGTTCCCTCAGAATGGTTGGAAATCATTCGCAGAGTGTAAAGGCACAAGGGAGCTTGACTGCGAGACCTACAAGTCGAGCAGGGACGAAAGTCGGGCTTAGTGATCCGGTGGTTCCGCATGGAAGGGCCATCGCTCAACGGATAAAAGCTACCCCGGGGATAACAGGCTTATCTCCCCCAAGAGTCCACATCGACGGGGAGGTTTGGCACCTCGATGTCGGCTCATCGCATCCTGGGGCTGTAGTCGGTCCCAAGGGTTGGGCTGTTCGCCCATTAAAGCGGTACGCGAGCTGGGTTCAGAACGTCGTGAGACAGTTCGGTCCCTATCCGTCGTGGGCGCAGGAAATTTGAGAGGAGCTGTCCTTAGTACGAGAGGACCGGGATGGACGCACCGCTGGTGTACCAGTTGTCTTGCCAAAGGCATGGCTGGGTAGCTATGTGCGGAAGGGATAAGTGCTGAAAGCATCTAAGCATGAAGCCCCCCTCAAGATGAGATTTCCCATCACATTTGTGAGTAAGAACCCTGAAAGATGATCAGGTTGATAGGTCTGAGGTGGAAGCGCGGTGACGTGTGGAGCTGACAGATACTAATCGTTCGAGGACTTAACCACAGTCTAATCAAGCGTAAATTGCACGTGAATCTTGTTATCAAACGTTACTCAGTTTTGAAAGAATAACTCTTTCAACAAAAATGCATATTGTCTGGTGATGATGGCAAAGAGGTCACACCCGTTCCCATGCCGAACACGGAAGTTAAGCTCTTTAGCGCCGATGGTAGTTGGGGGTTTCCCCCTGTGAGAGTAGGACGTTGCCAGGCTGTATGTTTATAAGAGCACGCAAGTGCTGTATGGAGGATTAGCTCAGCTGGGAGAGCATCTGCCTTACAAGCAGAGGGTCGGCGGTTCGAGCCCGTCATCCTCCACCATATGATTTTTGGACATACTTTTTATAAATGCCGGTGTAGCTCAATTGGTAGAGCAACTGACTTGTAATCAGTAGGTTGGGGGTTCAAGTCCTCTCGCCGGCACCACTAGGTTTCTTATATATGTGCCATTAGCTCAGTCGGTAGAGCACGACCGAGTTAACTTCGAAGCTTTTGCTTCAGCACATAAATCGAGCTGCTGCTTGACTAAGCTTCCTGAGATTTATGTGTCTGCGCAGGATCAAAAGAGTGTTTTCATATTGTGCCATTAGCTCAGTCGGTAGAGCATCTGACTTTTAATCAGAGGGTCGAAGGTTCGAGTCCTTCATGGCACACCATTTTCCTTAATATGCGGGTGTGGCGGAATTGGCAGACGCGCTAGACTTAGGATCTAGTGTCTTTGACGTGGGGGTTCGAGTCCCTTCACCCGCATGATATTGCGGAAGTAGTTCAGTGGTAGAACACCACCTTGCCAAGGTGGGGGTCGCGGGTTCGAATCCCGTCTTCCGCTCTTTGAATAAGCCGGGGTGGCGGAACTGGCAGACGCACAGGACTTAAAATCCTGCGGTAGGTGACTACCGTACCGGTTCGATTCCGGTCCTCGGCACCACACACATTTTTATATGCGCCCGTAGCTCAATTGGATAGAGCGTTTGACTACGGATCAAAAGGTTATGGGTTCGACTCCTATCGGGCGCGCCATATTACGGGAAGTAGCTCAGCTTGGTAGAGCACTTGGTTTGGGACCAAGGGGTCGCAGGTTCGAATCCTGTCTTCCCGACCATTTCCATTTTTTTCGGGGCCTTAGCTCAGCTGGGAGAGCGCCTGCCTTGCACGCAGGAGGTCAGCGGTTCGATCCCGCTAGGCTCCACCAATTAATTTTAAAAAAGTTGTTGACTTAACCAGTCGGCAATGGTATGATTTAAAAGTTGCTCAACTGGGCAGCAAATGATCTTTGAAAACTAAACAAAACCAAAAGCGTACCAAACGTTTTAAATTTTTTAAGTCAGCAACATTTATGAGTCACAAATTTTCTTCGGAGAGTTTGATCCTGGCTCAGGACGAACGCTGGCGGCGTGCCTAATACATGCAAGTCGAGCGGACCTCTTCGGAGGTCAGCGGCGGACGGGTGAGTAACACGTGGGCAACCTGCCTGTAAGACTGGGATAACTCCGGGAAACCGGAGCTAATACCGGATACTATGTCAAACCGCATGGTTTGACATTCAAAGACGGTTTCGGCTGTCACTTACAGATGGGCCCGCGGCGCATTAGCTAGTTGGTGAGGTAATGGCTCACCAAGGCAACGATGCGTAGCCGACCTGAGAGGGTGATCGGCCACACTGGGACTGAGACACGGCCCAGACTCCTACGGGAGGCAGCAGTAGGGAATCTTCCGCAATGGACGAAAGTCTGACGGAGCAACGCCGCGTGAGTGATGAAGGTTTTCGGATCGTAAAACTCTGTTGTCAGGGAAGAACAAGTGCCGGAGTAACTGCCGGCGCCTTGACGGTACCTGACCAGAAAGCCACGGCTAACTACGTGCCAGCAGCCGCGGTAATACGTAGGTGGCAAGCGTTGTCCGGAATTATTGGGCGTAAAGCGCGCGCAGGCGGTTTCTTAAGTCTGATGTGAAAGCCCCCGGCTCAACCGGGGAGGGTCATTGGAAACTGGGAAACTTGAGTGCAGAAGAGGAGAGTGGAATTCCACGTGTAGCGGTGAAATGCGTAGAGATGTGGAGGAACACCAGTGGCGAAGGCGACTCTCTGGTCTGTAACTGACGCTGAGGCGCGAAAGCGTGGGGAGCGAACAGGATTAGATACCCTGGTAGTCCACGCCGTAAACGATGAGTGCTAAGTGTTAGAGGGTTTCCGCCCTTTAGTGCTGCAGCTAACGCATTAAGCACTCCGCCTGGGGAGTACGGTCGCAAGACTGAAACTCAAAGGAATTGACGGGGGCCCGCACAAGCGGTGGAGCATGTGGTTTAATTCGAAGCAACGCGAAGAACCTTACCAGGTCTTGACATCCTTTGCCACTTCTAGAGATAGAAGGTTCCCCTTCGGGGGACAAAGTGACAGGTGGTGCATGGTTGTCGTCAGCTCGTGTCGTGAGATGTTGGGTTAAGTCCCGCAACGAGCGCAACCCTTGATCTTAGTTGCCAGCATTCAGTTGGGCACTCTAAGGTGACTGCCGGTGACAAACCGGAGGAAGGTGGGGATGACGTCAAATCATCATGCCCCTTATGACCTGGGCTACACACGTGCTACAATGGATGGTACAAAGGGCTGCGAGACCGCGAGGTTTAGCCAATCCCATAAAACCATTCTCAGTTCGGATTGCAGGCTGCAACTCGCCTGCATGAAGCTGGAATCGCTAGTAATCGCGGATCAGCATGCCGCGGTGAATACGTTCCCGGGCCTTGTACACACCGCCCGTCACACCACGAGAGTTTGCAACACCCGAAGTCGGTGGGGTAACCGCAAGGAGCCAGCCGCCTAAGGTGGGGTAGATGATTGGGGTGAAGTCGTAACAAGGTAGCCGTATCGGAAGGTGCGGCTGGATCACCTCCTTTCTAAGGATATGAGGTCGCTTTTGGTTTTTGTTTAGTTTTGAGAGATCATTCTCTCTATATGAAAGAAGGCAATCATTCTTGATCTGCCGGTTGTTCTTTGAAAACTGGATAACGTAATTGATAACAAGTAATTCACTGAGATTTACGCTTACCATAGTGATTTTCTTAGACTTTACAGTCTAAACAAACGATTGACCAATTTTGGTTAAGTTATGAAGGGCGCACGGTGGATGCCTTGGCACTAGGAGCCGATGAAGGACGGGACTAACACCGATATGCTTTGGGGAGCTGTAAGTAAGCTTTGATCCAGAGATTTCCGAATGGGGAAACCCACTGTTCGTAATGGAACAGTATCTTTACCTGAATACATAGGGTACTGAAGGCAGACCCGGGGAACTGAAACATCTAAGTACCCGGAGGAAGAGAAAGCAAATGCGATTTCCCAAGTAGCGGCGAGCGAAACGGAATCAGCCCAAACCAAGAGGCTTGCCTCTTGGGGTTGTAGGACACTCTATACGGAGTTACAAAGGAACGGGGTAGATGAAGCGGCCTGGAAAGGCCTGTCATAGAAGGTAAAAACCCTGTAGTCGAAACTTCGTTCCCTCCAGAGTGGATCCTGAGTACGGCGGGACACGTGAAATCCCGTCGGAATCCGGGAGGACCATCTCCCAAGGCTAAATACTACCTAGTGACCGATAGTGAACCAGTACCGTGAGGGAAAGGTGAAAAGCACCCCGGAAGGGGAGTGAAAAGATCCTGAAACCGTGTGCTTACAAGTAGTCAGAGCCCGTTAACGGGTGATGGCGTGCCTTTTGTAGAATGAACCGGCGAGTTACGATCCCGTGCAAGGTTAAGTTGATGAGACGGAGCCGCAGCGAAAGCGAGTCTGAATAGGGCGAATTAGTACGTGGTCGTAGACCCGAAACCAGGTGATCTACCCATGTCCAGGGTGAAGTTCAGGTAACACTGAATGGAGGCCCGAACCCACGCACGTTGAAAAGTGCGGGGATGAGGTGTGGGTAGCGGAGAAATTCCAATCGAACTTGGAGATAGCTGGTTCTCTCCGAAATAGCTTTAGGGCTAGCCTCGAGTATGAGAGTCTTGGAGGTAGAGCACTGATTGGACTAGGGGCCCTCATCGGGTTACCGAATTCAGTCAAACTCCGAATGCCAAAGACTTGCTCCTCGGGAGTCAGACTGCGAGTGATAAGATCCGTAGTCAAGAGGGAAACAGCCCAGACCGCCAGCTAAGGTCCCAAAGTATACGTTAAGTGGAAAAGGATGTGGAGTTGCTTAGACAACCAGGATGTTGGCTTAGAAGCAGCCACCATTTAAAGAGTGCGTAATAGCTCACTGGTCGAGTGACTCTGCGCCGAAAATGTACCGGGGCTAAACGTATCACCGAAGCTGCGGACTGTTCTTACGAACAGTGGTAGGAGAGCGTTCTAAGGGCGTCGAAGCCAGACCGGAAGGACTGGTGGAGCGCTTAGAAGTGAGAATGCCGGTATGAGTAGCGAAAGAGGGGTGAGAATCCCCTCCACCGAATGCCTAAGGTTTCCTGAGGAAGGCTCGTCCGCTCAGGGTTAGTCGGGACCTAAGCCGAGGCCGAAAGGCGTAGGCGATGGACAACAGGTTGATATTCCTGTACCACCTCCTCACCATTTGAGCAATGGGGGGACGCAGGAGGATAGGGCAAGCGCGCTGTTGGATATGCGCGTCCAAGCAGTTAGGCTGGGAAGTAGGCAAATCCGCTTCCCATATAAGGCTGAGCTGTGATGGCGAGGGAAATTTAGTACCGAAGTTCCTGATTCCACACTGCCAAGAAAAGCCTCTAGCGAGGTGAGAGGTGCCCGTACCGCAAACCGACACAGGTAGGCGAGGAGAGAATCCTAAGGTGAGCGAGAGAACTCTCGTTAAGGAACTCGGCAAAATGACCCCGTAACTTCGGGAGAAGGGGTGCTTTTTAGGGTGAATAGCCCTGAAAAGCCGCAGTGAATAGGCCCAGGCGACTGTTTAGCAAAAACACAGGTCTCTGCGAAGCCGCAAGGCGAAGTATAGGGGCTGACGCCTGCCCGGTGCTGGAAGGTTAAGGGGAGAGGTTAGCGCAAGCGAAGCTTTGAACCGAAGCCCCAGTAAACGGCGGCCGTAACTATAACGGTCCTAAGGTAGCGAAATTCCTTGTCGGGTAAGTTCCGACCCGCACGAAAGGCGTAACGATCTGGGCACTGTCTCAACGAGAGACTCGGTGAAATTATAGTACCTGTGAAGATGCAGGTTACCCGCGACAGGACGGAAAGACCCCGTGGAGCTTTACTGCAGCCTGATATTGAATTTTGGTACAGCTTGTACAGGATAGGTAGGAGCCTTGGAAACCGGAGCGCCAGCTTCGGTGGAGGCATTGGTGGGATACTACCCTTGCTGTATTGAAATTCTAACCCGCAGCCCTTACCGGGCTGGGAGACAGTGTCAGGCGGGCAGTTTGACTGGGGCGGTCGCCTCCTAAAATGTAACGGAGGCGCCCAAAGGTTCCCTCAGAATGGTTGGAAATCATTCGCAGAGTGTAAAGGCACAAGGGAGCTTGACTGCGAGACCTACAAGTCGAGCAGGGACGAAAGTCGGGCTTAGTGATCCGGTGGTTCCGCATGGAAGGGCCATCGCTCAACGGATAAAAGCTACCCCGGGGATAACAGGCTTATCTCCCCCAAGAGTCCACATCGACGGGGAGGTTTGGCACCTCGATGTCGGCTCATCGCATCCTGGGGCTGTAGTCGGTCCCAAGGGTTGGGCTGTTCGCCCATTAAAGCGGTACGCGAGCTGGGTTCAGAACGTCGTGAGACAGTTCGGTCCCTATCCGTCGTGGGCGCAGGAAATTTGAGAGGAGCTGTCCTTAGTACGAGAGGACCGGGATGGACGCACCGCTGGTGTACCAGTTGTCTTGCCAAAGGCATCGCTGGGTAGCTATGTGCGGAAGGGATAAGTGCTGAAAGCATCTAAGCATGAAGCCCCCCTCAAGATGAGATTTCCCATCACATTTGTGAGTAAGAACCCTGAAAGATGATCAGGTTGATAGGTCTGAGGTGGAAGCGCGGTGACGTGTGGAGCTGACAGATACTAATCGTTCGAGGACTTAACCACAGTCTAACTAAGCGTAAATTGCACGTGAATCTTGTTATCAAACGTTACTCAGTTTTGAAAGAATAACTCTTTCAACCAATTGCATATTGTCTGGTGATGATGGCAAAGAGGTCACACCCGTTCCCATGCCGAACACGGAAGTTAAGCTCTTTAGCGCCGATGGTAGTTGGGGGTTTCCCCCTGTGAGAGTAGGACGTTGCCAGGCACGCAGAAAAGAGGACAGCAGAGATGCTGTTCTTTTTTGTTGTTCGGAAAAGAATAGGATGTAAGTAAATTTAACCTGGGCAAGGGTATTTGCGCCAGAAATAATGAGTGATGGTAATCAATCACCTGAATCGTACCCTGCTAAACCGTAAAACGATATCAAAGGGTAAGCAAACATCCGAATCGTACCCTCTAAAACTGTAAAACGATATCAGAGGGTAAGCAAAGTCTCGAATCGTACCCTGCTAAACCGTAAAACGATATCAAAGGGTAAGCAAACATCCGAATCGTACCCTGTAAAACTGTAAAACGATATTAGAGGGTAAGCAAACACTCGAATCGTACCCTGTAAAACCGTAAAACGATATCAGAGGGTAAGCAAACACTCGAATCGTATCCTGTAAAACCGTAAAACGATATCAGAGGGTAAGCAAACACCCAAATCATACCCAATAAAACAAAATGATTTCGGAGGGTAAGCAAAAGCCCCGATCACATACCCTCCAAAACCGAAAAACAATCTCACAGGGCAAGCATGCACCTGGATACCATAGCAATTCCCGCCGAACTCTTATCCACCCAATCCAAGCATGCCTTGCCGCATGAACTTTTATTCTTATGCAGAAAAGCTGCGTTTAATGGATCCCGGTCAGAAAAACAGCTCATTATTACCGATTGTTGACGTATACATAAAGTATTATCCTTCCTCCACCTTCCTTTCATTACTCTTCCCATTTAAAATAATACGGCAAATTCTGTTTAAAAACGTTTCACTGCCGTTAATAATGGAAATAGATAGATGAGCAGTTATGAGTTGAAAAAAAGGTTCGTTCGTTTTATATTAGTGTTAAAGTCAAATATAGTCAAAGTCAAGTTAGGGGGAGGCGGAGTGCGGAACATCTCGGATGTCATTGAACAGTATTTGAAGCAGGTGCTTACGACAAGCGGCAAGGAGATCGTCGAAATCAAAAGAAGCGAAATTGCGGATAAGTTTCAGTGTGTGCCCTCACAAATCAATTATGTCATCAATACCCGTTTTACGATTGAAAGAGGATATATCGTAGAGAGCAAAAGGGGAGGCGGCGGCTACATTCGGATTATAAAGGTAAAGTCGAATGATGCTGCGCATTTAATTGATCAGATCATGGGCATTATTGACAGGCGGATCTCGCAGTCATCTGCTGAAGATCTCATATTAAGGCTTGTAAGTGAAGATGTCATTTCAGAACGGGAAGCAAAAATCATGCTGAGTGTGATTGACAGGTCCGTTTTATATATTGAACTGCCGCACAGGGATGAATTGCGGGCAAGAATGATAAAGGCCATGCTGACTTCCTTGAAATACCGATGAGAGCAGGTGACAGACTTGATATGCCAGGAATGCAATGAGAGACCGGCAACATTTCATTTTACGAAGGTTGTGAACGGCGAAAAAACTGAGGTTCATATTTGTGATAAATGTGCTCAGAACAACAGTTCCATATTCATTGACAGCAGCAAAGGATTTTCTATTAATAACCTGCTGGCAGGCCTTTTGAACATGGATTCATCCGTTTCCGCGTCAAAGCAGGATGTTTTTAAAAAAAATGAAGTTCTGCAGTGTCCCGGCTGCGAGATGACGTTTCAGCAGTTTACAAAAGTGGGACGGTTCGGATGTTCCGAGTGCTACCGGACGTTTAAAGATCAAATTAACCCGATTCTGAGAAGAGTCCACAGCGGCAATACGGTGCATGCTGGAAAGATTCCAGAGCGAATTGGCGGTAGCATTCACATCCGCAAACGAATAGAGTTATTAAAACAGAATCTAAAAGAGCAAATTCAGCAGGAAGAGTTTGAAAAGGCTGCTGAAATCCGGGATGAGATCCGTTCGCTTGAACTTTCGTTAAAAAGTTCCAGAGGAGGTGAATCCTGATATGTCGCTTCAGCAGTTTATTAACCAGGCGATGAGTGCCTGGATGAGCAAGGATGGGCCTGATTCAGACATTGTTCTCAGCAGCCGTGTCAGACTGGCAAGAAACATTGAGAAGTACAGGTTTCCGACTTTTGCTTCGAATGAAGAGCTGCAGGATATTCTCTCTCTTTTTGAAGAGACGTTTGCGGATAAGAGCGTAGATGAGATCGGCAAGCTTGAAATGCTCCGCATGGATGATTTGCAGCCTATTCAGAAAAGGGTGCTCGTTGAGAAGCATTTAATCAGTCCGAATTTAGCAGAGGATTCTTCGTTCGGCGCATGTTTGCTGTCTGAGAATGAAGAGGTCAGCATCATGCTGAATGAAGAGGATCATATTCGCATTCAGTGTCTGTATCCCGGTCTGCAGCTGAAAGAAGCTTTAAAAGCAGCGAGCAGGCTTGATGACTGGATGGAAGGTTCGGTTGATTATGCGTTTGATGAACAAAGAGGATACTTAACCAGCTGCCCGACAAATGTGGGAACAGGGCTGAGGGCATCGGTGATGATGCACTTGCCGGCTCTTGTGCTCACACAGCAGATGAACAGAATTATTCCGGCTATTAATCAATTAGGTCTGGTTGTTAGAGGAATTTATGGGGAAGGCAGCGAAGCATTAGGTAACATCTTTCAGATTTCCAATCAGATTACTCTCGGCAAGTCTGAGGATGATATTGCAGAAGATCTGCTGAGTGTGGTGCACCAGCTGATTGAAAAAGAGCGCTCTGCACGGGAAGCTTTATATAAAACGTCGCAGGTGCCGCTTGAGGACCGTGTGTTCAGATCTCTGGGCACGCTGACATACAGCAGGATCATTGAATCCAAAGAAGCAGCAAAATGTTTATCAGATGTGAGACTGGGAATTGATTTAAATATCATCAAAGATATTTCCAGAAATATTTTAAATGAGCTGATGATCCTGACTCAGCCGGGATTTCTCCAGCAGTATTCCGGAGGAGCATTGCGCCCGGATGAACGGGACATAAGAAGAGCTTCATTAATCAGAGAAAGACTAAACCTTGAAATGGTCAGAAGGATGGAGGATGATGAAGGATGATGTTTGGAAGATTTACTGAACGCGCTCAGAAGGTTCTTGCATTAGCACAAGAGGAAGCTGTCCGTCTTGGACATAACAATATCGGCACAGAGCATATTCTTCTCGGTCTTGTAAGAGAAGGTGAGGGCATCGCTGCAAAAGCGCTGACAGCTCTTGGCCTTGGATCAGATAAAATTCAAAAAGAAGTGGAGAGCCTCATCGGCAGAGGACAGGAAATTTCACAGACGATACACTACACTCCCCGAGCTAAAAAGGTGATTGAGCTTTCCATGGATGAAGCTAGAAAGCTAGGCCATTCATACGTGGGCACAGAGCATATTCTTTTAGGTCTTATCCGCGAAGGAGAAGGTGTGGCTGCACGGGTGCTTAATAACCTCGGTGTAAGCTTAAATAAAGCACGCCAGCAAGTCCTCCAGCTGCTTGGCAGCAATGAGTCCGGCTCTGGCCACCAGAGCGGTTCGATGAACAATGCCAATACGCCGACCCTGGACAGTCTGGCACGCGATTTGACGGCCATTGCACGCGAAGGCAGTCTTGACCCTGTCATTGGGCGAAGCAAAGAAATCCAAAGGGTCATTGAAGTCCTAAGTCGCAGAACGAAAAACAATCCTGTTTTAATCGGGGAGCCTGGTGTCGGTAAAACGGCAATCGCAGAAGGCCTTGCCCAGCAGATTGTGAACAACGAAGTACCTGAGATCCTCCGTGACAAGCGTGTTATGACACTTGATATGGGAACTGTTGTAGCCGGCACGAAATACCGCGGTGAATTTGAAGACCGTCTGAAAAAGGTGATGGATGAAATTCGCCAGGCAGGAAACATTATCCTGTTTATCGACGAACTTCATACACTGATCGGTGCAGGAGGCGCTGAGGGGGCAATTGATGCTTCCAATATTCTTAAGCCGTCGCTTGCACGTGGAGAACTTCAGTGCATCGGGGCCACTACGCTTGATGAGTACCGCAAATATATTGAAAAGGATGCAGCGCTCGAACGCCGTTTTCAGCCGATTCAGGTTGATGAGCCGACAGCTGATGAAAGCATCCAGATTTTAAAAGGGCTTCGCGACCGTTATGAAGCTCATCACAGAGTATCCATCACGGATGAGGCAATTGATGCAGCGGTTAAGCTTTCAGACCGCTATATCTCAGACCGTTTCCTTCCGGATAAAGCAATCGATTTAATTGATGAAGCCGGTTCGAAGGTTCGCCTCCGTTCGTTTACAACTCCTCCGAACTTAAAAGAGCTTGAAATGAAGCTTGAGGAAGTGCGCAAGGAAAAAGATGCATCTGTTCAAAGCCAGGAATTTGAAAAAGCGGCTTCTCTCCGTGATACAGAGCAGCGTCTGCGCGAGCAGCTCGAGGAAACGAAGAAAACATGGAAAGAAAAACAGGGTCAGGAAAATTCTGAAGTGACAGTGGATGATATCGCAATGGTTGTTGCGAGCTGGACTGGAATTCCTGTCTCACGCCTTGCCCAGACAGAAACAGATAAGCTGCTGAACATGGAGCAGATTCTTCATAACCGCGTGATTGGCCAGGATGAAGCCGTTGTAGCTGTTGCAAAGGCTGTGCGCCGCGCAAGAGCAGGGCTTAAAGATCCGAAGCGCCCGATTGGGTCATTTGTTTTCCTCGGCCCTACAGGCGTAGGTAAAACAGAGCTTGCAAGAGCACTTGCAGAATCCATCTTCGGCGATGAGGATGCCATGATCCGGATTGATATGTCCGAGTATATGGAGAAGCACTCAACATCAAGACTTGTTGGTTCCCCTCCGGGATATGTCGGGTATGAAGAAGGCGGACAGCTGACTGAAAAAGTACGCAGAAAGCCGTATTCTGTTGTTCTTCTCGATGAAATTGAAAAAGCTCACCCTGATGTTTTCAACATTCTTCTTCAGGTGCTTGAAGACGGACGATTAACAGATTCTAAAGGAAGAACGGTCGATTTCAGAAATACCATTTTAATCATGACGTCGAATGTCGGCGCAAGCGAACTGAAGCGCAACAAGTACGTTGGCTTCAACGTTCAGGATGAGGCGCAGGATTACAAGGATATGAAGGGCAAGGTTATGAATGAGCTGAAAAAAGCATTCAGACCTGAGTTCCTTAACCGTATAGATGAAATTATCGTGTTCCACTCTCTTGAGAAGAAACACATTAAAGAGATTGTTACCCTTATGGCTGATCAGCTGATGAAGCGTCTTGCCGAACAGGACCTTGTGCTTGAACTGACAGATGCTGCCCAGGAGAAAATAGCCGACGAAGGATTTGATCCTGAGTATGGTGCCCGTCCGCTGAGAAGGGCGATCCAGAAGCATGTTGAAGACCGCCTGTCTGAAGAGCTGCTTAAAGGCACAATCGAAAAAGGCCAGAAAGTTGTTCTCGATGTGACAGAGGGAGAATTTACTGTAAAAAGTTCTTCAGAAGCTGAAACGGAGAAAATCAAATAATCATCAGAAGCGAAACAAACATGAGGCATACATTTTTCACGTATGCCTCGATTTCGTTTCTCAGAGCAAACACACTGATTCTACCGATTCTCTTTTTAAAAAGGTAATCTAGTAAGGAAGGACAGAATGTATGGCTAAAACTAAATCGAAATTCATGTGCCTTGAGTGCGGATATGAGTCCCCAAAATGGATGGGGAAATGCCCGGGCTGCGGAGCATGGAATACGATGACAGAAGAAGTTGTAAAAACAGGAACGGCAAACAGGAGAGTGGCCTTTGCACACTCTTCGCCGGGTCAGACCGCAAACAAACCTTCACCTATCACAAACATTGAAACGTCTCAGGAACCGCGCATTAAAACCAACCTCAAAGAATTTAACCGTGTTCTCGGCAGCGGGATCGTAAAAGGTTCCCTTGTCCTGATAGGAGGAGACCCCGGAATCGGAAAATCAACGCTTTTACTTCAGGTTTCCTCGCAGCTTGCCGATAATGGAAACGATGTTCTTTACATATCGGGAGAAGAGTCGGTCAAGCAGACGAAAATGAGGGCTGACCGCCTCGGTGTTACATCCGAGAAACTGCTTGTACTTGCTGAAACCGATATGGAATATATCGCTAAGGCAATTGATGATACAAATCCGGCTTTTGTGATTGTCGATTCCATTCAGACGGTGTTTCAGAGTGACATTACCTCAGCACCTGGAAGTGTCTCGCAGGTCCGGGAATGTACGGCAGAACTTATGAGACTTGCAAAAACGAAAGGCATCGCCATCTTCATTGTCGGACATGTAACAAAGGAAGGGTCAATTGCCGGTCCGAGAATTCTTGAGCACATGGTTGACACTGTCCTGTATTTTGAAGGAGAGCGCCATCATACGTACCGGATACTAAGAGCAGTGAAAAACCGTTTTGGGTCCACAAATGAGATGGGTATTTTTGAAATGAAGGAAAGCGGGCTTGAAGAGGTGCTGAATCCGTCTGAGATCTTCCTTGAGGAACGTTCCAAAGGGGCAGCAGGCTCTACCGTTGTAGCTTCCATGGAAGGGACAAGACCGGTGCTTGTTGAGATTCAGGCGCTGATTTCACCGACAAGCTTCGGCAACCCGAGAAGAATGGCAACAGGAATCGACCATAACCGGGTGCCGCTTCTGATGGCTGTGCTTGAAAAGAGAGTCGGACTGCTGCTGCAGAATCAGGATGCCTATTTAAAAGTGGCCGGCGGAGTAAAGCTTGATGAGCCTGCGATTGATCTTGCAGTTGCCGTAAGCATCGCTTCAAGCTTTAAGGATGCACCTTCAAAAGCAACAGATATTATTATTGGAGAAGTAGGGCTTACAGGCGAAGTAAGGCGCGTTTCGAGAATTGAGCAGCGCGTCATGGAAGCAGCCAAGCTCGGGTTCAGGCGTGCGATCATTCCAGAGGCAAATATAGGCGGTTGGACAGTTCCGAATGGCATAGAGGCAGTGGGTGTCAAAAACGTCGCAGAAGCCCTGCAAATCACACTGGGAGGGTAGCAATATGAGTGAGAAAGAGAAAAAAACAAACGAAAAGAGCATGAAGGAAATTCTGCAGTTTATTGCGCCCGGAACTCCCTTAAGAGCAGGCATTGAAAATGTTTTGCGCGCAAAAACAGGGGGGCTGATTGTCGTTGGCTTCAGCGACAAAGTAAAAGAACTCGTGGATGGCGGATTCTATATAAACTCCGCTTTTTCTCCCGCTCATTTATATGAACTGGCTAAAATGGACGGAGCCATTATCTTAAGTGATTCGGGAAATAAAATTCTTTATGCAAATGCCCAGCTCGTTCCGAATGCTTTTATCAGTTCAATTGAAACGGGCATGCGCCACCGTACGGCGGAGAGGGTGGCAAAACAGACAGGTAACCTGGTTGTGGCCATTTCCCAGAGAAGGAACGTCATCACCCTCTACTACGGGGAACTCCGTTACGCACTGAGAGATATCGGTGTCATTTTAACAAAAGCGAATCAGGCGATTCAGACTCTTGAAAAGTACAGAACGGTGCTTGATCAGTCCATCATCAACCTTGGGGCGCTAGAATTTGAAGAGCTTGTCACATTTGATGAGCTTCTGCAGGTGATTCACAGGATTGAGATGGTTCTGCGGATTAAAAACGAAATCCTGAATTATATTAATGAGCTTGGCACAGAAGGGCATCTTATCAGGCTGCAGCTGAATGAACTGCTTTCAGATATCGAGGAAGAGGCAGCTCTTGTCATTAAAGACTACTGCTTCGATAAAACACTGGATCCTAAATACGTGCTCGAGCAATTTCAGGTGCTGACGAATACAGAACTGATGGATGACATGGTCCTTCTGCGCCTGCTCGGCTATTCGGCCCATTTCACAAATCCTGATGATCTCGTCATGCCGAGAGGGTACAGGGTGCTTAAGAAGATCCCGAGGCTCCCGCCTGTCATTATTGAAAATTTGGTGAACAAATTCTCAAACCTGAAACTTATTACGCGCGCAACCGTAGAACAGCTTGATGAGGTGGATGGAATTGGCGAGGTAAGGGCGAAAAAGATAAAAGAAGGTCTCCGCAGACTTCAGGAGCAGCTGCTGATAGACCGTCAGATATAACGAACTTTTTATGAATCTTTCGCCTCAAACGTTTTAATCATCATGATTTAGGTTATATTATTCTTGTTTTTCATTTTTCGGAAATGATATGATTCTCATTACATTTCAATCTGTTTACAGGTTCCGGAAATTCGCGTTTTCACCGTTTTAAACGGGAGAAAGTGATTATAATAGATAAGAGAAGGAGGTGGGGGTATGTTAAAACGAATTGTGCAGATCTTTTTCCTTTTCCTTGGAGGAACGCTGGGTATTTTCTTTATGCCGCAGCTGATGAAATTGTTAAGCCTGCAGGACATACCTTTTATTAATTCACCATATGCTCTGGCCATTTTAGGAGCAATATTATTTTATATAGCCACATTCTGGCTTGTTGATTATGTAATTAACTGGGTTAAGCTTCTGGAAGAATCATTGGTAAAGGCACCTGTGACGGATGTTCTTTTCGGTAGTTTGGGATTGATTGTCGGACTTATAATTGCCTTTCTTATTGTTAATGTTATTCCGTTTAAAGACATTCAGTATCAGGTGTTCAGCACAATCATACCGATTTTTCTGACCCTTTTGCTTGGCTACCTTGGTTTTCAGGTTGGATTTAAGCGCAAGGACGAACTGATCAGTCTGTTTTCGATTTCCGGGAAAATCGGAAAGAAAAAAGGAGCGGGTGAAGAAGAAGCGGAAGTTGAGAGCACGAAGCTCAAAATTCTTGATACAAGCGTCATTATTGATGGGAGAATTGCGGACATCTGCCAGACCGGATTTTTGGAGGGCACGATTGTCATTCCTCATTTTGTGCTGGAAGAGCTTCAGCATATCGCTGATTCTTCAGATGCCCTGAAACGGAACCGCGGCCGGAGAGGCCTTGATATTCTGAACCGCATTCAAAAAGAGCTCTCCATTAAAGTTGAGATTTATGAGGGCGATTTTGAGGAAATTCAGGAAGTGGACAGCAAACTTGTGAAGCTTGCCAAGCTGACATCAGGTGTAGTGGTCACAAATGACTTTAATTTAAACAAAGTGTGCGAACTTCAGGGAGTCGGAGTTCTGAACATCAACGACCTGGCAAATGCCGTCAAGCCGGTTGTCCTGCCTGGGGAAGAGATGAAAGTTCTTGTCATCAAGGATGGAAAAGAGCACAATCAGGGCGTAGCCTACCTGGATGACGGCACGATGATTGTAGTGGAAGAGGGCCGTAACTATATCGGCAAAAACATCGACGTCATCGTGACGAGCGTTCTTCAGACTTCTGCCGGACGAATGATTTTCGCGAAGCCCAAGCTGCTTGAAAAAGCGTTGTAGGGGAGCAGGCAAATGAACTATGAAGTGATTATTCCTGCCGCCGGACAAGGAAAACGGATGAAAGCGGGCAAAAACAAACAGTTTATTGAACTTGAAGGAAAACCGGTCATTGTGCACACCTTGACGGTTTTTGAGAAAGATCCTGCATGCACAGGCATCCTTCTTGTCATCAATCCGGATGAACGGGCTCTTTTTGAAGAAATGGCCGCAGGCCTGACAAAAATCAAAAAGATGGTCAGCGGAGGCAATGAGAGGCAGCACAGC
This sequence comes from Metabacillus sp. SLBN-84, assembly GCF_053629595.1. Classification (NCBI taxonomy): domain Bacteria; kingdom Bacillati; phylum Bacillota; class Bacilli; order Caryophanales; family Bacillaceae; genus Metabacillus; species Metabacillus sp. SLBN-84. The sequence continues at coordinate 18,798 of NZ_JBRJIP010000003.1, forward strand.
GTCTATAACGGACTGAAAGCGGCGACCTCAGATATTGTCCTCGTGCATGACGGTGCAAGGCCGTTTATAAAAAAACACGTCATTTCAAAGCTCGTAAAAGCAGCATATGAAAATGGAGCTGCAACCGTTGCAGTCCCTGTGAAGGATACGATTAAACGTGTCTTGAACAGTGAAGTGATTGAAACCGTTGAACGTTCTAGCTTGTGGGCCGTACAGACCCCACAGGCTTTTCGTCTTTCTGACATTCTTGCGGCTCATAAAGAAGCGTCGGCTGCAGCATTTCTTGGAACAGATGATGCAAGCCTGATGGAGAGAAGCGGCCACAAGGTTCTTGTCATTGAAGGTGACTATACAAATATTAAACTGACTACGCCGGATGATCTGCTGATGGCAAAAGCGATACTTGAGAGTGAGAGAGGGGAATAAGGAATGTTTAGAATCGGACAGGGTTTTGATGTGCACCAGCTGACAGAGGGACGCCCCCTTATCATTGGAGGCATTGAAATTCCATATGAAAAAGGCCTTCTCGGCCATTCTGATGCAGATGTGCTGCTTCACACAGTGGCAGACGCCTGCCTTGGAGCAATAGCAGCAGGGGATATCGGAAAGCATTTTCCGGACACCGACCCTGAGTTTAAGGATGCTGATTCTGCCAAGCTGCTACAGCATGTCTGGCAGCTTGTAAAAGAAAAGGGCTATGTACTCGGCAACATTGATTGTACGATTATTGCCCAAAAACCGAAGATGGCTCCCTATATTGATCAAATGAGAGAACGGATTGCAGAACTTCTGGAAGGTGATGCAGACCAGGTGAATGTGAAGGCGACAACGACCGAACAGCTTGGATTCACCGGACGCGGAGAAGGAATTGCGTCACAGGCTTCTGTTCTGATTGTGAAAAAATAAAATCCCGGACAAGCTTTTGGACACCCTGTTTTTAATGATAAAATGGAACAGATGTTAGAGATTAACGGAGGTACAGATATGACAAACGAAGTAAGAGTGCGATACGCTCCAAGTCCGACTGGACATTTACATATCGGCAATGCCCGGACAGCGCTGTTTAACTACCTTTATGCGCGCAATACCGGCGGAAAGTTTATTATCCGTATTGAAGATACTGATAAAAAGCGAAACATTGCAGGCGGCGAAGAAAGTCAGCTGAGATACTTGAAATGGCTTGGCATTGACTGGGACGAAAGCGTTGATACCGGCGGAGAATACGGCCCGTACAGACAATCAGAGCGAAACGATCTTTATAAAAAATATTACAATCAGCTGCTTGCAGAAGGAAAAGCGTACAAATGCTACTGCACAGAAGAAGAGCTTGAGCAGGAGCGGGAAGAACAGACTGAGCGCGGTGAGACCCCGCAATACTCAGGAAAATGTGCAAACCTGACACCTGAGGAGCAGCAGAAGCTTGAAGCTGAAGGAAGAATGCCGAGCATCCGCTTCCGCGTGCCAAAGGGAGAAGTCATCACGTTCAATGACATCGTGAAAGAAGAGATTTCATTTGAAACAGACGGCATCGGCGATTTCGTCATTGTTAAAAAAGACGGTACGCCGACTTACAACTTTGCTGTAGCAGTTGATGACCACCTTATGAAGATGACGCATATCCTTCGCGGAGAAGACCACATCTCCAATACACCGAAACAGATCATGATCTTCAATGCGTTCGGATGGGACATTCCTGTTTTCGGCCATATGACGCTGATTGTTAACGAGAACCGTAAAAAACTCAGCAAGCGTGATGAATCAATCATCCAGTTTATTGAACAGTATAAAGAACTCGGCTATCTGCCGCAGGCCCTTTTCAACTTTATCGGGCTGCTTGGCTGGTCTCCGGGCGGAGAAGAAGAAATGTTCACGAAAGATCAGTTTGCAGAGATCTTTGATCCTGCAAGGCTGTCTAAATCGCCGGCTGTTTTTGATACACAGAAATTGCTGTGGATGAACAATCAGTATGTCAAACAGCTTGATGCGGATCAGCTTGTTGAATTGACTCTTCCGCACCTTGTAAAAGCAGGAAAAGTATCTGATTCGGCATCTGCAGAAGAGCTTGACTGGGCCCGCAAACTGATTGTCCTTCATCAGGATAAAATCAGCTATGGCGCAGAAATCACAGAATTGACCGAGCTTTTCTTTAAAGAGGAAATTACCTATAACCGCGAAGCGCGCAATGTGCTGGACGAAGAGCAGGTGCCTGAAGTGCTGACAGCATTCGCAGAAGAGCTTGATAAGCTTGAAGCGTTCACGGCTGAAGGCATTAAAGCTGCAACGAAGGCGGTGCAGAAATCAACAGGCCATAAAGGCAAAAATCTGTTTATGCCGATCCGCGTGGCAACAACTGGCCAGACTCATGGACCGGACCTGCCGCAGGCAATCGAACTTCTTGGTAAAGAAACGATTTTAGCAAGATTAAAAAGTGCGAACAGTTAACTTTTTGCCTGAAATGTAATATAGTATGTGTAATACATTGAAACACGTTGAGAAGGAGAAGTAGAGACGCCGTTTCCATTCCAGAGAGAACCTCGCCGGTGAAAGAGGTTTATGCGACAACCGTCTTGAAATGCACCTTTGAGTCTTTTATTGAACCTTCGTTTTGAAGCAGTAAATAAAAGCGTATGCTCCCCGTTAAAGGAGCCAAAGTTGAAACAGGCTTTTTATCGCCTGTTTAAACAGAGTGGAACCGCGCATCAAAGCGTCTCTGTCTATTAGGACAGAGGCGCTTTTTTTATAGGCTGTTTCACAATTGGATTAAAGGACAAAATAAGGGGAAGGTTTGGGGGGAATACAATGTTTAAAATGCTGAAAGAAGACATAGAGGTCGTTTTTGAACAGGATCCGGCTGCAAGATCGTATCTGGAAGTGATACTTACTTATTCAGGACTGCATGCAATATGGGCTCACCGGCTCGCACATGCGTTTTTCAAACGGAACATGTTTTTTATCGCAAGAGTCATTTCACAAGTAAGCAGATTTTTCACGGGCATTGAAATTCACCCGGGTGCAAAGATCGGAAGGCGGTTTTTCATCGATCACGGCATGGGAGTTGTCATTGGCGAGACGTGCGAAATCGGCGATAACGTAACGGTTTTCCAGGGGGTGACTCTTGGCGGAACCGGAAAAGAGAAGGGTAAAAGGCATCCGACCATACTGGACAATGCTTTGATTGCGACAGGTGCTAAAGTGCTTGGTTCCATCACGGTCGGTGCTTATTCCAAAATCGGGGCGGGGTCTGTCGTGCTTCGTGATGTGCCGGATCATTCAACAGTTGTCGGCATTCCGGGCAAGGTCGTGATCCGAAACGGCAAGCGGATTAATCAGGATATGGACCACTGTAATCTGCCGGATCCCGTGGCAGACAGGTTCAAGGAACTTGAGGCAGAGCTCATAAGCCTGAAAGAAGAAATCGCACAATTGAAAGAAGGGAAGAGTCAAGATGACCATCAAGTTATACAATACGCTAACCAGACAAAAAGAAACCTTTAAGCCCCTTGAAGAAGGAAAAGTAAAAATGTATGTGTGCGGACCAACGGTTTATAACTATATCCATATAGGAAATGCCCGTCCTGCGATTGTCTATGACACAGTCCGCAAATACCTTGAATACAGCGGGTATGACGTTAATTATGTGTCCAATTTTACAGATGTGGACGATAAGCTGATTAAAGCAGCAAATGAGCTTGGAGAAGAAGTTCCTGCGATTGCTGAACGGTTCATCGAGGCGTATTTCGAAGATGTCACGGCGCTTGGATGTGACCGTGCAGATGCTCACCCCCGCGTAACAGAAAGCATGGATATTATTATTGATTTTATTGAAGCGCTCGTTGAAAAAGGATTCGCCTATGAAGCCGAGGGTGATGTTTATTACCGCACGAGAGCTTTTAAAGATTACGGAAAACTCTCCCATCAGTCTGTAGATGAGCTTCGTGTAGGGGCAAGAATTGAAGCAGGAGACAAGAAACAGGATGCCCTGGATTTTGCTCTTTGGAAAGCTGCAAAACCGGGAGAAATTTCGTGGGATAGCCCTTGGGGAAAAGGACGTCCGGGCTGGCATATTGAATGCTCTGCGATGGTCCACAACCATTTCGGGGATACAATTGATATTCATGCAGGCGGACAGGACCTTACATTCCCTCACCATGAGAATGAAATCGCCCAATCGGAAGCATTGACAGAGAAGCCGTTTGCTAACTACTGGCTTCATAATGGGTATATTAATATTAACAACGAAAAAATGTCCAAGTCACTTGGCAACTTTGTCCTGGTGCACGACATTATTAAAGAGCATGATCCCCAGGTTTTGCGGATGTTTATGCTGTCTGTTCACTACCGCCACCCAATCAATTATTCGGTCGATCTGCTTGAAAGCACGAAGAATGCGTTTGACCGTCTGCAGACGTCTTATACAAATCTGCAGCACAGATCAAAAAGCAGTTCTGAGCTGACTGATGATAATGAAAAATGGCTTGGCATCATTTCTGAACAGCGCAATTTATTCACAGAAGCGATGGATGATGACTTTAATACGGCAAATGCCATCTCGGTACTGTTTGAGCTCTCCAGACAGGCGAACTACTACCTGCAGGAGAAGAATACGTCACAGGAAGTCATTTTGGCCTTTACTTCAGCATTTGACGAGCTTGGAGCCATACTTGGCCTCAAATTTGGCAGCGCGGAACTACTGGACGCCGAAATTGAAGAATTGATTGAGCAGCGGATACAGGCCAGAAAAGACAGAAACTTCAAGCTGTCTGATGAAATCCGCGATAAATTGAAAGAGATGAATATCATTCTTGAAGATACGCCTCAAGGAACGAGATGGAAAAGAGGGTAAACATGCTTCGCTTAGAGGAAGTACCAAATTCAAAACAAATGAACAGTCTGGCGCTTGCGTATATCGGTGATGCCATTTATGAGGTTTTTGTAAGGCATCACCTCCTTGCTAAAGGACAGGTGCGCCCAAACCAGCTGCATAAGCTTTCAACGACCTATGTTTCTGCAAAAGCCCAGGCAGCCGTTCTGCACGAGCTTTCAAAAAGGGAAGCGTTCAGTGAAGAAGAAATGGCGATTATCCGCCGGGGAAGAAACGCAAAATCAGGCACAGTGCCAAAAAATACAGACGTTCAAACGTACAGATACAGCACAGCATTTGAAGCTCTGATCGGCTATCTTCACCTTGAGAAGAGGGAAGAGCGCCTCTCGGAAATTATTGAAGCTTCTTTTGAACTGATAGAAAACGAAGGGAGGAAGTAAGGATGGCAGAAGAATACATTATTGGCCGCAATACGGTCATTGAAGCATTAAAATCAACGCGCAATGTATACAAGATCTGGATGGCCGAGAACTCAGTAAAGGGACAGGCCCAGCAGATTGCACAGCTTGCAAAAGAAAAAGGCATCACCATCCAAACTGTTCCGAAGAAAAAAATTGATCAGATGGCAGAAGGGAACCATCAGGGAGTTGTCGCACAGGTGGCTGCCTATGAATATGCCGAAGTCGACGATATCCTGAAGGCTGCTGCTGATAAAGGCGAAGCGCCGTTTATCTTGATTCTTGATGAAATCGAGGATCCTCATAATCTCGGCTCTATCATGAGAACAGCTGATGCAACAGGTGCTCACGGCATAATCATTCCGAAGCGGAGAGCGGTAGGCCTGACAACTACAGTAGCAAAATTATCAACAGGTGCAATTGAGTATATCCCGGTTGCAAGAGTGACAAACCTTTCGAGAACAATCGAGGAACTTAAGGAGCGGGGCGTGTGGATTGTGGGAACAGACGCGAAAGGCTCGGATGATTACCGTTCCATGGACGGTAAAATGCCGCTTGGACTCGTGATAGGCAGTGAAGGAAAAGGTATGGGAAGACTCATCAAAGAAAAATGTGATTTTCTGGTCAACTTGCCGATGGCTGGCCGGGTCACATCTCTTAATGCTTCAGTAGCAGCAGGCCTCCTGATGTATGAGGTCTACAGAAAGCGTCAGCCTTTAGGAGAATAGACAATGGATATCCTCCTTGTTGACGGATATAACATCATCGGTGCATGGGCGAATCTTCAATCATTGAAAAAAGAGAATCTCGCAGAGGCTAGAGAGGTTCTTATTCAAAAAATGGCAGAATATCAAGCGTACACCGGATACAGAGTTATTGTTGTTTTCGATGCCCATCAAGTGAAGGGCATTGAGAAAAAACAAAAAAACCACAGAGTGGAAGTTATCTATACAAGAGAAAATGAAACAGCGGATGAGAGGATCGAAAAATTAGCCATCTCTCTGAGCAACATTAAAACACAGATTCATGTGGCAACATCAGATTTCACTGAACAATGGGCCATTTTTGGCCAGGGAGCCCTCCGCAAATCAGCAAGAGAGCTTCTGAATGAAGTGGAAGCCATTGAAAAGAGAATACAAAAGCGGGTTGAAAAAATTAAAGTAAACAGTCCCCAGTCAAAAATTCCGATAACAGATGATATGTTGAAATTGTTTGAAAAATGGCGCAGAGGCGGCTTCTAGGCTGTTGACGCTTTCAAAATGCATACTGTATAATATTTCTATCTATTGTGCGGTCGGGGGGATCGGCATGAACACACATTTCAGCATGGGCAAACTCAGCAAAGAAGATTTTCATGCTCTACTGGATGAACAGGTTGTTGAGCTTGTTCATAACGGGAACAGCGATGCTCTGGATTTTTTAATCACCAAGTACCGCAATTTTGTCAGAGCTAAAGCAAGATCCTATTTTTTAATAGGGGCTGACAGAGAAGATATTATCCAGGAAGGGATGATCGGATTATATAAAGCAATCCGTGATTTCAGAGAGGACAAGCTTACATCGTTCAAAGCTTTTGCAGAGCTGTGCATCACTCGCCAGATTATTACCGCTATTAAGACCGCTACCCGTCAAAAACATATTCCTCTTAACTCATACGTTTCTCTGGACAAGCCTATTTATGACGAAGAATCTGACCGGACGCTTATGGATGTCATATCCGGGGCTAAAGTCATGGATCCGGAAGAACTGATTATTAATCAGGAAGAATTTGATGATATAGAAACGAAAATGGGAGAGCTATTAAGCGATCTCGAACGGAAAGTACTCGTGCTTTACCTGGACGGCAAAAGCTATCAGGAGATTTCAGAGGAGCTTAACCGCCATGTGAAATCAATCGATAACGCCCTTCAGCGTGTAAAACGCAAGCTTGAGAGGTATCTGGAACTGCGCGAGATCAATTTGTAAAACCTGTCAGGCGAGATTGACGAAGGTTCCCTGCGTGTGGTACATTTTTATAGAAAAAGCAGGACTAGCGGAAGGTGTCGAAATGCGTAAGAAAGTATCTATGGCTTGCACAGACTGTGGAAGCAGAAACTACACAACGATGAAAAACACGTCAAGCACAGAAGAGCGTTTAGAATTCAAGAAATTTTGTAAAGCTTGCAGCGCACATACGGACCACCGTGAAACAAAGTAGCACTCATCACATGATTCTATATTTCTATGACAGGCTTTCTGAATTCTCTTGGAGGTAATGTACATGCAGCGTATTGTTAATTTTTTCAAAGATGTATCCCGTGAAATGAAAAAGGTAAGCTGGCCAAAAAGCAAAGAACTGACGCGCTATACAATTACAGTTATTGCGACAGTAGCTTTTGCAGTTGTCTTTTTTGCCATCATCGACTACGGAATTTCATCGCTGATCCGCCTTGTATCTTAAAAATAAAGCGTCTGTTTTTGATTTCGTTTTATTTTATTGAATAATAGATAGAAAATCGTGCTATAATAGAGAATATTATTTTTCCGCAAAAACCCGTTCGACGGGTTTTTTCATTGTTTAAAAATAACAGTCAGCAGAAGAAACTAACCGCAGAGTGCAATATAAGAGTCAAAATGCAGGGAGGGAATGGACAAGTCGTCCTATAGAAGATGGAGAAAAACTGGTATGTAGTCCACACTTATTCCGGTTACGAGAATAAGGTTAAGGCCAATCTTGAAAAGCGTGTAGAATCAATGGGCATGCAGGATAAAATCTTCCGCGTCATCGTTCCGGAAGAAGAAGAAACAGATTTCAAAAACGGCAAAAAGAAAGTAACAAAGAAAAAAGTATTCCCTGGATATGTGCTTGTTGAGATCGTCATGACGGACGATTCATGGTACGTTGTCCGCAATACGCCGGGTGTTACAGGTTTCGTAGGATCAGCAGGATCAGGCTCTAAGCCGACGCCGCTTCTTCCTGAAGAGGTTGTAACGATTCTTAAGCATATGGGCATGGAAGAAAAACGCATTGAAGTGGACTTTGAACTGAAAGAGTCTGTCAAAGTAATAGATGGACCTTTTGCCAACTTTACCGGATCAATTGAAGAGATTGACAAGGATAAAGGCAAAGTGAAAGTGCTTGTTAACATGTTCGGCCGCGAAACGCCGGTTGAGCTGGAATTTTCTCAAGTTGATAAATTATAAGAAAAAAACTTGAATTCGAAAACGAAAAGTGATAATATTTCATAAGTCAGTATGTCTCGCTCTGCGGGGCATAAAACTTGATTATTTTCTATCATTCATATAAAGAATGACGACATGAGTGGGAGGGTACAAACCCTATTACCACATCACGGACTTAAGGAGGTGTGTCTCGTGGCTAAAAAAGTAATTAAAATGGTTAAGTTGCAAATTCCTGCTGGTAAAGCTAATCCAGCGCCGCCGGTTGGTCCTGCATTGGGTCAAGCTGGTGTTAACATCATGGGATTCTGTAAGGAGTTTAACGCTCGTACAGCTGATCAGGCTGGACTTATCATTCCTGTTGAAATTACGGTATTTGAAGACCGTTCATTTACATTTATTACAAAAACTCCGCCTGCTGCAGTATTGCTTAAGAAAGCAGCCGGTATTGAGTCTGGTTCTGGTGAACCAAACCGTAATAAAGTAGCAACAGTTAAGCGTGATAAAGTACGTGAAATTGCTGAAACAAAAATGCCTGACTTAAATGCGGCTAATGTTGAATCAGCTATGCGTATGGTTGAAGGTACTGCACGCAGCATGGGTATCGTCATCGAAGACTAATTGTTGTTTTTGTTTTAGGGGGGTTGCGAGTTGCTTTTCGCAACCTTTATTCGTGGGAGGTTATTCCGCTAAAACCACTAAGGAGGAAATCTATAATGGCTAAAAGAGGTAAAAAGTACGTTGAAGCTGCTAAATTAGTAGACCGTGCTCAAGCTTACGGAGTTCAAGATGCAATTGAACTTGTAAAGAAAACAAACACAGCTAAATTTGATGCAACAGTTGAAGTTGCATTCCGTTTAGGCGTTGATCCACGTAAAAACGATCAGCAAATCCGCGGTGCAGTTGTTCTTCCAAACGGAACGGGCAAAACTCAGCGCGTACTTGTATTCGCTAAAGGCGAAAAAGCGAAGGAAGCAGAAGCTGCCGGAGCTGACTATGTTGGCGATGCTGACTACATCAACAAAATCCAGCAAGGCTGGTTCGAATTTGATGTAATCGTAGCTACTCCTGACATGATGGGTGAAGTTGGTAAACTTGGACGCGTCCTTGGACCAAAAGGCTTAATGCCAAACCCTAAAACTGGAACAGTTTCTTTTGACGTTGACAAAGCGGTAAAAGAAATCAAAGCCGGTAAAGTTGAATACCGTGTTGACAAAGCTGGAAACATCCACGTGCCAATCGGTAAAGTTTCTTTCGAAGACAGCAAGCTTGTTGAGAACTTCACAACAATCTTCGAAACACTTCTAAAAGCTAAGCCAGCTGCTGCAAAAGGTACTTACATGAAGAACGTTGCTGTTGCTTCTACTATGGGACCTGGCGTTAAAGTTGATGCTTCAAGCTTCGGCGTTAAATAATAGTTGACATCTTAGTCACCTTTATATATAATCAAAAATGTTGTTTAACTAAATAACTTCATTTATACCGTAGACAGCAGGTGCTACCCATGCTTAATTTCCTGCCGAGGTGTATATATGTGAACTAGTAATTAGATCGCTTGTATATATACTGCCTCCATGTCTGACGTGGAGGCATTTCTTTTGATAAGAAAGAAACCGAACGGTATAAGTGCGGAATCTTAATTCTTACAGGAGGTGTACCAATGAGCAGCGCTATCGATACAAAAAAATCCATCGTAGAAGACATTACGGCTAAGTTTCGCGAAAGCAAAACGACAATCGTTGTTGACTACCGCGGTTTAACAGTTGCAGAAGTAACAGAACTTCGTAAAACTCTTCGTGATGCTGGCATCGAGTTCAAAGTTTACAAAAACACAATGACTCGCCGCGCAGTTGAAAATGTTGAACTTACTGGTCTTAATGACGCCCTTACAGGCCCAAATGCAATTGCATTCAGTAACGACGACGTAGTTGCTCCGGCTAAGATTCTTAACGACTTTGCTAAAAAGCATGAAGCGTTAGAAATCAAAGCAGGTGTAATCGAAGGAAACATTGCGACAGTAGAGCAAATTAAAGCTCTTGCAGATCTTCCATCACGCGAAGGCTTGCTTTCTATGTTGCTTAGCGTACTTCAAGCTCCAATGCGCAATCTTGCACTTGCTGCTAAAGCAGTTGCAGATCAAAAGGAAGAGCAGGGAGCTTAATCTGATCCACCCGTACCAAAACAAAAAACTAATAGGTTTATAAGGAGGAAATATACAATGACTAAAGAACAAATCATTGAAGCAGTTAAAGAAATGACTGTTTTAGAACTTAACGACTTAGTTAAAGCAATCGAAGAAGAATTTGGCGTAACTGCAGCTGCTCCTGTAGCAATGGCTGGTGGCGCTGCTGGCGGCGAAGCTGCTGCTGAGCAAACAGAATTTGACGTGGTACTTGCTAGCGCTGGTGCACAAAAAATCAAAGTTATCAAAGTTGTACGTGAAATCACTGGCCTTGGCTTGAAAGAAGCTAAAGAACTAGTTGACAACACTCCAAAAGCTATCAAAGAAGGAATCGCTAAAGAAGAAGCTGAAGAAATCAAAGGCAAACTTGAAGAAGTTGGCGCTTCTGTAGAAGTTAAGTAATTCCTGAAAAGACAAAGCTCGCTTGAAATAACAGCGGGCTTTTTTTTCACGTTTGACATCAAGTCCGAACGTGCAGGTATGAATGATTGCCTGTTTAGGTATACTCCTTTAACATGGAGGGGAAAAGATGACAAATCACTACTATTCACAGCAGCCGGAAGCTCTGAGTGACCGTAAGTCATGGACATATACGTTAAGAGGGAATTCCTTTCATTTTCAAAGCGATCGCGGCGTATTTTCCAAAAACGAAGTGGACTTTGGATCAAGACTGCTGATCAATACATTTGCTCTGCCAAAAACAGATGGTGATCTGCTTGATGTCGGCTGCGGCTACGGGCCGATAGGAATTGCACTTGCGAAGGAATTCGGAGACCGCACAGTTGATATGATTGACATCAATGAAAGAGCAGTCCAGCTTGCAAAAGAAAATGCAGAGGCGAACGGTGTTAAAAATGTCCGTATCCGCACAAGCAATCTTTTTGAAAATGTTGATCCTTCAAAAAAATACGCGGCTATCCTTACCAATCCGCCAATCCGTGCCGGGAAAAAAACAGTGCACGAGATTTTTGAAAAAAGCTATCATTCTCTTTGTCCGGGAGGAGAGCTATGGGTGGTTATTCAGAAAAAGCAAGGTGCCCCGTCTGCTGTGGCCAAGCTTTCTGAAATGTTTAAAGATGTCGCTGCAGTCAAAAAGGATAAAGGCTACTATATTATCAGGGCAGAAAAAGATTGACTCGAATTTTTGCCTATGTTAACATTATAAAATGCCAATATATATATTCCATAAGTCTCTATTTTTTTGAATGAAATGTATAAATATAGGACAAATGGAAAAGATGTTAAAATCAATAGCACGTTTGACAAAAGTGGTTTTCTAATTATAGAGACCTTTTTATTTTTGTTTTCTCCTTGTATGTGTATTGGCAGCTGCTAGATTCATTTGCGGATACATATTACAAGTTCTATTACGCTTGATTTGAGGGGTGAAGCAGTTGACAGGTCAACTAGTTCAGTATGGACGACACCGCCAACGCAGAAGTTATGCACGCATTAGTGAAGTGTTAGAATTACCAAATCTTATCGAGATTCAAACCGCTTCCTATCAGTGGTTTCTTGATGAGGGCCTCAGAGAAATGTTCACGGACATCTCTCCAATTGAGGACTTCACTGGTAACCTCTCGCTGGAATTTATTGATTACAGTTTAGGTGATCCTAAATATTCAGTAGAGGAATCCAAAGAGCGCGATGTTACCTATTCTGCACCGCTTCGTGTAAAGGTGCGTTTAATTAACAAAGAAACTGGTGAAGTGAAAGATCAGGATGTATTCATGGGTGACTTCCCATTGATGACTGAGACAGGCACGTTCGTGATTAACGGCGCTGAGCGCGTTATCGTATCACAGCTTGTTCGTTCACCAAGTGTTTATTACAGCGGAAAAGTCGATAAAAATGGTAAAAAAGGCTTTACTGCTACTGTTATTCCAAACCGTGGTGCCTGGTTAGAGTACGAAACAGATGCTAAAGATGTTGCATATGTGCGCATTGATCGCACTCGGAAACTGCCGGTAACGGTTCTTTTGCGCGCTCTCGGCTTTGGTTCTGATCAGGAAATCGTTGATCTTTTCGGAGAAAACGAATACCTTCGCAATACGCTTGATAAAGACAACACCGAGAGCACAGAGAAAGCTCTTCTTGAAATCTACGAGCGTCTGCGCCCGGGCGAGCCGCCGACTGTCGATAATGCAAAAAGCCTTCTGGATTCCCGTTTCTTTGATCCGAAGCGCTATGACCTTGCGAGTGTCGGACGCTACAAAATTAATAAAAAGCTTCACATTAAAAACCGCCTGTTCAACCAGCGTCTTGCTGAAACGTTAGTAGACCCTGAAACTGGCGAAATCATTGCAGAAAAAGATACGTTAATTGATAGACGTACACTTGACCGGATCATTCCGAACCTTGAGAGCGGCGTCGGCTTTAAAACCATCACGCCATCAGGCGGAGTAGTAGAAGAAGATGTGACGCTTCAGTCCGTTAAAATCTATGCTCCAATCGATCAAGAAGGCGAAAAAGTCATTAACGTAATCAGCAATGCTTATGTTGAAGAAAATGTGAAAAACATCACGCCTGCAGATATCCTTTCTTCTATCAGCTACTTCTTCAACCTGCTGCATGGAGTTGGGGATACAGACGACATCGACCATCTTGGAAACCGCCGTCTTCGTTCTGTAGGAGAACTCCTTCAAAACCAATTCCGAATCGGACTTTCCCGTATGGAGCGTGTTGTCCGCGAGAGAATGTCGATTCAGGATACAAATACAATTACACCTCAGCAGCTTATTAACATTCGTCCTGTTATTGCATCCATTAAAGAGTTCTTCGGAAGCTCACAGCTTTCCCAGTTCATGGATCAAACGAATCCGCTTGCTGAATTAACGCATAAACGCCGTCTTTCTGCACTTGGACCCGGTGGTTTGACGCGTGAGCGCGCAGGCTTTGAAGTCCGTGACGTTCACTACTCTCACTACGGCCGCATGTGTCCGATCGAAACTCCTGAGGGACCGAACATCGGTCTGATCAACTCCCTGTCTTCGTATGCAAAAGTAAACCGTTTCGGTTTCATTGAAACGCCGTACAGACGCGTTGACCCGGAGACCGGCAAAGTAACTGCACGAATTGATTATCTGACAGCAGATGAAGAGGATAACTATGTAGTCGCACAGGCGAACGCACGCCTTGCTGATGACGGCTCTTTCCTTGATGAAGATATCGTTTCCCGTTTCCGCGGTGAAAACACGGTCATGTCACGTGACAGAATGGACTACATGGATGTATCTCCAAAGCAGGTTGTATCTGCAGCGACAGCATGTATTCCGTTCCTTGAAAACGATGACTCCAACCGTGCCCTAATGGGAGCGAACATGCAGCGTCAGGCAGTTCCGCTTATGAATCCTGAATCTCCAATTGTCGGAACAGGCATGGAGTATGTATCAGGAAAAGATTCGGGTGCTGCTGTCATCTGTAAGTTCCCTGGTGTTGTTGAGAAAGTTGAAGCTAAAAACATCTGGGTGCGCCGCTATGAAGATGTGGACGGCGTTAAAACAAAAGGCAACCTTGATAAGTACAGCCTCCTGAAGTTCATCCGTTCTAACCAAGGCACTTGCTACAACCAGCGTCCGATTGTAAGTGTTGGCGATGAAGTTGTAAAAGGCGAAATCCTTGCTGACGGACCTTCTATGGAACTAGGCGAACTTGCACTTGGACGCAACGTAATGGTTGCATTCATGACATGGGACGGCTACAACTATGAAGATGCCATCATCATGAGCAGACGTCTTGTAAAAGATGATGTATACACGTCTATTCATATTGAAGAATATGAATCAGAATCCCGTGATACAAAGCTTGGACCGGAAGAAATTACGCGCGACATCCCGAACGTAGGGGAAGATGCCCTTCGCAATCTTGATGACCGCGGTATTATCCGTGTCGGTGCAGAAGTAAAAGACGGAGACCTTCTTGTTGGTAAAGTAACGCCTAAAGGGGTTACGGAACTGACAGCAGAGGAACGTCTGCTTCATGCAATCTTTGGTGAAAAAGCAAGAGAAGTCCGCGATACTTCCCTTCGTGTTCCTCACGGAGGCGGCGGAATCGTTCTTGATGTAAAAGTATTCAACCGCGAAGACGGCGATGAGCTCCCACCTGGCGTAAACCAGCTTGTCCGCGCTTATATCGTTCAGAAGCGTAAAATTTCTGAAGGCGATAAAATGGCCGGACGCCATGGTAACAAAGGGGTTATCTCAAGAATCCTTCCTGAAGAAGATATGCCTTATCTTCCAGACGGAACTCCGGTTGATATCATGCTTAACCCGCTTGGTGTACCATCCCGTATGAACATCGGTCAGGTGCTTGAGCTTCATCTTGGAATGGCAGCGCGCAAACTAGGCATGCATGTAGCATCCCCGGTATTTGATGGCGCCCGTGAAGAAGATGTATGGTCAACGCTTGAAGAAGCCGGTATGGCGCGAGATGCCAAAACCGTCCTTTACGACGGCCGTACAGGTGAACCGTTTGATAACCGTGTATCAGTTGGAATCATGTACATGATCAAACTTGCCCACATGGTAGACGATAAATTACATGCCCGTTCAACAGGTCCATACTCACTTGTTACGCAGCAGCCTCTTGGCGGTAAAGCCCAGTTCGGCGGACAGCGTTTCGGAGAGATGGAAGTATGGGCGCTTGAAGCTTATGGCGCTGCTTATACTCTTCAGGAAATTCTTACTGTTAAGTCAGATGACGTTGTCGGACGTGTTAAAACGTATGAAGCAATTGTCAAAGGCGAAAATGTACCGGAGCCGGGAGTTCCAGAGTCATTCAAAGTATTGATCAAAGAACTTCAAAGTTTAGGTATGGACGTTAAGATTCTTTCAGGCGATGAACAGGAAATCGAAATGAGAGATCTTGAAGACGATGAAGAAGGACAGCAGTCAGAAGGTTTATCCCTGAATGATCAGCCGGATGATCTTTCATCAGCAGCAATGGAAAAAGAAAAAGACGCAGTTACGAAAGAATAGTAAGCAATAAGGGTAAAACCTGAAGACGAAAAGGGAGGTAGGCCCCTTGCTAGATGTAAATAACTTTGAGTATATGAACATCGGTCTCGCATCACCCGATAAAATCCGCTCGTGGTCATTCGGTGAAGTGAAGAAACCAGAAACGATTAACTATCGTACATTAAAACCAGAAAAAGACGGTTTATTCTGTGAGCGCATTTTCGGTCCTACAAAGGACTGGGAATGTCATTGCGGAAAATACAAACGAGTACGCTATAAAGGCGTAGTCTGTGACCGATGCGGAGTCGAAGTGACTCGTGCAAAGGTTCGCCGTGAGCGTATGGGGCACATTGAGCTTGCTGCCCCAGTCTCACACATTTGGTATTTCAAAGGGATCCCGAGCCGCATGGGACTTGTTCTTGACATGTCACCTCGTGCTCTCGAAGAAGTTATCTATTTTGCTTCTTACGTCGTAACGGAAACCGGCGATACGCCTCTTGAAAAGAAACAGCTTCTTTCCGAGAAAGAATACCGTGCTTACCGTGACAAATACAGCTCATCGTTCCAGGCTGCAATGGGGGCAGAGGCGATCAAGAAGCTTCTTTCAGACATTGACCTTGATAAAGAGGTAGACCAGCTTAAAGAAGAGCTTAAAACGTCACAGGGACAGCGCAGAACACGTGCGATCAAGCGCCTTGAAGTGCTTGAAGCATTCCGTAACTCAGGAAATGAGCCATCATGGATGATCCTTGATGTGCTTCCGGTTATTCCTCCTGAGCTGCGCCCGATGGTTCAGCTTGACGGCGGACGTTTTGCAACGTCTGACTTGAATGACCTTTACCGCCGTGTCATTAACCGCAACAACCGCTTAAAGCGTCTATTGGACCTTGGTGCCCCGAGCATCATCGTTCAAAATGAAAAGCGCATGCTTCAGGAAGCGGTCGATGCATTAATCGATAACGGACGCCGCGGCCGTCCTGTAACCGGACCGGGTAACCGTCCGCTTAAATCACTTTCACACATGCTGAAAGGAAAACAGGGACGTTTCCGTCAGAACCTTCTTGGAAAACGTGTTGACTATTCAGGCCGTTCGGTTATTGTTGTAGGTCCAAACCTGAAAATGTACCAATGCGGACTTCCTAAGGAAATGGCACTTGAACTTTTCAAGCCTTTCGTGATGAAGGAGCTTGTTGAAAAAGGCCTTGCACACAATATTAAAAGTGCAAAGCGTAAAATAGAACGCGTATCTCCTGAAGTATGGGATGTATTAGAGTCTGTTATCCGCGAGCACCCAGTGCTGTTAAACCGCGCACCGACTCTTCACAGACTTGGTATTCAGGCATTCGAACCAACACTTGTAGAAGGACGCGCAATCCGCCTTCACCCTCTTGTATGTACAGCTTACAACGCTGACTTTGATGGTGACCAAATGGCGGTTCACGTACCGCTTTCAGCTGAAGCTCAGGCAGAGGCCCGAATCCTTATGCTTGCAGCGCAGAACATCCTGAATCCTAAGGATGGTAAGCCGGTTGTTACACCTTCTCAGGATATGGTTCTTGGAAACTACTACCTGACACTTGAGCGCGAAGGTGCTGTTGGTGAAGGTATGGTCTTTAAAGATACAAATGAAGCACTTCTTGCCTATCAGAACGGCTATGTGCATCTTCATACCCGTATTGCTGTTCAAGCAAGCTCTCTGCCAAATGAATCATTTACAGATGAGCAGCGCAAAAAGCTTCTTGTAACAACAGTCGGAAAATTGATCTTCAATGAAATTCTTCCTCCTTCATTCCCATACATGAATGAACCGACGAAGAGCAACATTGAAGATGAAACACCGGAAAAATTCTTTATTGATGCAAGTGTGAATGTCAAAGAATTCATCCAGAGCCAGGAGGTTATTTCTCCGTTCAAAAAAGGAATTCTTGGTAAGATCATTGCTGAAATCTTTAAGAAATTCCATATTACCGAAACATCCAAAATGCTTGACCGCATGAAGGATCTTGGTTTCAGATATTCTACAAAAGCCGGTATTACGGTTGGTGTGTCTGACATCATCGTACTTCGGGAAAAAGAAGAAATCCTTAAAGAAGCTCAGGCTAAAGTTGATAATGTTCTTAAGCAATTCAAACGCGGTCTGATTACAGAGGAAGAGCGCTATGAACGCGTCATCTCTATCTGGAGTGCTTCTAAAGACGTTATTCAAGGCAAGCTGATGGCTTCCCTGGATAAACGCAACCCAATCTTTATGATGAGTGATTCCGGAGCCCGTGGTAACGCATCTAACTTTACGCAGCTTGCCGGAATGCGCGGACTGATGGCCAACCCGGCCGGACGTATTATCGAACTTCCGATCAAATCAAGTTTCCGTGAAGGCCTAACAGTTCTTGAGTACTTTATCTCTACGCATGGTGCCCGTAAA
Source organism: Metabacillus sp. SLBN-84 (assembly GCF_053629595.1). NCBI lineage: Bacteria > Bacillati > Bacillota > Bacilli > Caryophanales > Bacillaceae > Metabacillus > Metabacillus sp. SLBN-84. The sequence goes on from NZ_JBRJIP010000003.1 coordinate 36,796, forward strand.
GGTCTTGCGGATACAGCCCTTAAGACAGCTGACTCAGGTTACTTGACAAGACGTCTTGTTGACGTTGCCCAGGATGTTATCATCCGTGATGAAGACTGCGGAACTGACCGCGGAATTCTGACACGTTCAATTAAAGAGGGAACAGAAATTATCGAGCATCTTGAAGAGCGTCTTATCGGACGCTATGCCCGCAAAACGCTGAAACATCCTGAAACAGGTGAAGTGATTGTTGAGGAAAATGATCTGATTACAGAAGATCTTGCTCATACAATTGTGGAATTGGGTATTGAGGAAGTCTGGATCCGTTCTGCATTTACGTGTAACACACGCCACGGCGTATGTAAAAAATGCTATGGACGCAATCTTGCTACCGGAACAGAAGTTGAAGTGGGAGAAGCAGTTGGTATCATCGCTGCCCAGTCAATCGGTGAGCCGGGAACTCAGCTTACAATGCGTACGTTCCATACAGGCGGTGTTGCCGGAGACGACATCACTCAAGGTTTGCCTCGTATTCAGGAGCTGTTCGAAGCGCGTAACCCTAAAGGTCAGGCGACAATTTCCGAAATTGACGGTGTTGTTGTTGAGATTAATGAAGTGCGCGACAGACAGCAGGAAATCGTCATCAAAGGCGACGTTGAAACACGCACGTACACAGCTGCTTACAACGCAAGATTGAAAGTTGCTGAAGGAGACCAGATCAGACACGGCCAGGAGCTGACTGAAGGTTCGATTGATCCTAAAGAATTGCTCAAGGTGACAGATCTCACGTCTGTTCAGGAATACCTGCTTCGTGAAGTGCAGAAAGTATATCGCATGCAAGGGGTAGAAATCGGTGACAAACACGTAGAAGTAATGGTTCGCCAGATGCTTCGCAAGGTAAGAGTAATGGATGCTGGAGATACTGATGTATTGCCGGGCACATTGCTTGATGTTCACCAATTTACGGATGCCAACAAGAAAGTACTTCTTGACGGCAAGCGCCCTGCTACAGGACGTCCGATCCTTCTTGGTATCACGAAAGCTTCTCTTGAAACAGATTCATTCCTTTCTGCTGCATCGTTCCAGGAAACAACTCGTGTCCTGACAGATGCTGCAATCAAAGGAAAACGTGATGAACTTCTTGGTCTGAAAGAAAATGTAATCATCGGTAAGCTTGTACCTGCCGGAACAGGAATGCAGCGCTACAGACGCGTTAATCCGATTCCGCGTACACAGCCCGAAGGTGAAACAATACCTGCAGAATAACTAACTGAAGAAGAGATGGGTGAATCCAGAAAAATGTTTCACTGATCTGGTTGACATCCATCTCTTACGATGTTAGTATATCCTAGGTGCTTAATTAAAACCTGTTGCTTTGGAGGATGTATTTATATGTCTTATGAAAAAGTATCGCAGGCACATAAAGTAATTGTTGGTACGAAGCAAACAGTAAAAGCTCTAAAGCTTGGCCAGGTAAAGGAACTGGTTGTTGCTGAAGATGCAGATCAAAGGATTGTTAAACCAGTCATTGAACTTGCAGAACAGAAGAACGTTTCCCTTCACATGGTCGACTCTATGAAAAAGCTTGGAAAAGCTTGCGGAATAGAAGTCGGAGCCGTAACTGTAGCTATTATCAATTAAAAACCGTTTTTGCCAAGAGTGATAAACTCTCTGCAAAAACTTTGTTTTTGCCCAAATATGAACCACCTGGATGTGTGGTATTAAACATTAAGAGAGGAGGACATAAACATGCCTACTATTAACCAGCTAGTTCGCAAAGGACGCGTAAGCAAAGTTGAAAAATCAACTTCTCCTGCACTGAACAAAGGTTACAACAGCTTCAAAAAAGAGCAGACTAACACTTCATCACCGCAAAAACGCGGAGTATGTACTCGTGTTGGTACAATGACACCGAAGAAACCGAACTCGGCTCTTCGTAAATACGCTCGTGTACGCCTGACTAACGGAATCGAGGTTACTGCCTACATTCCAGGTATCGGACACAACCTGCAAGAGCACAGTGTTGTACTTATCCGCGGCGGACGTGTAAAAGACTTACCGGGTGTACGTTACCACATCGTTCGCGGTGCGCTTGACACTGCAGGTGTTGACAAACGTATGCAAGGCCGCTCTAAATACGGTACAAAACGCCCAAAAGCACCAAAAAAATAATGCCTTAAGTCATATATCACTTAAGTATATCGCATGAAGGGAGGATATAACATGCCACGTAAAGGTCCTGTTACAAAAAGAGACGTATTGCCAGATCCACTTTACAACTCAAAGCTTGTTAGTCGTCTAATCAACAGAATTATGGTTGACGGTAAGAGAGGTAAAGCACAAACTATTCTTTACACTGCTTTTGACATCGTGAAAGAGCGTTCAGGTAAAGAAGCAATTGAAGTGTTCGAGCAAGCACTTAAAAACATCATGCCAGTTCTTGAGGTAAGAGCTCGTCGTGTTGGTGGAGCAAACTATCAAGTACCTGTTGAAGTTCGCCCTGACCGCCGTACAACTCTTGGTCTTCGCTGGTTAGTAAACTACGCTCGTCTTCGCGGAGAGAAAACGATGGAAGAGCGTTTAGCTAATGAGATTCTTGATGCTGCGAACAACACTGGTTCATCAGTTAAGAAGCGTGAAGACACTCACAAAATGGCTGAAGCTAACAAAGCATTCGCTCACTACCGCTGGTAGGATTCAATATAAACCAATAACCATACTAATCCTTATAAAAGGAAGGAGAAAAGACCCCAATGGCAAGAGAGTTCTCCTTAGACAAAACTCGTAATATCGGCATCATGGCTCACATCGATGCCGGTAAAACGACGACTACTGAACGTGTACTTTTCTACACTGGACGTATTCACAAAATTGGTGAGACACACGAAGGTGCGTCTCAAATGGACTGGATGGAGCAGGAGCAGGAGCGTGGAATCACGATCACTTCTGCTGCTACAACTGCTCAGTGGAAAGGCCATCGCGTAAACATCATCGATACACCTGGACACGTAGACTTCACAGTTGAAGTTGAACGTTCACTTCGTGTACTTGATGGTGCTGTAGCAGTACTTGATGCACAATCAGGTGTTGAGCCTCAAACTGAAACAGTATGGCGCCAGGCAACAACTTACGGAGTACCGCGTGTAGTATTCGTTAACAAAATGGATAAAATCGGTGCAGATTTCTTATACTCTGTAAAAACATTGCATGACCGTCTTGAAGCAAATGCTCATCCAATCCAGCTTCCAATCGGTGCTGAAGATCAATTCGAAGGAATTATCGATCTTGTAGAAAACGTAGCATACTTCTACGAAGATGATCTTGGAACTCGTTCTGAGGCAAAAGAAATTCCTGAAGAATATAAAGATCTTGCAGAAGAGTGGCGCGGCAAGCTTGTAGAAGCTGTTGCTGAACTTGACGAAGAGCTTATGATGAAATACCTTGAGGGTGAAGAGCTTACTCTTGAAGAGCTTAAAGCCGGAATCCGCAAAGGTACAGTAAATGTAGAATTCTACCCAGTTATCTGCGGATCTGCATTTAAAAACAAAGGTGTACAGCTAATGCTTGACGCAGTTCTTGATTACCTGCCATCACCTCTTGATGTACCTGCAATCAAAGGTATCACTCCTGACACTGAAGAAGAAGTAACTCGCGAATCAAGCGATGAGGGTCCTTTCTCAGCACTTGCTTTCAAAGTTATGACTGACCCTTATGTTGGGAAACTTACATTCTTCCGCGTATATTCAGGTGTTCTAAACTCTGGATCTTACGTACAAAACTCAACGAAAGGCAAGCGTGAGCGTGTAGGACGTATCCTGCAAATGCATGCTAACTCTCGTGAGGAAATCTCTACTGTATATGCTGGTGACATCGCTGCTGCTGTAGGTCTTAAAGATACTACAACTGGTGATACTCTATGTGATGAAAAGAGCCTTGTTATCTTGGAATCAATGGAATTCCCAGAGCCGGTTATCTCGCTTTCAGTTGAGCCAAAATCAAAAGCTGACCAAGACAAAATGTCTACAGCTCTATCTAAGCTTTCTGAAGAAGATCCAACATTCAAAGCTCACACTGATACTGAAACAGGTCAAACGATCATCTCTGGTATGGGTGAACTTCACCTTGATATCATTGTTGACCGTATGAGACGTGAATTCAAAGTTGAAGCTAACGTTGGTGCTCCTCAGGTTGCTTACCGTGAAACTTTCCGCGGATCTGCGAAAGTTGAAGGTAAGTTTGCACGCCAATCCGGTGGACGCGGTCAATTCGGACACGTTTGGATCGAATTCGAACCAAATGAAGAAGGAAAAGGCTTTGAGTTCCACAACAAAATCGTCGGTGGTGTTGTTCCTCGTGAATACATCCCAGCGGTTGGAGCCGGCTTAGAAGACTCCATGAAAAATGGTGTTCTTGCAGGCTACCCTCTAATCGATGTTAAAGCATCATTAGTAGACGGTTCTTACCATGATGTTGACTCAAGTGAGATGGCGTTTAAAATTGCTGCATCTATGGCACTTAAAAACGCTGTATCTAAGTGTAACCCTGTTATTCTTGAGCCTGTTATGAAGGTTGAAGTTGTAATCCCTGATGAGTACATGGGAGATATCATGGGTGATATCACTTCTCGCCGCGGTCGCGTTGAAGGTATGGAAGCTCGCGGAAACGCTCAAGTAGTACGTGCTATGGTACCTCTTTCTGAAATGTTTGGATATGCAACTGCACTTCGTTCAAACACTCAAGGACGCGGAACATTCTCTATGCACTTTGATCACTACGAAGAGGTTCCAAAATCAATTTCTGAAGAAATTATCAAAAAAAATAAAGGTGAATAATTGATTTTCACTCTTTATTAAAGTATAACTACTTATGTATGAATAGAAAGTGGACAGCCTCCACTTTCTACACTCTATATAATCAATCATGACTCTAAGGAGGAATTTAGAATGGGTAAAGAAAAATTCGACCGTTCCAAAACGCATGCCAATATCGGTACAATTGGACACGTTGACCACGGTAAAACAACTCTAACAGCTGCAATTACAACTGTACTTGCAAAACGTAGCGGTAAAGGTGCTGCAATGGCATACGACATGATCGATGCTGCTCCTGAAGAGCGCGAGCGCGGAATCACAATCTCAACTGCACACGTTGAGTACGAAACTGAAACTCGTCACTATGCACACGTTGACTGCCCAGGACATGCTGACTATGTTAAAAACATGATCACTGGTGCTGCACAAATGGACGGCGGAATCCTAGTTGTTTCTGCATCTGACGGCCCAATGCCACAAACTCGTGAGCACATCCTTCTTTCTCGTCAAGTAGGTGTACCTTACCTAGTAGTATTCATGAACAAATGCGACATGGTAGACGACGAAGAGCTTCTAGAGCTAGTTGAAATGGAAGTTCGCGACCTTCTTTCTGAGTATGACTTCCCTGGCGATGACATCCCAGTAATCAAAGGTTCTGCTCTTAAAGCTCTAGAAGGCGAAGCTGAGTGGGAAGAGAAAATCGTTGAGCTTATGAACGCTGTTGACGAGTACATCCCAACACCAGCTCGTGACACTGAAAAACCATTCATGATGCCTGTTGAGGACGTATTCTCAATCACTGGCCGTGGAACAGTTGCTACTGGACGCGTTGAGCGTGGAGTAGTTAAAGTTGGAGATGTTATCGACATCATCGGCTTCACTGAAGAGCCAAAATCAACAACTGTAACAGGTGTTGAAATGTTCCGTAAGCTTCTTGACTATGCAGAAGCTGGCGATAACATCGGTGCACTTCTTCGTGGGGTTTCTCGCGACGACATCCAACGTGGACAAGTTCTTGCTAAGCCAAAAACAATCACTCCACACACTAAATTTAAATCAGAAGTTTACGTTCTTTCAAAAGAAGAGGGTGGACGTCACACTCCATTCTTCTCTAACTACCGCCCACAGTTCTACTTCCGTACTACGGACGTAACTGGTATCATCCAACTTCCAGAAGGCGTTGAGATGGTTATGCCTGGCGATAACATCGAAATGACTGTTGAACTTATCGCTCCAATCGCGATTGAAGAAGGTACTAAATTCTCAATCCGTGAAGGCGGTCGTACAGTAGGCGCTGGTGTTGTAGCTACAATCACTGAGTAATCCTGCTATTTAAAAAGACGAGCATTCGTGCTCGTCTTTTTTTGTTTCTTCTATATATATAGTAGAAATGATTTGCCATAAGAAACGAAAACTTTTCCAGCTGCTGATCCCCTTGTTTTTACCTGTTGATGTATGTATAATAGGAAAAGTGCGCAAGAAAGTAAAAACTTTATTTTTATCTTGCATTGGGCGCAAAATTTCTATATAATAGACAATGTTGGTCTTTGACTGCGATGAAGTAGGAGGTTGCCGATACACACGGCCGCTTTGCCATGGCGAGTGTACGGAAAATTTCTACGGAGAAAGTCTATTTTAAAAGTAGGCGAAAAGGAGGGAAAATAATGGCAAAACAAAAAATTCGTATTCGTTTGAAAGCATATGATCACAGAATTCTTGATCAATCTGCTGAAAAGATCGTTGAAACAGCAAAACGTTCAGGTGCTAACGTTTCTGGTCCGATCCCGTTGCCAACTGAAAAATCGATTTACACGATTCTTCGTGCGGTACACAAATACAAAGATTCACGTGAGCAGTTCGAAATGCGCACACACAAACGTTTGATCGACATCATCAACCCAACACCACAAACTGTTGATGCATTGATGAGATTAGACTTGCCGTCAGGCGTTGACATTGAAATCAAACTTTAATTTCAAAAAATAGATTTTATAACATTATAGGAGGTGTGACTAATGACCAAAGGAATCTTAGGTAAAAAAATCGGTATGACTCAAGTGTTTACTGAAAAAGGCGATCTTATCCCGGTAACAGTAATTGAGGCTGCTGAAAACGTAGTTCTTCAAATCAAGACTGTTGAAAGCGACGGCTATGCTGCTGTTCAGGTTGGTTTCTCAAACAAACGTGAAAAGCTTTCTAACAAGCCTGCAAAAGGACACGTTGCAAAAGCTAATACTGCACCTAAGCGCTTCGTAAGGGAGTTCCGCGGAGAAGCTGGTGAGTATGAAGTTGGTCAGGAAGTCAAAGTTGATATTTTCTCTGCTGGAGATACAGTAGATGTAACAGGAATCTCAAAGGGTAAAGGTTTCCAAGGCTCTATCAAACGCCATAACCAATCTCGCGGACCTATGTCACATGGTTCTCGTTACCACCGTCGCCCAGGTTCAATGGGTCCTGTTGCTCCTAACCGAGTATTCAAAAACAAATTATTGCCAGGCCGCATGGGCGGAGAGCAAGTAACTGTTCAAAACCTTGAGATCGTGAAAGTTGACGCTGAGCGTAACCTTCTATTGATCAAAGGAAACGTACCTGGTCCTAAAAAATCACTTATCACAGTGAAAAAGGCTGTTAAATCTAACTAATTTTTCTAAGAAAGGAGGAATTCGATAATGCCGAAAGTAGCATTATTAAACCAAAGCGGATCAAACGTTGGTGAAATCGAACTAAATGATTCTGTATTTGGTATCGAACCTAATCAGCACGTTTTATTTGATGCGGTTATCATGCAAAGAGCTTCTTTGCGTCAAGGAAACCACAAAGTAAAGAATCGTTCAGAAGTTAGAGGCGGAGGTCGCAAGCCTTGGCGCCAAAAAGGTACTGGACGCGCTCGTCAAGGATCTATCCGCTCACCACAATGGCGCGGCGGTGGTATCGTATTCGGTCCAACACCACGCAGCTATGCTTACAAATTACCTAAAAAAGTTCGCCGCTTAGCGATCAAATCAGCTTTATCTACAAAAGTACAAGAGAACAACATTCTAGTATTAGAAGATCTTCTAATGAATGCTCCTAAAACAAAAGAAATGACTGCTATCCTTGCAGGACTTTCAGTTGAAAAGAAAGCATTGATCGTTACTGCTGATGTAAACGAATCTGTTGCACTATCTGCACGTAACATCCCTGGCATTACAGTTCTTGAAGCTAATTCTATTAATGTACTTGATGTACTTAACCATGAAAAGCTTGTTATTACGAAAGCAGCGGTGCAAAAAGTAGAGGAGGTGCTTGCATAATGAAAGATCCTCGTGATATTATTAAGCGCCCCGTAATCACTGAACTTTCAACGGACTTAATGACTGAGAAAAAGTACACGTTTGAAGTTGACGTTCGTGCTAACAAAACTCAAGTGAAAGATGCTATTGAAGCAATCTTTGGCGTAAAAGTGGAGAAAGTTAACGTTCTTAACTACAAAGGCAAATATAAGCGTGTAGGTCGTTACACAGGTCTTACTAATAAACGCAAAAAAGCAGTTGTTAAATTAACAGCTGACAGCAAAGAAATCGAACTATTCGAAGTCTAATTCATTATTTAAGATAGGAGGGAAACGAGATGGCGATTAAAAAGTACAAACCAACCTCAAATGGTCGTCGCGGCATGACTGTTTCTGATTTCGCTGAGATTACTACAGACAAACCGGAAAAGTCATTACTTGCGCCTGTACACAGAAAAGGCGGTCGTAACAACCAAGGTAAAATTACTGTACGTCATCAAGGCGGCGGTCACAAACGTCAATACCGTATTATCGACTTCAAACGCGATAAAGATGGTATACCAGGACGCGTTGCTACAATCGAGTATGATCCGAACCGTTCTGCAAACATTGCACTTATCCACTATGCAGATGGTGAGAAAAGATATATCCTTGCTCCAAAAAACCTTGAAGTAGGTTTACAAGTTGTTTCTGGACCAGAGGCTGATATTAAAGTAGGAAATGCACTTCCACTTCAAAATATCCCTGTAGGTACAGTTATTCACAACATCGAACTTAAACCAGGCAAAGGCGGACAATTAGTACGTTCTGCTGGTACTTCTGCACAGGTTCTTGGTAAAGAAGGCAAATACGTTCTTGTTCGCTTGAACTCTGGTGAGGTTCGCATGATCCTTTCTACTTGCCGCGCTACAGTTGGTCAAGTAGGAAACGAGCAGCATGAACTTATCAACATCGGTAAAGCTGGACGCTCTCGCTGGTTAGGTATCAGACCTACAGTTCGTGGTTCTGTAATGAACCCTAACGATCACCCGCACGGTGGTGGTGAAGGTCGTGCTCCAATCGGACGTAAGTCTCCAATGACTCCTTGGGGTAAACCTACTCTTGGTTACAAAACTCGCAAGAAGACAAACAAGTCCGATAAATTCATCGTACGTCGTCGTAAAAAATAACGTGATGGTTCTACGGTTCGAAGGAACCGTAGCGCAATCGCGAAGGGAGGTACAAGTATGGGCCGTAGCTTGAAAAAAGGACCATTCGTAGATGAGCATTTATTCAAGAAAGTTGAAAAGTTAAACGAGTCAGAGAAAAAACAAGTAATCAAAACTTGGTCTCGCCGTTCTACTATTTTCCCGCAATTCATCGGTCAAACGATCGCTGTATATGACGGTCGCAAGCATGTTCCTGTATACGTTACTGAAGATATGGTAGGACACAAACTCGGTGAGTTTGCTCCAACACGTACGTATAAAGGCCATGCAGCTGACGACAAAAAAACAAGACGCTAATGAGAGGAGGCTTTTAAATGCAAGCTAAAGCCGTTGCAAGAACAGTACGTATTGCTCCTCGTAAAGCTCGTTTAGTAATTGATCTTATCCGAGGAAAGCAAATCGGTGAAGCGGTAGCGATTCTTCGCCACACACCTAAAACTGCTTCTCCAATTATTGAAAAAGTTCTAAAATCTGCTGTGGCAAACGCAGAGCACAACTATGAAATGGACATTAACAACCTGGTTGTAACTGAAGCTTATGTAGGCGAAGGTCCAACTCTAAAACGTTTCCGTCCACGCGCAATGGGCCGTGCAAGTGCCATCAACAAACGCACAAGCCACATTACAATCGTTGTATCAGAAAAGAAGGAGGGATAATCCGTGGGTCAAAAGGTAAATCCAGTCGGTCTTCGCATTGGTGTTATCCGTGATTGGGAATCTAAATGGTTCGCTGGCAAAGATTATGCTAATCTTCTGCACGAAGACATCAAAGTTCGTGAATATATCAATCAGCGTTTAAGCGATGCATCTGTTTCAAAGATTGAAATCGAGCGTGCTGCTAATCGCGTGAACATTACGATCCACACTGCTAAGCCAGGTATGGTTATCGGTAAAGGCGGTACTGAAGTTGAAGCACTTCGTAAAGCTCTTAACTCACTAACTGGCAAGCGTGTACACATCAACATTCTTGAAATCAAGAGAGCTGATCTTGATGCTAAACTAGTAGCTGACAACATCGCTCGTCAACTTGAAAATCGTATTTCATTCCGTCGTGCTCAAAAGCAAACAATCCAACGTGCTATGCGCGCAGGTGCACAAGGAATAAAAACAATGGTATCTGGTCGTCTTGGCGGCGCTGATATCGCTCGTTCTGAAAGCTACAGTGAAGGAACAGTTCCACTTCACACACTTCGTGCTGATATTGACTATGGTACAGCTGAAGCTGACACTACTTATGGTAAATTAGGCGTTAAAGTTTGGATCTATCGTGGAGAGGTTCTTCCTACTAAGAAGAAAAAAGAGGAAGGAGGAAAATAATTATGTTGTTGCCAAAACGCGTTAAATATCGCAGAGAACACCGTGGAAAAATGCGCGGTCGTGCTAAAGGCGGTACAGAAGTTCACTTCGGTGAATACGGCATTCAAGCTCTAGAAGCTTCTTGGATTACAAATCGTCAAATTGAGGCAGCTCGTATTGCTATGACTCGTTACATGAAACGTGGCGGTAAAGTCTGGATCAAAATTTTCCCTTCTAAGCCTTACACGGCTAAACCTCTAGAGGTCCGCATGGGATCCGGTAAAGGTGCTCCTGAAGGCTGGGTGGCAGTTGTAAAACCAGGAAAAGTAATGTTTGAAATTGCTGGTGTATCAGAAGAAGTAGCACGCGAAGCATTGCGTCTTGCATCTCACAAATTGCCAATCAAAACAAAATTCGTTAAACGCGAGGAAATTGGTGGTGAATCAAATGAGAGCTAATGAAATTCGTGATCTTACCACTGCTGAAATTGAACAAAAAGTAAAATCACTGAAGGAAGAGCTGTTCAACCTTCGCTTTCAATTGGCGACTGGACAACTTGAAAACACTGCTCGCATTCGTGAAGTACGTAAATCGATCGCTCGTATGAAAACTGTGATCACTGAAAGAGAGATCGCTGCTAATAATCGATAATCCTGAGAGGAGGTTGCAGAATGACTGAACGCAACAACCAGCGCAAAGTCTACACTGGACGTGTAGTTTCTGATAAAATGGATAAAACGATCACTGTTCTTGTTGAAACGTATAAGAAGCATTCTTTATACGGCAAGCGTGTTAAATATTCCAAAAAGTTCAAAGCTCATGATGAAAACAACCAAGCTAAAATCGGCGATGTGGTTAAAATCATGGAAACTCGCCCATTATCAGCTACTAAACGTTTCCGTCTAGTTGAAATTGTTGAAGAAGCTGTTATTATCTAATATTGTTCGGATTATATTTCCGAAGGGAGGTAACGTAAATGATTCAACAAGAATCCCGTTTAAAAGTTGCTGACAACTCTGGTGCTCGTGAAGTTCTTACTATTAAAGTTCTTGGCGGATCTGGACGTAAAACTGCTAATATTGGTGATGTAATTGTTTGTACGGTCAAACAAGCAACACCAGGAGGCGTTGTTAAAAAAGGTGACGTTGTTAAAGCAGTAATCGTTCGCACAAAGAGCGGCGCTCGCCGTCAGGACGGATCTTACATCCGTTTCGACGAAAACGCATGTGTAATCATTAAAGATGACAAGAGCCCTCGCGGAACTCGTATCTTTGGACCAGTTGCACGTGAATTGCGTGAAGGCAACTTCATGAAAATTGTTTCTCTTGCTCCAGAAGTATTATAAATCGAAAATAGATAGCCTTACTAAGGAGGTGCGACTAGGATGCATGTAAAAAAAGGTGATAAAGTAGTAGTGATCTCAGGTAAAGATAAAGGCAAACAAGGTACTGTACTTGCTGCTTTCCCTAAGAAAGATCGCGTGCTTGTTGAAGGCATCAACATTATGAAGAAGCATTCAAAACCTTCTCAATTAAACCCTCAGGGCGGAATTATCAGCCAGGAGGCACCTATCCATGTATCAAATGTTATGCCACTTGATCCTAAATCAGGTGAGCCAACTCGTGTTGGTTTCAAAGTGGTTGATGGCAAAAAGGTACGTGTTGCGAAAAAATCTGGTGAAACTTTAGATAAATAGTAAATAAGGAAGGGAGGTCCTCGCATGAACCGCCTTAAAGAAAAGTATCAAAAAGAAATTACACCTGCTTTAATGAGCAAGTTCAACTATAAATCAGTGATGCAAGTTCCAAAGCTTGAGAAGATCGTAATCAACATGGGTGTTGGTGACGCAGTATCTAACTCTAAAGCTCTTGATACAGCTGTAGAAGAGTTAACTACAATCTCAGGTCAAAAGCCGGTTATCACAAAAGCTAAAAAATCAATTGCAGGATTCCGTCTGCGTGAAGGTATGCCTATCGGTGCGAAAGTAACTCTTCGCGGCGAGCGCATGTATGAATTCCTAGATAAATTAGTTTCTGTATCATTACCACGTGTACGTGACTTCCGCGGTATCTCTAAAAAGTCTTTTGACGGACGCGGAAACTACACTCTAGGTGTTAAAGAACAACTAATCTTCCCTGAAATTGATTATGATAAAGTATCAAAAGTTCGTGGTATGGACATCGTTATCGTTACAACTGCTAACACTGATGAAGAATCTCGTGAGCTTCTTACTCAGTTCGGTATGCCATTCCAAAAATAATCGAAATAGGGAGGCGAAAACGTGGCTAAAAAGTCAATGATTGCGAAACAAAAACGCACTCAAAAGTTTAAAGTACAAGAGTACACTCGCTGCGAACGCTGTGGTCGTCCACATTCAGTTCTCCGCAAATTTAAACTTTGCCGTATTTGTTTCCGTGAACTCGCATATAAAGGTCAAATTCCAGGCGTTAAAAAAGCTAGCTGGTAATACCCCATAATCGGGAAGGAGGTAATTTTGATATGGTAATGACAGATCCAATTGCAGATATGCTTACTCGTATTCGCAACGCGAATATGGTTCGTCATGAAAAATTAGAAATTCCTGCATCGAAAGCGAAAAAAGAGATCGCTGAAATCCTTAAGCGTGAAGGTTTCGTTCGTGATGTTGAATATGTAGAAGATAACAAACAAGGTATCATTCGTATTTTCCTTAAATACGGATCAAACAACGAGCGTGTTATCACTGGTCTGAAACGCATCAGTAAACCAGGATTACGCGTATACGCTAAAGCTAACGAAGTACCTCGCGTACTTAACGGTTTAGGAATCGCAATCGTATCTACTTCTCAAGGTGTCCTTACAGACAAAGAAGCTCGTGCGAAACAAGCTGGCGGAGAAGTTCTGGCATACGTTTGGTAATAACCTGAAAAAAGAATGGAGGTGTACATGAATGTCTCGTATTGGTAAAAAACCACTTGAAATCCCTGCTGGTGTAACAGTTGCGATCGACGGAAGCACTGTAACTGTTAAAGGACCTAAAGGTGAATTAACTCGTACTTTTAACTCTGATATCAACATTAAGGTTGAAGACAACGTACTTACAGTGACACGTCCTTCTGATCAAAAAGAACATCGTGCTCTTCACGGTACAACTCGCAGCCTTCTTGGAAACATGGTTGAGGGCGTTTCTAAAGGATTTGAAAAGGGTCTTGAATTAGTAGGTGTCGGTTACCGTGCTACTAAATCAGGCAACAAGCTAGTTCTTGCTGTTGGATACTCACATCCTGTAGAAATCGTTCCTGAACAAGGAATCGAAATTGAAGTGCCTTCAAATACAAAAGTAATTGTAAAAGGTACAGACAAAGAGCGTGTTGGAGCTGTTGCTTCTAACATCCGCGCTACTCGTCCGCCAGAGCCTTACAAAGGCAAAGGTATCCGCTACGAAGGTGAATATGTACGTCGTAAAGAAGGTAAAACAGCGAAGTAATGTCGCTTAGATGATAAGAAAGGAGTGACCTGGATGATTACGAAACTTGACAAAAACGTTGTGCGTAAGAAAAGACACGGACGTGTCCGCGCAAAATTATCTGGTACAACTGCTCGTCCTCGTTTAAACGTATTTCGTTCTAATCAGCACATCTACGCACAAGTAATTGACGATGCTCAATCAGTGACAATTGCAAGTGCTTCAACATTAGATAAAGACCTTGCTCTTGATGCGAAAGGCAACGCTGAAGCTGCTGCTAAAGTTGGCGAACTAGTTGCTAAACGTGCAATCGAAAAAGGCGTGAAATCTGTTGTATTTGACCGCGGGGGTTACTTATACCATGGCCGTGTTAAGGCTTTGGCTGAAGCTGCTCGCGAAGCTGGTCTAGAATTTTAATAAAAAAAGGAGGGACACAGAGAATGGGTCGTATTGAACCAAACAAATTAGAGCTTGAAGAACGCGTTGTTACAGTAAACCGTGTAGCTAAAGTAGTAAAAGGTGGACGTCGTTTCCGCTTTGCTGCATTAGTAGTTGTCGGCGACAAAAACGGTCATGTAGGTTTCGGTACTGGTAAAGCACAGGAAGTTCCGGAAGCGATTCGCAAAGCGATCGAAGACGCTAAGAAAAACCTTGTTGAAGTACCTATGGTTGGTACTACTATTCCTCACCAAGTCATCGGCAGATTCGGTGCTGGAAACATCCTTTTAAAACCTGCATCTGAAGGTACTGGTGTTATCGCTGGTGGTCCTGTTCGTGCAGTACTAGAATTAGCAGGAGTTAGTGACATCCTTTCTAAATCACTAGGTTCTAACACTCCAATTAACATGATCCGTGCTACAATTTCTGGATTAACAGAACTTAAACGCGCTGATGAAGTTGCGAAGCTACGTGGCAAGTCGGTTGAAGAATTGTTAGGATAAGGAGGGAAACATGATGGCAAACAAATTAGCGATTACCCTCACTCGCAGTGTGATTGGTCGCCCAGAAGACCAACGTATTACTGTTAAAACACTAGGTCTTAAAAAAATGCATCAAACAGTAGTGCTTGATGACAATGCAGCGATCCGCGGCATGATCAACAAAGTATCTCATTTGGTAACAGTTAAAGAACAATAATATAGATCTTCTAATATCAAGGAGGTGTCCCGATGAAACTTCATGAATTAAAACCAGCAGAAGGGTCACGCAAAACACGCAATCGTGTTGGCCGTGGTACTGGTTCTGGTAACGGTAAAACAGCTGGTAAAGGTCATAAAGGACAAAACGCCCGTTCCGGCGGCGGTGTTCGCCCTGGATTCGAAGGTGGTCAAACTCCTTTATTCCGACGTCTGCCTAAACGCGGATTCACAAACATCAACCGTAAAGACTATGCGATTGTCAGCCTTGACAAACTTAATCTGTTCGAAGACGGTGCTGAAGTAACTGTTGAACTTCTAGTTGAAGCTGGAGTAATCAGCAAAGTGAAATCAGGCGTGAAAGTACTGGGCAACGGAAAGCTTGAGAAAAAGCTTACAGTTAAAGCCAATAAATTCTCTGCATCTGCTAAAGAAGCTATCGAAGCTGCTGGCGGTACAGTAGAGGTGATTTAATGTTTAAGACAATCTCCAATTTTATGCGCGTGGGTGATATCCGCAATAAAATCTTGTTCACCCTTCTAATGTTAATTATTTTTCGTATTGGTACGTTCATTCCTGTGCCTAACGTCAACGCTGACGTTTTAAAGGCTCAGGATGAAATGAATGTTTTCGGAATTCTTAACACCTTCGGAGGCGGTGCGCTGTATAACTTCTCGATCCTTGCGATGGGAATTATGCCGTACATTACAGCATCCATCATCGTGCAGTTATTGCAGATGGATGTCGTTCCGAAATTTACTGAATGGTCAAAGCAAGGTGAAGTTGGCCGTCGTAAACTAGCACAATTCACTAGATACTTTACGATTGTACTAGGTTTCATCCAAGCGTTGGGTATGTCTTACGGTTTTAATAATCTCGCTGGGGGATTATTAATTGAAAAGCCGGGAATTACAACGTACCTTTTAATTGCAGTTGTCTTAACAGCAGGTACTGCTTTTTTAATGTGGTTAGGAGAGCAAATCACATCTAAGGGTGTGGGTAATGGTATTTCCATTATCATTTTTGCGGGGATTGCAGCAGGAATCCCTACAACTCTTAACCAAATCTATGTGCAGCAATTCCAGGACGCTGGAGATCAGCTTTTCTTGAACATTGTAAAAGTTGCGCTGATAGTATTAGCGGTAATCGCAATTATAGTTGGAGTTATCTTCATTCAGCAGGCTCTTCGCAAGATCCCGATTCAATATGCGAAGAACTCAGCAGGCCGAGCTCCTGCGAAAGGTCAGTCTACTCACCTTCCGCTTAAAGTGAACCCTGCCGGTGTTATCCCTGTCATCTTTGCGGTTTCGTTCATTATTACACCGCCAACAATTGCTTCGTTCTTCGGATCCAATGATGTTACAAACTGGATCCAAAAAACGTTTGATTATACACAGCCTATCGGCATGATTGTATATGTTGCATTAATCGTTGCTTTTACTTACTTCTATGCATTTGTTCAGGTTAATCCGGAGCAGATGTCAGAGAATCTGAAAAAGCAGGGCGGATATATCCCGGGCATTCGTCCAGGGAAAAATACGCAGGATTATTTAACAAAAACTCTATACAGACTGACGTTTGTTGGTTCACTTTTCTTAGCAGCTATCTCAGTTCTTCCTGTATTCTTTATTAAGTTCGCTAACTTGCCAGCTTCTGCACAGATTGGCGGAACGAGCTTGTTGATCGTAGTAGGGGTTGCTCTTGAAACGATGAAACAACTTGAAAGTCAGCTTGTTAAGCGTCACTATAAAGGATTTATTAAACAGTAAGGTTATGGGACTTGTGTCCCTTTCCTTCTAAATAGAGACTGAGGGGGGTAATATTCTTGAATCTAGTATTAATGGGTCTGCCGGGAGCCGGTAAAGGCACACAGGCAGAACGAATCGTTGAAAAATATGAAATCCCTCATATCTCAACAGGGGATATGTTCAGAGCTGCCATTAAAGGTGAAACTGAGCTAGGTCTTAAAGCAAAATCCTTCATGGATCAAGGTGCTCTCGTTCCTGATGAAGTAACGATCGGTATCGTCCGTGAAAGATTAGGCAAGAATGATTGTGAAAAAGGTTTCCTGCTTGACGGATTCCCGCGCACAGTTGCTCAGGCTGAAGCTTTGGAGAACATCCTGTCTGATCTTGATAGAAAAATGGATTATGTCATTAACATTGAGGTTGATAAAGACATCCTGATGGAACGTCTTACAGGACGCCGCATCTGCAAACAGTGCGGATCAACATATCATCTCGTTTTCAATCCTCCGGCTGCTGAAGGACGCTGCGACAAATGCGGCGGTGAACTTTACCAGCGTGAAGATGACAACGAAGAGACTGTTGCTAACCGGCTTGAAGTAAACCTCAAGCAGACACAACCTTTGCTGAATTTCTATGAAGAAAAAGGATATCTGCGTAATATTAATGGCCAGCAGGACATCAATAAAGTCTTCGCTGACGTTAATGAACTGCTTGGAGGATTAGGTGAATGATCATTTGTAAGACTCCACGTGAAATCGAAATTATGCGTGAGGCTGGTCGCATTGTCGCATTGACCCACCAGGAACTCCAAAAACATATACAGCCTGGAATTACAACAAAAGAACTGGATGCAATTGCCGAAAAGATTATTCGTGCAAACCATGCAATTCCTTCTTTTAAAGGTTATAATGGTTTTCGCGGGAGCATTTGTGCTTCTGTGAATGAGGAGCTCGTTCACGGAATACCTGGAGATCGAGTATTGCGTGAAGGAGACATTATCAGCATCGATATCGGTGCGAAGTATAATGGCTATCATGGTGACTCTGCTTGGACTTATCCTGTTGGAAACATCTCAGAGGAATCCAAAAAGCTTCTTGAAGTGACTGAGGAATCCCTCTACAAAGGTCTGGCTGAAGCCAAACCGGGTGAGAGACTATCCAATATATCACACGCTATTCAGACGTATGTTGAACAGCATCAATTCTCGGTCGTACGTGAATATGTTGGACACGGCGTTGGACAGGATTTACATGAAGATCCGCAGATTCCGCATTATGGTCCGCCAAACAAAGGTCCGAGGTTAAAACCTGGCATGGTCTTGGCGATTGAGCCAATGGTGAATGCCGGAAGCCGATATGTAAGAACTCTTGCTGACAACTGGACAGTTGTTACTCAGGACAGCAAAATGTGTGCTCATTTCGAACACACGATTGCCATTACAGAAACTGGCTATGAGATTTTAACTAAAGCCTAAATCCGCAGGTGATATTGTTTGAACGAAGCCGAATCGAGTCCGCGCATAGGTCAGTTTGTCTCTATTACTGAAGGCAGAGAAGCTGGACAATATGCTGTCGTGATCAGTATTTTAGATGAACGGTTCGTATTTATAGCAGACGGAGAGAAGCGACCCTTCCACTCCCCTAAAAAGAAGAATGTGAATCATCTAGAGTTTATTGATCGCGTATCTCCGGAAGTTCAGAACAGTATAAAAGAAACAGGACGTGTAACAAACGGAAAACTCCGGCATGCCCTGAAGACGTTTGTCAACGAGCAAGCTGCTGATTTGAAGAAGGGAGAATAATGAATGGCGAAAGATGATGTAATTGAAGTTGAGGGTACCGTACAGGAAACATTGCCAAATGCAATGTTCAAAGTAGAGCTTGAGAATGGTCATACGGTATTGGCGCATGTATCTGGAAAGATCCGCATGCATTTTATTCGCATTTTACCTGGAGACAAAGTTACGGTAGAATTATCACCATATGACTTGACTCGCGGCAGAATTACGTACCGTTTTAAATAAAACACTCCGCAACTAAGGAGGTAAGAGAAATCATGAAGGTAAGACCATCGGTTAAACCAATCTGCGAAAAGTGCAAAGTCATCCGCAGAAAAGGTAAAGTAATGGTAATTTGTGAGAATCCAAAACATAAACAAAAACAAGGTTAAAACTGAAGGAGGTGCAGCTTAAATGGCTCGTATTGCTGGTGTAGATATTCCTCGTGACAAACGCGTTGTAATTTCATTAACATATGTTTTCGGTATTGGACGTCCAACTGCTGGAAAAGTATTAGCTGAGGCTGGTGTTTCTGAAGATACACGTGTGCGTGACTTAACAGAAGAAGAACTAGGTAAGATTCGTGATATCGTAGACAAGTTGAAAGTTGAAGGTGACCTTCGCCGTGAAGTATCCCTAAACATCAAACGTCTGATTGAGATCGGCAGTTTCCGTGGCTTACGTCATCGCCGCAGTCTACCTGTTCGTGGTCAAAATACCAAAAATAACGCTCGTACTCGTAAAGGACCTCGTCGTACGGTTGCGAACAAGAAAAAATAAGGTAAAGGAGGTTAACCGACAATGGCTCGTAAAACGAACACTCGTAAGCGTCGCGTAAAAAAGAATATCGAGGCAGGTATTGCTCATATTCGTTCAACATTTAACAACACGATTGTTACTATTACAGACGTACATGGTAACGCTCTTTCTTGGTCAAGTGCAGGTTCACTCGGATTCAGAGGATCACGTAAATCCACTCCATTCGCTGCACAAATGGCTGCTGAAGCTGCAGCTAAAGGTTCAATTGAACACGGTATGAAAACTCTTGAAGTAACTGTAAAAGGACCAGGCGCAGGCCGTGAAGCTGCAATCCGTGCTCTTCAAGCTGCTGGTCTTGAAGTAACAGCTATCAGAGACGTTACTCCGGTTCCACATAACGGATGCCGTCCGCCAAAACGTCGTCGTGTATAATTTTTCTGTATAGATTTTGTATCCCTGTCAATAATGGGTTATGATACAGTTAAAAAGTTCTCGCAGAAAATAACTATTTGTTGTTGTGCACATTCGGGACTTTATAATGGGGAATTTCGGTTAGACACACGCCTTGGAGCTTCATAATCTGTCTAGCCGGGGTTTCGACGTTTTGAAGGAGGGTTTATAGATGATAGAAATTGAAAAACCAAAAATCGAAACGGTTGAAATCAGCGACGATGCCAAATACGGCAAATTCGTCGTCGAACCACTCGAGCGTGGATATGGTACAACTTTGGGTAACTCCTTACGTCGTATTCTCTTATCCTCACTCCCTGGTGCCGCTGTAACATCAATCCAGATAGATAGTGTACTCCATGAATTCTCTACGATCGAAGGCGTTGTTGAAGATGTGACTACGATCATCTTAAACATTAAAAAACTTGCTCTTAAGATCTATTCAGAGGAAGAAAAAACGCTTGAGATCGATGTACAGGATGAAGGAGTTGTAACGGCTGCAGATATTACTCACGACAGTGACGTTGAAATTCTAAATCCGGACCTTCATATTGCTACATTAGCGAAGGGTGCACATTTCCGTATGAGATTGACTGCGAAACGCGGTCGCGGATATACTCCGGCTGATGCAAACAAAAGAGAAGATCAGCCAATCGGCGTTATCCCAATCGATTCTATTTATACACCTGTAGCACGCGTGTCCTATCAAGTTGAAAATACACGTGTTGGTCAAGTGTCAAACTATGATAAACTTACTTTTGATGTGTGGACTGACGGAAGCACAGGTCCGAAAGAAGCTATTGCACTTGGTGCAAAGATTCTGACTGAACACCTTAACATCTTCGTTGGGCTTACAGATGAAGCTCAAAACGCTGAGATTATGGTGGAAAAGGAAGAGGACCAAAAAGAAAAAGTTTTAGAAATGACGATCGAAGAATTGGATTTGTCAGTTCGTTCTTATAACTGTTTAAAACGTGCAGGCATTAACACTGTACAGGAGCTTGCTCATAAAACAGAAGAAGATATGATGAAAGTTCGCAACTTAGGTCGTAAATCTTTGGAAGAAGTGAAAGCGAAACTAGAAGAACTTGGCTTAGGTCTTCGTAAAGACGACTGACGACTAGTTAACAAGTTAACTAGCGTTTTCGCGTGTTTCTAAAATTAACACACAGTACTAACGAAGGAGGGAACACATAATGCCTTACAGAAAATTAGGACGTACAAGTGCTCAGCGTAAAGCGTTACTTCGTGATCTTACTACAGATCTAATCATCAGCGAGCGCATTGAAACTACTGAGGCTCGTGCGAAAGAATTGCGTTCAACTGTAGAAAAAATGATTACTTTAGGTAAACGTGGGGATCTTCATGCCCGCCGCCAAGCTGCTGCTTACATCCGTAACGAGGTAGCTAACGAAGAAGGCACGCAAAATGCACTTCAAAAACTATTCAGTGACATCGCACCGCGTTACTCAGAACGCCAAGGCGGTTACACGCGCATAATGAAACTTGGACCTCGCCGCGGCGACGGAGCACCAATGGTCATTATCGAATTAGTTTAATCATTATTTTCTTTACTCAGAGGGCGGGTCAGTTTTCCTGAAAACTGGATCTATGCCCTTTTTTTGTACACTCAGGCAGCCTCTCATCGTGATGAGGGGCCAATGAGTGTCGCAGCAGAGACAGAATAGAAGAGCATGGCTTTTGCGTCTGCGCAGGAGTACAGGTGAGGGAGGCAGCGATGGAAGAGACAATTATTGAAGTGGATCAGGTTACATTTCAGTATCATGAAGACGATGCAAGACCCGCCCTTAACGCTGTTTCGTTAAGTGTGAAAAAAGGCGAATGGCTTGCTGTTGTCGGACATAATGGTTCCGGCAAATCAACCCTTGCCAGAGTCCTCAACGGTCTTATACTGCCGCAGCACGGCCGCGTCGCCGTAAACGGCATTCCATTAAATGAAGACTCGATTTGGGAAGTGCGCAAACAAGTCGGCATGGTGTTTCAAAACCCGGACAACCAATTTGTAGGAACGACCGTTAAAGATGATGTGGCTTTTGGTTTGGAAAACCACGGAGTGCCGCGGGAAGAAATGAAAAAGCGCGTCGAATGGGCTACTCAAAAAGTGAAGATGGAAGCATTTCTCGATCAAGAGCCGCACCATCTTTCAGGAGGCCAAAAGCAGCGCGTGGCCATTGCGGGTGTCATTGCCGTTCAGCCGCAGATCATTATTTTGGACGAAGCTACATCAATGCTTGATCCGCAGGGAAGAAGCGAAGTGATGGAGACAGTGCGCGAGCTTAACAGACAGGGGATCGTAACGGTCATTTCAATTACACATGACCTTGAAGAGGCCGCGAGAGCAGACAGGATTATCGTTATGAATGGCGGAGAAAAATTTGCTGAGGGCTCACCTGAAGAGATTTTCAAACTCGACCGCAAGCTGGTTGAAATAGGACTTGATCTGCCTTTTTCCTATCAGGTCAGCATGAAGCTGAGAGAAGCAGGCATTGCCCTCTCAAAGAACTACTTAGACGAAGAAAGCCTGGTGAATGAACTGTGGACATTACATTCCAAGAGCTAGAGCACAGATATCAGGCTCGTACGCCATTTGAACGTCTAGCGCTGCATGACATTAACCTGGAAATAAAAGACCGCTCGTTTGTTTCGATCATCGGACATACCGGTTCCGGCAAATCAACCATTCTTCAGCATCTGAATGGACTGCTTAAGCCTACAAAAGGTTCTCTTACTGTTGGTGAGCGTAAAATAGAAGCAGGTAAAAAGGTCAAAGATCTGAAACCGGTCCGCAGGTCAGTAGCCATCGTCTTTCAATTTCCGGAGCATCAGCTTTTTGAGGAAACGGTTGAAAAGGACATCATGTTTGGTCCTATGAATTTCGGCGTCCCAGAAGAAGAAGCACGGGAAAAGGCCCGCAATGCTCTCAAGCTGGTCGGGCTTCCGGAAAACGTACTCCAGAAGTCACCGTTTGATTTGAGCGGCGGTCAAATGAGACGGGTGGCTATAGCTGGCGTTCTTGCCATCCAGCCTGAAGTGCTGGTTCTTGATGAACCGACTGCAGGGCTTGATCCGAGCGGAAGGAAAGAGATCATGGATCTTTTCTACTCTCTTCATAAGAGCAGGTCACTTACAACCGTTCTTGTCACACACAGCATGGAGGATGCCGCCCGCTACTCGGACGAAATTGTTGTGATGCATAAAGGCACCGTCCAGATGAAAGGCACGCCTGAAGAGATTTTCAGCCAGTCTGAAGTGCTCGTCTCAGCAGGGCTTGATCTTCCTGAAACCGTAAAGCTTCAAAAGACGATTGAGCAGAAGCTCGGGAAAGAGTGGAAAGGGATCTCACTTTCAATCGATGACCTTGTCAGTATGGTTGTACGCGGGATCAAAGGTGATTCCATATGATGAACAGCATGATTATCGGCAAGTATGTTCCCGGCGCCTCGCTCGTTCACAGAATGGACCCCCGTTCAAAGCTCACGATGATCTTTCTGTTTGTTTTTATCGTGTTTTTTGCCAACAATGCGGTGACGTATGCCATTCTCGGATTGTTTACCTTTTTTATCGTCGGTGCGACAAAACTGCCGCCAAGATTTCTATTGAACGGCTTAAAGCCGATCATATGGATTATCCTTTTTACGTTTATTCTGCATATTCTCGTGACAAAAGAAGGTCCTGTCCTGTTTGAAGCCGGCTTTCTTGCGGTTCACCGGGAGGGAGTGATCCAGGGGATTTATATTTCCCTCAGATTTCTGTTTCTTATCCTGCTTACGACCATCCTTACGCTAACGACAACACCGATTGAAGTAACAGACGGAATGGAAAGCCTGCTGCATCCTTTTAAAAAAATCGGCCTCCCGGTCCACGAACTTGCGCTGATGATGTCGATCTCACTCCGGTTTATTCCTACGCTTATGGAGGAAACGGATAAAATCATGAAAGCGCAGATGGCAAGGGGAGCTGACTTTACAAGCGGACCGATTAAACAAAGAATCAGTGCCATCATTCCGCTGCTTGTGCCGCTGTTTATCAGCGCGTTTAAGAGGGCGGAAGAGCTTGCTGTTGCGATGGAGGCAAGAGGCTACCAGGGAGGCGAAGGAAGAACGAAGCTTCGCGAGCTGACGTGGAGAGCCCTTGATACGATCATACTCGGCCTGCTGATTGCTGTAGGCATTGTTCTATTACTACTGCGTTCATAGGAGTTTACAATGAGGGTAAAATGCACCGTTTCGTATGACGGAACAGGATTCAGCGGATTTCAGATTCAGCCCGGACAGAGGACCGTTCAGGGTGAAATTGAAAAAGGCCTGAAAAAACTGCATAAAGGACAGGAAGTGAAAGTTTTTGCATCAGGCAGAACAGATGCAGGTGTTCATGCCATCGGACAGGTGCTTCATTTTGATACGGAGATCTACATTCCCGAGAGCAGATGGCCGAATGCCTTAAATTCGCTTCTTCCCGGAGATGTGGCCATTCATGCTGTAACATTTACTGATGACGACTTTCATGCAAGGTACCATGTCCGTGCAAAGGAATACCGCTATAAAGTCAGCCGCTCGGAAGTCAGGGACGTGTTCAGCCGCAATTACGCATATCATTATCCATATAAACTTGATTACGTGAAAATGCGGGAAGCGATAAAGTTTCTGATCGGCACCCATGATTTTACAAGCTTCTGTTCAGCTAAAACAGATAAAGAGGACAGAATCAGAACATTATATGATATCGAATTTTACGAAGAAGACGATGTTCTGACATTCCGGTTTGTCGGTGACGGATTCCTCTACAATATGGTCAGAATCCTTGTCGGAACCTTGATAAATGCTGGACGGGGAGTGCTGGATCCTTACCGGATTCCAGACATCCTGAAGGCGCGTGACCGTTCACTGAACGGGAAAACAGCCCCGGGTTCCGGATTATATTTATGGAAAGTTTACTATGACAACTAAACCAGGTGTAACATTATCTTGACAATGTTGCCCGGACGTTATAAACTATCATATGGTATGTATTTCAACCCCACAAATAAGCCCCGGAAGAGTTTATCTGTGTTTTGAAATAGAATGATTAAATTTTAAATGAAAGATATTGGAGGGAAAATCATGCGTACAACATATATGGCGAAAGCAACTGAAGTTGAACGTAAATGGTTCGTGGTAGATGCTGCAGGCAAAACTCTAGGTCGTCTTGCCAGCGAAATTGCATCTGTTCTTCGCGGAAAACACAAACCAACTTATACACCACACGTAGACACTGGTGATCATGTAATTATCATCAATGCAGCACAAATCGAACTGACTGGAAAGAAACTGACTGACAAGATCTACTACCGTCACAGCCAATTCCCAGGCGGACTAAAATCAAGAACTGCTCTTGAAATGCGTACAAACTACTCTGAGAAAATGCTTGAACTAGCAATTCGCGGAATGCTTCCTAAAGGTTCTCTAGGACGTCAAATGTACAAAAAGCTGCATGTATATGCAGGCAACGAGCATCCACACCAAGCACAACAACCTGAAGTTTACGAACTTCGCGGTTAATTATTAAGGAGGTTATTAATTTGGCACAGGTTCAATATTACGGTACTGGCCGTCGTAAAAGCTCAGTAGCGCGTGTTCGTCTCGTTCCAGGCGAAGGCCGTATTGTTATCAACGATCGTGAAGTAAAAGACTATATCCCTTTCGCAGCTCTAATCGAAGACATCAAACAACCGCTTAACTTAACTGAAACAGCTGGAAGCTATGATGTTTTAGTAAATGTTAATGGCGGTGGATTCGCTGGCCAGGCTGGCGCTATCCGTCACGGCATCTCACGTGCACTTTTAGAAGCAGATCCAGAATATCGCGGCACTCTTAAGCGTGCAGGTCTTCTGACTCGTGACGCTCGTATGAAAGAACGTAAAAAATACGGTCTTAAAGGCGCTCGTCGTGCACCTCAGTTCTCAAAACGTTAATTTTTTCTTCAAAAACCACAGCGGTTCTGCTGTGGTTTTTTATTTTCCCCCAAAAAATTCATCACCCGCAGACAATCTTTACCTCGCATGAAACCGGGCCCCGGAAAAACAATAGACTGAGGGGGCATATACATCATGGAAAAGATTACTTCACTTTCAGATAAACGAAGAGAAAAGCAAATAAACTATGAGCGCATTATCCTGAAAGAATTGACACTCACCCAGCTGAAGGCGAAAGCCTATGAGTGTTTCGGTGTCTATATGCATTCAGGATCGATTGATTATTCCGCCATTGAAGAAGGCTGCATCGATTATTCTATAGAAGCCTTCCTGCTCGGTGCCAGCTACAGCAGATTCGGCTATTACGGCGAACCGCAGAAGTCAGTCAGCATGAGGTCAAGCCGGGAGGAAAAAGAGTTAACTGACCAACTATTTGATTACATGCTCATATGGGGAAACCACGGTGATGATTTTAAAAACGAATCGGTTTACTATGCATGTGAGCACTTGATTCATTCATGGTGGTCAGAAGGGTTTGAAAAAGGAGCAAAGAGGCTGAAGCTCAGACTTCATTAAAACGCTATTGCCTAATCATATTTCCTGTTTGTCCGCCATATAGTGGTAAAGGACGGGCAGGAGGGTGGGAAAAATGAAAAACAAGCTGAGATGGTTTGGCTTTGGGGCAGGCTTTATCTTATTGCTTTTATTATTTCAATTTCAATTTAATAACGACAGCTCTTGGAAGTCCTGGAATCTGCCGCTGACAGGAAAGGTTATCTACATAGATCCCGGACACGGCGGGCCGGACGGCGGAGCGGTAGGAACGGAGCATCTGGAAAAAGACATTGCCCTTGCCATTTCAAAGCAGATCAGAGACTACCTGCAGGAACAGGGGGCACTCGTCCTTCTCACACGAGAAAGAGATACAGACCTTGCGGATAAGAGTACGAAGGGCTATTCAAAAAGAAAAGGTGAGGACCTGAGAAAGCGCCTCGAGCTGATTAACGACTCTGAAGCAGATATGTATTTAAGTATTCATCTTAATGCTATTCCATCCAGACAGTGGAGCGGGGCACAAACGTTCTACCATTCCAAAATGGAAGAAAACCAGGTGCTTGCAAAATTTATTCAGGATGAACTAAGGCGCAACCTGGAGAACACTGACCGCAAAGCCAAGCAGATGAATACGATTTACCTGATGAAACACATCGATAAGCCTGGTGCTCTGGTAGAAGTGGGTTTTCTGTCTAATCCCGATGAAGCGCGCCTTCTTGGCACCGATGAATATCAGGATAAAGTGGCGGCTTCTATTTATAACGGCATCCTGCGCTATATGACGAACGAAAAAAATCCTCCTGAGTAGGGATGGATTTTTTTGTTTTCCCTGAATGCCTTAAGCTATAAACCCAGGAGTCCCAATTTTCTTTCAAATTATGATATACTGATGAAAACGAATACAACAAAGGGTGGTTAACATGCTGAATGAGCAAACAGCTCGCAAAATCGTCGGAGAACTAAAAGAACCTTTTTTACATAGAAGCCTTGAAGAACTGAATGCCATAGAAGAAATTTCAGTGAAAGCTGAGAAAAACCATATCAGCATGAAAATCGGTATTGCAAAGACAGGGACGTCTGAGCAGATGCAGCTTCAGCAGGAGATTGTCGCAAAACTTAAAGAAGCAGGCGCAGGCACAGTCGGTCTTCGCTTTACAGAACTTCCCCAGGAAGTAACAGCAAAATATCAGGCGCCTAAACAAGAGGATCCCTCTCTGCTGTCATCAGCCAAGCAGCCTGTCTACATTGCAATTGCCAGCGGTAAAGGCGGCGTCGGAAAATCGACTGTTTCCGTTAATTTAGCTGTGGCTCTTGCCCGTCTCGGCAAAAAAGTCGGACTTATTGATGCGGATATTTACGGATTCAGTGTGCCGGACATGATGGGTATTACGAAACGTCCTGTTGTAAGGGGAGAGAGAATTATTCCGGTTGAGCGTTTTGGCGTCCAGGTCATCTCTATGGGCTTTTTTGTAGAGGATAATGCACCGGTTATCTGGAGAGGGCCGATGCTTGGAAAAATGCTGAATAACTTCTTTCAGGAAGTAGAGTGGGGAGATCTTGACTATCTGCTTTTAGACCTTCCTCCGGGCACCGGAGACGTAGCGCTTGATGTCCATGCAATGCTTCCTTCCTGCAAAGAAATCATTGTAACGACTCCGCATCCTACAGCTGCTTTTGTTGCAGCAAGAGCGGGTGCCATGGCGCTTAGAACTGATCATGAAGTGATTGGTGTCGTTGAAAACATGTCCTATTTTGAAAGCAGAACAACAGGAGAAAAAGAGTATGTCTTCGGCAAAGGCGGAGGAGAAAAGCTTGGACAGGAGCTTAATGTCCCTGTGCTTGGAAATATTCCGCTTCAGCAGCCTGACTGGAACGAAAAGGACTTTGCTCCTTCCATATATGCAGCAGATCATCCTACTGGAGAGATCTACTCATCAATCGCTAAAAAGGTTGCAGAGATTGTGCCTGTAAATGTATAAACAAAAGCGCCAACGTTTTGGCGCTTTGCTAAAGGTATGTGACATTTAGAGCGTAATTGTCCAGCGCCCCGGTACTCCGGCGCAGCGGATCCGGCGGAAAAGTCAAACCCGGACTTTTCAGCCGGGTCCTTTTCTGTCTGTCGGTCCCTGAGCAGGGCGCTTTTCTCTACTGGCCGCCTTGTCCGGATTCTTCGGACTTGCCGCCTTGCCCTGAGTCCTCTCCGCTGCCGCCTGAGCCTCCGCCGCCCTGCTGGTTCGTTTCTTTAGCTGCTTTCAGCAGAGTTTCTTCAAGCTTGGCTTTAAACAGGGGACTTTCAATCGTCTCTGTGATGACCTCCTGAAGGTGTTTGCGGTATTCCTGGCTTTGGAGAACTTTCATCGTCTGTTTCTCCATCTCAGGATTTTCAAGGACGCCAATGAGCATCTTTTGATACTCCGGGTCTTTCATCAGCCCTTTAATAACCTTCTCGTGTTCGGTCTGAAGGCTTTTTGCAAAACTTTCACTGAACTTTGGATCTTCAAATGTTTTTTTCCAGAACTCCTGTCCCTTTTCAGACGTCAGGGTTTTGGAAATGGTGTCAGAGACAACTTTCTGATCCATGATCAGGTTTTGCTTCATATCATCATTTTTAAGGATTTCCTGAATGGCTTTTTTTCCGTCATCGGTTTTTAAAATATCGACAACCATTTTCTTTGTTTCTTCATAATCGAGCTGTCCTGAAGGCTGATCTTTAGGTGCGCAGCTCGCGAGGAAAAAACACATGGCTGTAAGTGTCAGAATTGAGAGCAACCTTCGCTTTTCCATCATGCAAAGCTCCTTTCCATTTAAAGTTGCTTATTTCTAATATGAATGAATCGGCCTGTTTTAATACTGGTAATTAACATAGCTTTTTACAAAAGACACTGGTAAAATTTTTGGAGTAGAATACATATTGGGGGATACAATTGTGAACAGTAGAAATTGGGTTCGGTTATTTTTATCGACTCTGCTTGTCGGCGGCATCACTACGAGTATTACTGGTTTTGCCTTAAGATGGGGAGATTATAAAGAGTTTTTCTTATCGTTTGACATTGTTGAGATTCTCTCCATTTTGCTTTGGCTCGTTGGAGTCGGATTTATTTTCAGCATCATCAGCCAAATGGGATTTTTCGCCTATTTGACGATTCACCGGTTCGGACTTGGAATCTTTCGTACGGCTGCTTTATGGAATGCCATTCAAATTGTCCTGATACTGTTTGTCATCTTTGATCTGGTCTATTTCCGCTATCAGCTGTTTGCAGCAGAAGGTGATTCAGCTGTTCCTTATATCATAGTTGCCTTCTTTTTGCTGTTATTCAGTGCAGCGGTCGCTTATATCAAGATGAAACAGACAAACAAGATGGCTTTCATACCGGCCCTGTTTTTTATGACAGTCGTTACAACGGTCGAATGGGTGCCTGCATTGCGGGTAAATGAAGGTGACTGGCTGTACTTAATGCTGATTCCGCTGCTTCTATGCAATGCCTATCAGCTGCTGCTCTTATCTAAATTATCACAAGCTAAAAAAAGCTAAGCCCTGTTATTCAAGGCTTAGCTTTTTTCATAAGGTTATTTAACTTCCGTTGATTTGGCTGTTCCTCCCGAAATTAAATCCGCTACCGTCACGTTATTCAGGCCTTTTTGTTTCAGCCCTTCAACAATTTGCGGAAGTGCCTTCTGTGTCTGCTTGGCGGAATCAGAGGCATGAAGCAGAATAATATCTCCTCCCTGAACCGCATCATTTACATTTTTCACAATGGTGCTGACACCGGGATTGGTCCAGTCATCTGAATCTACACTATAATGAACGACAGTGTATCCGTATCTTTCGGCAATCGTCAGGATCTCCTGATTGAAGTTACCTGTAGGCGGCCGGAGAAGTTTAATATCTTTCAGTCCGAGTTCGCTGAATACATCCTGCGCCATGAGAATATCACGCCGTATTTCATCTGCCTCAAGCGAGGTGTAGTTTTTATAGGCATATCCCATGCTCCCGACCTGGTGTCCATCCTTTACAATTTGCTTCACTATCTCAGGGTGCCGCTCAGCCCAGGCTGCTGAAAGAAAAAAGGTCGCATTTGTCACACCATTTTTCTTCAGAGTATCAAGAATCGGCTTTGCCTTTTCATCCCCCCAGCTGATGTCAAACGTAAGGGAAACGCTGTTTGCTTTCTCTTCTCCCCTAAAAACAGCCTTTGGCCCGTCTGCTGTTGAGAAAACAGGAAATTGAAGGACATTTTCTA
This sequence comes from Metabacillus sp. SLBN-84, assembly GCF_053629595.1. Taxonomy (NCBI): domain Bacteria; kingdom Bacillati; phylum Bacillota; class Bacilli; order Caryophanales; family Bacillaceae; genus Metabacillus; species Metabacillus sp. SLBN-84. The sequence continues at coordinate 67,442 of NZ_JBRJIP010000003.1, forward strand.
TATATAAAATACCGGCAGTAAAGAGAGCGGCAATTACAATGATGAGCAGCTGTTTCACTTTTTTTATATGCAGTACATAGAAATTGTTCATTCTGATCAGCCCCGTCCCTAATGTTCTTGTCTCATATGTATGCCAAGCTGTGAAGAATATGATTAGAAAAATTCAAGTTGTGCCATAATGATAAAACTTACGCATCTTAGAGGAGGATCATATGTCAAAAGGGTTTATCTTCAATGATAAAGAAGCTCAGGAAATGGAGCTGCTGCTTGAACAGGAACTTCAGATCATAAGCAATATTCTTATTGACGACAGTCTCACATTTGTTCAAAAAAGATCACTTCTTGAAAAAAGAGAATTGCTGGGCAACTTATACAAAATCATAAGCGGGAAAATTGATTTTCATTTTATGCAAAATAATTTATAAAACATATTGACCTTGAAGTGGAAATGGTGGTATATTATTCTTCGTCGCTGAGAAACAAATGAATTTTTAAAGTCTTAAAAAACTTCAAAAAATCCTGTTGACACAGTGATGGTCACCATGTTAAATTATATAAGCCGTCACCACTGACGAGCGAAAATGATCTTTGAAAACTAAACAAAACCAAAAGCGCACCAAACGTTTTAAATTTTTTAAGTCAGCAACATTTATGAGTCACAAATTTTCTTCGGAGAGTTTGATCCTGGCTCAGGACGAACGCTGGCGGCGTGCCTAATACATGCAAGTCGAGCGGATCTCTTCGGAGATCAGCGGCGGACGGGTGAGTAACACGTGGGCAACCTGCCTGTAAGACTGGGATAACTCCGGGAAACCGGAGCTAATACCGGATACTATGTCAAACCGCATGGTTTGACATTCAAAGACGGTTTCGGCTGTCACTTACAGATGGGCCCGCGGCGCATTAGCTAGTTGGTGAGGTAACGGCTCACCAAGGCAACGATGCGTAGCCGACCTGAGAGGGTGATCGGCCACACTGGGACTGAGACACGGCCCAGACTCCTACGGGAGGCAGCAGTAGGGAATCTTCCGCAATGGACGAAAGTCTGACGGAGCAACGCCGCGTGAGTGATGAAGGTTTTCGGATCGTAAAACTCTGTTGTCAGGGAAGAACAAGTGCCGGAGTAACTGCCGGT
>NZ_JBRJIP010000004.1:0-70010 GCF_053629595.1 Metabacillus sp. SLBN-84
TGTAAGACTGGGATAACTCCGGGAAACCGGAGCTAATACCGGATACTATGTCAAACCGCATGGTTTGACATTCAAAGACGGTTTCGGCTGTCACTTACAGATGGGCCCGCGGCGCATTAGCTAGTTGGTGAGGTAACGGCTCACCAAGGCAACGATGCGTAGCCGACCTGAGAGGGTGATCGGCCACACTGGGACTGAGACACGGCCCAGACTCCTACGGGAGGCAGCAGTAGGGAATCTTCCGCAATGGACGAAAGTCTGACGGAGCAACGCCGCGTGAGTGATGAAGGTTTTCGGATCGTAAAACTCTGTTGTCAGGGAAGAACAAGTGCCGGAGTAACTGCCGGTGCCTTGACGGTACCTGACCAGAAAGCCACGGCTAACTACGTGCCAGCAGCCGCGGTAATACGTAGGTGGCAAGCGTTGTCCGGAATTATTGGGCGTAAAGCGCGCGCAGGCGGTTTCTTAAGTCTGATGTGAAAGCCCCCGGCTCAACCGGGGAGGGTCATTGGAAACTGGGAAACTTGAGTGCAGAAGAGGAGAGTGGAATTCCACGTGTAGCGGTGAAATGCGTAGAGATGTGGAGGAACACCAGTGGCGAAGGCGACTCTCTGGTCTGTAACTGACGCTGAGGCGCGAAAGCGTGGGGAGCGAACAGGATTAGATACCCTGGTAGTCCACGCCGTAAACGATGAGTGCTAAGTGTTAGAGGGTTTCCGCCCTTTAGTGCTGCAGCTAACGCATTAAGCACTCCGCCTGGGGAGTACGGTCGCAAGACTGAAACTCAAAGGAATTGACGGGGGCCCGCACAAGCGGTGGAGCATGTGGTTTAATTCGAAGCAACGCGAAGAACCTTACCAGGTCTTGACATCCTTTGCCACTTCTAGAGATAGAAGGTTCCCCTTCGGGGGACAAAGTGACAGGTGGTGCATGGTTGTCGTCAGCTCGTGTCGTGAGATGTTGGGTTAAGTCCCGCAACGAGCGCAACCCTTGATCTTAGTTGCCAGCATTCAGTTGGGCACTCTAAGGTGACTGCCGGTGACAAACCGGAGGAAGGTGGGGATGACGTCAAATCATCATGCCCCTTATGACCTGGGCTACACACGTGCTACAATGGATGGTACAAAGGGCTGCGAGACCGCGAGGTTTAGCCAATCCCATAAAACCATTCTCAGTTCGGATTGCAGGCTGCAACTCGCCTGCATGAAGCTGGAATCGCTAGTAATCGCGGATCAGCATGCCGCGGTGAATACGTTCCCGGGCCTTGTACACACCGCCCGTCACACCACGAGAGTTTGCAACACCCGAAGTCGGTGGGGTAACCGCAAGGAGCCAGCCGCCTAAGGTGGGGTAGATGATTGGGGTGAAGTCGTAACAAGGTAGCCGTATCGGAAGGTGCGGCTGGATCACCTCCTTTCTAAGGATATGAGGTCGCTTTTGGTTTTTGTTTAGTTTTGAGAGATCATTCTCTCTATATGAAAGAAGGCAAATCATTATGATCTGCCGGTTGTTCTTTGAAAACTGGATAACGTAATTGATAACAAGTAATTCACTGAGATTTACGCTTACCATAGTGATTTTCTTAGACTTTACAGTCTAAACAAACGATTGACCAATTTTGGTTAAGTTATGAAGGGCGCACGGTGGATGCCTTGGCACTAGGAGCCGATGAAGGACGGGACTAACACCGATATGCTTTGGGGAGCTGTAAGTAAGCTTTGATCCAGAGATTTCCGAATGGGGAAACCCACTGTTCGTAATGGAACAGTATCTTTACCTGAATACATAGGGTACTGAAGGCAGACCCGGGGAACTGAAACATCTAAGTACCCGGAGGAAGAGAAAGCAAATGCGATTTCCCAAGTAGCGGCGAGCGAAACGGAATCAGCCCAAACCAAGAGGCTTGCCTCTTGGGGTTGTAGGACACTCTATACGGAGTTACAAAGGAACGGGGTAGATGAAGCGGCCTGGAAAGGCCTGTCATAGAAGGTAAAAACCCTGTAGTCGAAACTTCGTTCCCTCCAGAGTGGATCCTGAGTACGGCGGGACACGTGAAATCCCGTCGGAATCCGGGAGGACCATCTCCCAAGGCTAAATACTACCTAGTGACCGATAGTGAACCAGTACCGTGAGGGAAAGGTGAAAAGCACCCCGGAAGGGGAGTGAAAAGATCCTGAAACCGTGTGCTTACAAGTAGTCAGAGCCCATTAACGGGTGATGGCGTGCCTTTTGTAGAATGAACCGGCGAGTTACGATCCCGTGCAAGGTTAAGTTGATGAGACGGAGCCGCAGCGAAAGCGAGTCTGAATAGGGCGAATTAGTACGTGGTCGTAGACCCGAAACCAGGTGATCTACCCATGTCCAGGGTGAAGTTCAGGTAACACTGAATGGAGGCCCGAACCCACGCACGTTGAAAAGTGCGGGGATGAGGTGTGGGTAGCGGAGAAATTCCAATCGAACTTGGAGATAGCTGGTTCTCTCCGAAATAGCTTTAGGGCTAGCCTCGAGTATGAGAGTCTTGGAGGTAGAGCACTGATTGGACTAGGGGCCCTCATCGGGTTACCGAATTCAGTCAAACTCCGAATGCCAAAGACTTGCTCCTCGGGAGTCAGACTGCGAGTGATAAGATCCGTAGTCAAGAGGGAAACAGCCCAGACCGCCAGCTAAGGTCCCAAAGTATACGTTAAGTGGAAAAGGATGTGGAGTTGCTTAGACAACCAGGATGTTGGCTTAGAAGCAGCCACCATTTAAAGAGTGCGTAATAGCTCACTGGTCGAGTGACTCTGCGCCGAAAATGTACCGGGGCTAAACGTATCACCGAAGCTGCGGACTGTTCTTACGAACAGTGGTAGGAGAGCGTTCTAAGGGCGTCGAAGCCAGACCGGAAGGACTGGTGGAGCGCTTAGAAGTGAGAATGCCGGTATGAGTAGCGAAAGAGGGGTGAGAATCCCCTCCACCGAATGCCTAAGGTTTCCTGAGGAAGGCTCGTCCGCTCAGGGTTAGTCGGGACCTAAGCCGAGGCCGAAAGGCGTAGGCGATGGACAACAGGTTGATATTCCTGTACCACCTCCTCACCATTTGAGCAATGGGGGGACGCAGGAGGATAGGGCAAGCGCGCTGTTGGATATGCGCGTCCAAGCAGTTAGGCCGGGAAGTAGGCAAATCCGCTTCCCATATAAGGCTGAGCTGTGATGGCGAGGGAAATTTAGTACCGAAGTTCCTGATTCCACACTGCCAAGAAAAGCCTCTAGCGAGGTGAGAGGTGCCCGTACCGCAAACCGACACAGGTAGGCGAGGAGAGAATCCTAAGGTGAGCGAGAGAACTCTCGTTAAGGAACTCGGCAAAATGACCCCGTAACTTCGGGAGAAGGGGTGCTTTTTAGGGTGAATAGCCCTGAAAAGCCGCAGTGAATAGGCCCAGGCGACTGTTTAGCAAAAACACAGGTCTCTGCGAAGCCGCAAGGCGAAGTATAGGGGCTGACGCCTGCCCGGTGCTGGAAGGTTAAGGGGAGAGGTTAGCGCAAGCGAAGCTTTGAACCGAAGCCCCAGTAAACGGCGGCCGTAACTATAACGGTCCTAAGGTAGCGAAATTCCTTGTCGGGTAAGTTCCGACCCGCACGAAAGGCGTAACGATCTGGGCACTGTCTCAACGAGAGACTCGGTGAAATTATAGTACCTGTGAAGATGCAGGTTACCCGCGACAGGACGGAAAGACCCCGTGGAGCTTTACTGCAGCCTGATATTGAATTTTGGTACAGCTTGTACAGGATAGGTAGGAGCCTTGGAAACCGGAGCGCCAGCTTCGGTGGAGGCATTGGTGGGATACTACCCTTGCTGTATTGAAATTCTAACCCGCAGCCCTTACCGGGCTGGGAGACAGTGTCAGGCGGGCAGTTTGACTGGGGCGGTCGCCTCCTAAAATGTAACGGAGGCGCCCAAAGGTTCCCTCAGAATGGTTGGAAATCATTCGCAGAGTGTAAAGGCACAAGGGAGCTTGACTGCGAGACCTACAAGTCGAGCAGGGACGAAAGTCGGGCTTAGTGATCCGGTGGTTCCGCATGGAAGGGCCATCGCTCAACGGATAAAAGCTACCCCGGGGATAACAGGCTTATCTCCCCCAAGAGTCCACATCGACGGGGAGGTTTGGCACCTCGATGTCGGCTCATCGCATCCTGGGGCTGTAGTCGGTCCCAAGGGTTGGGCTGTTCGCCCATTAAAGCGGTACGCGAGCTGGGTTCAGAACGTCGTGAGACAGTTCGGTCCCTATCCGTCGTGGGCGCAGGAAATTTGAGAGGAGCTGTCCTTAGTACGAGAGGACCGGGATGGACGCACCGCTGGTGTACCAGTTGTCTTGCCAAAGGCATCGCTGGGTAGCTATGTGCGGAAGGGATAAGTGCTGAAAGCATCTAAGCATGAAGCCCCCCTCAAGATGAGATTTCCCATCACATTTGTGAGTAAGAACCCTGAAAGATGATCAGGTTGATAGGTCTGAGGTGGAAGCGCGGTGACGTGTGGAGCTGACAGATACTAATCGTTCGAGGACTTAACCATAGTCTAACTAAGCGTAAGTTGCACGTGAATCTTGTTATCAAACGTTATTCAGTTTTGAAAGAATAACTTCTTTCAAAAAAAGCTTGAAATCTTCGGATTTCATAGTATAATAATTTTTGTCACTATGTCTGGTGATGATGGCAAAGAGGTCACACCCGTTCCCATGCCGAACACGGAAGTTAAGCTCTTTAGCGCCGATGGTAGTTGGGGGTTTCCCCCTGTGAGAGTAGGACGTTGCCAGGCTTGTGAACAAATCATACTATTATATTATTCCGCAGTAGCTCAGTGGTAGAGCTATCGGCTGTTAACCGATCGGTCGTAGGTTCGAGTCCTACCTGCGGAGCCATGCTTCCATAGCTCAGTCGGTAGAGCACTTCCATGGTAAGGAAGAGGTCATCGGTTCAAGCCCGGTTGGGAGCTTACACTACAATTTCAACTGGCCCGTTGGTCAAGCGGTTAAGACACCGCCCTTTCACGGCGGTAACACGGGTTCGAATCCCGTACGGGTCACCATTGTTTTTTTATGTGAAATACTAAACATTCTTTTCTTCTGGAGGATTAGCTCAGCTGGGAGAGCATCTGCCTTACAAGCAGAGGGTCGGCGGTTCGAGCCCGTCATCCTCCACCATAAGAATTTAATACCTTTACTTTAATGCCGGTGTAGCTCAATTGGTAGAGCAACTGACTTGTAATCAGTAGGTTGGGGGTTCAAGTCCTCTCGCCGGCACCACTGAAATGTGGAGGGGTAGCGAAGTGGCTAAACGCGGCGGACTGTAAATCCGCTCCCTCCGGGTTCGGCGGTTCGAATCCGTCCCCCTCCACCATTTTATTTAAACAAGCGGAAAGTGAATAGAATGTGTCTGGACTGTAAATAATAAGGTTAGTTTACATAAACCTTTTTACGGTCAATTCCAATTTTAAAAAATACATACTTTCATTGGGCTATAGCCAAGCGGTAAGGCAACGGACTTTGACTCCGTCATGCGCTGGTTCGAATCCAGCTAGCCCAGCCATTTTTTTGAACTGTGTGTCTGCGCAGGATTAAAAGAGTGTTTTCATATTGTGCCATTAGCTCAGTCGGTAGAGCATCTGACTTTTAATCAGAGGGTCGAAGGTTCGAGTCCTTCATGGCACACCATTTTTCCTTAATATGCGGGTGTGGCGGAATTGGCAGACGCGCTAGACTTAGGATCTAGTGTCTTTGACGTGGGGGTTCGAGTCCCTTCACCCGCATGATGTTGCGGAAGTAGTTCAGTGGTAGAACACCACCTTGCCAAGGTGGGGGTCGCGGGTTCGAATCCCGTCTTCCGCTCCATATTCGGGGCCTTAGCTCAGCTGGGAGAGCGCCTGCCTTGCACGCAGGAGGTCAGCGGTTCGATCCCGCTAGGCTCCATCTTTAAACCTAAGACTATATAGTCTTAGGTTTTTTTGTTTTCCAGAAATGCTGATTGAAGGATAGAGTGCTGCAAACTGGACAGATGCGTTTATGGGCATTCTTTTTAACAGAAAACTCTGTATATATATACACGATTTTGTCGAGTTGAGTCATCTCCCCTTTTGAACGTACAATAGAGGCACAGGCTTCTACTAAGGGGGATGATTGTAATGAAAGAAAGAATATCAATTATTGGAGTACCAATGGATCTTGGACAAATGCGCCGCGGTGTCGATATGGGTCCAAGTGCGATTCGATATGCCGGTGTTGTTGAGAGATTGGAAGGGCTCAGCTATGAGATTGAAGATAAAGGCGATATTGAGATTGGACGTGCGAACAGAGAAGAAGAAGCAGCCAATAATCTAAGAAATTTGAAAGCGGTGTCAGAAGCCAGTGTGAAGCTTTCAGAACAGGTGGATGAAGCAATCAAATCGGGTGCCTTTCCTCTTGTTTTCGGCGGAGACCACAGCATTGCGATCGGAACGCTTGCAGGGGTTTCGAAGCACTATGAGAATCTCGGAGTCATCTGGTACGATGCCCATGGCGATTTAAATACCGGAGAAACGTCACCATCAGGCAATATTCATGGGATGCCTCTTGCTGTCAGCATCGGAATCGGAGATGAGACACTTACGAGAATTGGAGGCTATACTCCTAAAGTGAAGCCCGAGAACATTGTAATCATTGGTGCGAGATCTCTTGATCAGGGTGAAAAAGAGCTGATTAAGGAAAAAGGGATTAAAGTATATACCATGCATGAAATTGACCGTCTGGGCATGACAAAGGTGATGGAGGAAACCATCGAGTATTTGAAGGAGCGTACAGATGGAGTTCATCTTTCATTGGACCTTGACGGGCTTGACCCTCATGATGCACCGGGTGTCGGAACACCTGTTATTGGCGGCATCAGCTACAGGGAAAGTCATCTTGCTATGGAAATGCTTGCAGAATCAGAGATTATCACCTCAGCAGAGTTTGTTGAAGTAAATCCGATTCTGGATGAAAAAAATAAAACCGCAACAGTAGCTGTTGCTTTAATGGGCTCTTTATTCGGAGAAAAGCTCAAATAATAATGGGGACAAAAGGCATAGCCGATTGAGGCTATGCCTTTCCATTTTCGTGGGAATCTTTTAAGATAGATTTAAGATAAACCTCCTCAAAAGCCATCTACAGGACACCTAAAATTTGTTAAACTATTTTTATGTGAAAAAAAATGAAACCTTTTATTCGGCTTATACGTAATAAGGGGAATCCGCGATTTGTGCGGAGGTAAGGGGTATCATGGAGACGATCGTAAAAAACAGGATTAAACAAGTGAAAAAAGGCGACCAGAATGCATTTGCCGAAATAGTAGATCTGTATAAGGACAAGATTTATCAGCTTTGCTACCGCATGCTTGGGAATTCTCATGAGGCTGAGGATATTGCTCAGGAAGCGTTTATACGGGCATACGTCAATATTCACAGCTACGATATGGATAAAAAGTTTTCAACATGGCTATACCGCATAGCAACCAACCTGACAATTGACCGGATCAGAAAGAAAAAACCCGATTACTATCTGGATGCAGAGGTGGCCGGAACAGAAGGTCTCACCATGTATTCCCAGGTTGCAGCAGATGTTGCGCTGCCTGAGGATCAGGTTGCGACAATGGAACTTCAGCAAATGATTCAGAAAGAAATTTTAAAGCTCCCTGATAAATATCGGTCGGTCATCGTATTAAAGTATATAGATGAGCTTTCTTTAATTGAAATCAGTGAAATTCTCAATATGCCGATCGGGACGGTGAAAACGAGAATTCACAGAGGACGGGAAGCTCTCAGGAAGCAATTAAGGCATTTATAAGTTGAGGTGATGTTAAGTGAAATGTTCAGAGGAAATGATTGAGCGGATTCATCAGTATCTCGATCATGATATAAAGCAAGCGGACGAAAGGATCCTCAGAGAACATCTTCAGTCATGCTCAGAGTGTGCGCAGCACCTGCATGAACTGGAGAAATCCATCGCCCTGGTGCAAAGCACCTCGCATATTGAAGCTCCGCTAAATTTCACGCAGGCCGTTATGAACAGCCTTCCTGAAGAAAAGAAGCGCGTAGGTGTCGGCAGGTGGCTTAAAGGTCATCCGATGCTTGCGGCCGCCTCTCTGTTTGTGCTGCTGATGACAGGAAGCCTGTTTTCTTCCTGGTCGGGAGATTCAGACTTCAGTGTATCCAAACAGCCGAATCTGGTTGTTGAAAATAATACGGTTACCGTCCCAGAAGGCGAAACGGTTCAGGGTGATGTAACCGTTAAAGGCGGAACGCTGAAGATTGAGGGGAAAGTAGAGGGAGATGTCACCGTCATAAACGGTGAGAAATATATGGCTTCAGCCGGGAAGGTCACAGGCAAAGTCGAAGAAATCAATGAAGCATTTGAATGGATCTGGTACCAGATGAAATCTCTTGCAAAAGAGGTCGTCGATATTTTTCAGTAATGGGCCCTGGCGGCCTTTTTTTATTGTCTGAAAGGGTGCCGTGACAAATGGACTCAAAAGCGCAGGCTGTCCGTCCTTAAATGACTACAATACGGTTTAATTGCAGATTATATGATATAATATCGTAGTTATAGTCCTGTGCAAATGACTAAAACTGATGGAGGAAGAGAATATGGCACTTGAGGATTTTCCATTCTTGCACTACCTCGGCATCGCCGTTGATATTCTCCTGGTTTGGTTCGTTATATATAAGTTGATTATGGTGATACGGGGCACGAAGGCCGTTCAGCTTTTAAAAGGCATTATCGTGATCATCCTCGTTCGGACACTCAGCCAGTATTTAGGGCTGCAAACATTGCAATGGCTCATGGACCAAGCGTTAACGTGGGGTTTTCTTGCGATTATTATTATTTTCCAGCCTGAGCTGCGGAGAGCACTGGAGCAGCTGGGACGGGGAAAACTTTTCTCAAGAAGCGGGGCCCCAGAGGAGGAAGAACAGCAGAAAATTATTGATGCCATCCTGAAAGCAACGGATTACATGGCAAAACGCCGCATCGGCGCACTCGTAACAATTGAAAAAGAAACAGGGATGAGCGATTACATAGAAACGGGCATACCGCTTCACTCAGCTTTATCTTCTGAGCTTTTAATCAATATCTTTATCCCGAACACTCCGCTTCATGACGGAGCTGTCATTCTTCAGAAAAACCAGATTGCAGCAGCAGCCTGCTACCTGCCTCTTTCGGAAAGTCCGTTTATTTCAAAAGAGCTTGGGACGAGGCACCGCGCAGCAGTCGGCATCAGTGAAGTAACAGACAGTATTACAATTGTCGTATCGGAGGAGACCGGAAGTATTTCGGTAACGAGAAACGGCGAGCTTCACAGAAATTTGACGGTTGAATCTTTGAGTGAGATACTCGTTTCGGAATTTGGCAAACAGGCGAAAGCCGCTTCTTCAAACCTGTGGCAGTGGAGGGGGAAGAAGAATGGATAAGATGATAAACAATCATTGGGTCATGAGAATTATCGCGCTGCTTATGGCGCTTATGCTCTATATATCTGTCAACATCGAATCTCCTGCACCAAAGAAGCAGACGACAGGACCTGTTACATCTGTCTTCCCTTCTGCACCTTCACAATCATCTAAAGGGACAGAGACCATTCAGGATGTGGAAGTAAAGACGTATCAGGATCAGGACAATGTAGTGATAACAGGTGTGCCGGAGACAGTCGATGTCACATTAAGCGGACCAACCAATTCACTTTTAAAAGCAAAGCAGCTGAAGGACTTTGAAATATATGCCGAGCTGTCCGACCTTTCAATCGGCTCACACAGAATTGAGCTGAAGCATAAAAATATAGCGGATAACCTGGAAGTGAATTTAAATCCTTCGGTCATTACGGTGAATGTAGAAGAAAAAGTAACGCGTGATTTCCCGGTTGAAGTGGATTTTATTAATAAAAACCAGATAGAAGCCGGATATACGGCGCAGGAGCCGATTGTGAAGCCAAGTGTTGTCAGGGTAACAGGATCCAAAACCCTTATTGACAGCATTGCGCTGATCAAAACAAGAGTGAACCTGCAAAATGCGAATGAAACACTGGACCAGGAATCAAAAGTGACGGTGTACGACGAAGACGGCAATATTCTGGCTGTTGAAGCCTATCCGTCCGTTGTAGACGTAACGGTGCCGATTACAAGCCCGAGCAAAAAGCTGCCTTTAAACATAAAAAATGAGGGCGAGCTTGGAGAAGGACTCAGCATAGCGAGCATTGAGGCTGTACCTAATGAAGTGACCGTCTATGGTCCGCAGGATGTTCTGAATCCTCTTGAGTTTATTGACGGGGTGACAGTGGACCTGAGCAAGATCAAAGATGACACCGTACTGGATGTTGATATTCCCGTTCCTGACGGTGCGACAAAAGTAAGCCCGGAAAAAATACAAATTAAAGTTGACGTTGATAAGGAAGAAGAGCGCGTATTTGAGAATCTGCCTGTCCGCATCAGAGGGCTTGGTGAAGGGAAAATCCTTCAGTTTACAGACCCTGACTCAAGGGAGCTTGATCTGAGTGTAACAGCAGCGCCGAACGTCCTTGAGAAGATGAATCCTTCCGACCTTGAGCTTTTCATCAATGTGAATGACCTGTCGGACGGTGAACACGACGTGAAAGTTGAAGTGAACGGACCTCAGGACATTAAGTGGAGTCTGCCTGAAGAGCAAGTGAACGTAAAGATTTCTTCAAAGCAATCATGATGATTGAAACAGTCAAAAGGAGCGATACTAGAATGGGAAAGTATTTTGGAACTGATGGTGTAAGAGGCGTTGCAAACAGTGAGCTGACACCTGAACTGGCATTTAAAATCGGACGCTTTGGAGGATATGTTCTTACGAAAGATTCAACACGTCCAAAAGTGCTGATTGGTAGAGATACACGCATTTCGGGACACATGCTTGAAGGTGCCCTTGTAGCGGGACTACTTTCAATCGGAGCAGAAGTTATGCGTTTAGGAGTCATTTCAACTCCAGGCGTTTCATATTTGACGAAAGCACTTGGAGCCCAGGCTGGCGTGATGATTTCAGCATCCCACAATCCTGTTCAGGATAACGGCATTAAATTCTTTGGGCCAGACGGATTTAAATTGTCAGATGATCAGGAGTTTGAAATCGAAGGACTGATGGATCAGGCAGAAGATACACTTCCAAGACCTGTAGGATCTGATTTGGGACAGGTAAACGACTATTTTGAAGGCGGCCAGAAATATCTGCAGTTCCTGAAGCAGACAGTTGATGAGGACTTTACAGGTCTTCACGTTGCGCTTGACTGTGCACACGGAGCGACTTCATCCCTTGCAACGCACCTTTTTGCAGACCTTGATGCAGATGTTTCCACAATGGGAACAACGCCGAACGGCCTTAATATCAATGACGGTGTAGGATCTACTCACCCTGAAGCACTTGCAGCCTTCCTGAAAGAAAAAGGAGCGGATGTAGGACTTGCATTCGACGGAGACGGCGACCGCCTGATTGCCGTTGATGAAAAAGGGGATATCGTCGATGGTGATCAAATCATGTTCATCTGTGCAAAGTTCCTTAACGAGCATGGCAGATTGAAAAAAGAAACGGTTGTATCAACGATTATGAGTAACCTTGGTTTCTACAAAGCAGTTGAAGCGAATAACATGAAGAGCGTTCAAACAGCTGTCGGTGACCGCTACGTTGTAGAAGAAATGAAAAAAGGCGATTATAACTTGGGCGGAGAGCAGTCAGGGCATATCATTTTCCTTGACCACAATACAACCGGCGACGGCCTTCTTACAGCCATTCAGCTTGTAAATATCATGAAAGTAACAGGGAAATCTCTATCTGAGCTTGCTTCAGAAATGGCGAAATTCCCGCAACTTCTGATTAATGTGAAAGTGACTGATAAGCATAAAGTTACAGACAACATGAAAGTAAAGCAGGTCATTGCTGAAGTGGAACAGGAAATGAACGGAGACGGCCGCATCCTGGTGCGTCCATCCGGAACTGAGCCGCTTGTGCGTGTTATGGCTGAAGCGCCGACTGCAGAGCTATGCGAGCAATATGTGTCACGCATCGTAGCTGTAGTAAAAGCTGAAATGGGAACTGAATAAGCTTATAAATCGAAAGACCTGCCGGTACTGGCAGGTCTTTTTTAACTATAATTCACAGACATAAATCATTCATTTGCTGCCCCATACTAAACATACCTCATTGTCTCCTCCCGACAGGTTTGAAAAACCGGATGAACAGGGTATGAAAGCGGGGGAACAATCTTTTTCGTAATTCATATACTAAAGGGTGCATCTTTCTGAATCACAAAACGAATTGACGATTTGATTGTCGTATAGTAAGATTACTTTTGTGTTTTGATTTTAGACAGAGAAAGGAGCATAGTTAGTACGTTTTACGAAAAGCGCCTGAACTAAGCAGAACGGAAAAAGCTTAGTTGACGAGGATGGAGGATTATCGAAAGTTCGGCGGATGCCTCCCGGTTGACGATTACAGCCGCAAGCTCTCTCCTGAAAACAAAGAGGCAACTTTTTGCACAAAGGGAAGAACGTAATCACCTAAAAATATAGACATGTGTGAGGGGACAGATTAACAGGTCCCCGAGACTTGGCCTGTCCCCCGCCTAATGGGAGGATACTTTAGTATGTGCGGAATCGTTGGTTATATTGGACAAAAGGATACAAAGGAAATTTTGCTTCGCGGTCTTGAAAAGCTTGAGTACCGCGGTTATGATTCAGCTGGTATTGCTGTAATAAATGAAGACGGAGTTCATGTGTTTAAAGAAAAAGGCCGCATCGCCATTCTTCGCGAGGAAGTGGATGCGAATGTTCTTTCTACAGCTGGAATCGGTCACACTCGCTGGGCGACTCATGGCGCCCCTAGCAAACGCAACTCACATCCCCATCAAAGTGCCTCAAGCCGTTTTACGCTTGTACACAATGGTGTAATTGAAAACTATTCAAGCCTTAAACGTGAATATCTTCAGGACGTAGCTCTTGCAAGTGACACAGACACAGAAGTTGTGGTACAGGTTATTGAGAAGTTTGTAAACCAGGGTGCAGATGTTGAAGAAGCGTTCAGCAAAACACTGTCGATCTTAAAAGGCTCTTACGCCATTGCCCTTTTAGATGAGCAAAATCCAGAAACCATTTTTGTTGCAAAAAACAAAAGCCCGCTTCTAGTCGGTCTTGGTGACGGCTTCAATGTTGTTGCATCAGATGCAATGGCAATGCTGCAGGTTACAGACCAATTTGTAGAGCTAATGGATAAAGAAATCGTCCTTGTGAAACGCGAAGCTGTTACGATCAAGAACCTTCAGGGTGAAGTCATTGAGCGTGCTCCATATACAGCTGAGCTTGACGCAAGCGATATCGAAAAAGGAACATACCCTCACTACATGCTTAAAGAAATCGATGAGCAGCCGCTTGTTATGCGGAAGATCATTCAAAAATATCAGGACGACCAAGGCAAGCTTTCGATGGATCCGGCGATTGTTGACGCAGTGGATGCTGCTGACCGCCTTTACATCGTAGCATGCGGAACAAGCTACCATGCCGGTCTTGTCGGTAAACAGTTCATTGAAAAATGGGCGAAGAAACCTGTTGAGGTTCATGTTGCGAGTGAATTCTCTTACAACATGCCGATACTTTCTGAAAAGCCGCTGTTTATCTTTATTTCACAAAGCGGTGAAACAGCAGACAGCCGTGCCGTACTTGTTCAAATTAAAGAGCTTGGCTACCAGGCATTAACAATCACTAACGTACCTGGTTCTACGCTTTCACGTGAAGCAAACCACACGCTTCTGCTTCATGCAGGGCCTGAAATTGCTGTTGCTTCTACAAAAGCATATACTGCGCAATTAGGCGTACTTGCCATCCTTGCAGCAGTTACAGCTGAAGCAAGAGGCATTAACCTAAGCTTTGATATCGTAAAAGAAATGGGTATTGTCGCAAACGCAATGGAAGTCCTCTGCGATCAAAAAGAAGAAATGGAATACATTGCACGCGAATACCTTTCTACAACACGCAACTGCTTCTTCATCGGCCGTTCAGTCGACTACTATGTAGGACTTGAAGGCGCCCTGAAGCTTAAAGAAATCTCTTACATCCAGGCAGAAGGCTTTGCCGGAGGAGAGCTTAAGCACGGAACAATCGCACTTATTGAAAACGGCACGCCGGTTATCGCTCTTGCAACACAGGAGCATGTTAACTTAAGCATCCGCGGAAACGTGAAAGAAGTAGCAGCACGCGGAGCCAACCCATGCATTATCGCCCTTAAAGGCTTAGAAGAAGAAGACGACCGTTTCGTTCTTCCTGCTGTACACGAAGAACTGACGCCGCTTGCTTCTGTTATTCCACTGCAACTGATCTCTTACTACGCAGCTCTTCACAGAGGCTGTGACGTGGATAAACCGCGTAACCTTGCTAAGAGTGTGACGGTTGAGTAAATCATACAGATAAATAAATGAAAACGGAGAAGGTCATTAAGATCTTCTCCGTTTTTTTTCGTTTCTGGAACTTCTGTCACA
The DNA here is from genome assembly GCF_053629595.1 of Metabacillus sp. SLBN-84. Taxonomy (NCBI): domain Bacteria; kingdom Bacillati; phylum Bacillota; class Bacilli; order Caryophanales; family Bacillaceae; genus Metabacillus; species Metabacillus sp. SLBN-84. The sequence goes on from NZ_JBRJIP010000004.1 coordinate 14,520, forward strand.
TATTTTCGTCTAAGTGAGTAAGGGGGAGTTGTTATGAGATTACATACGTTTATCTTTATATTGACAATAGGGGTTTTATTTTTTCTAACGGGATGTGTAAATGATCCTGACTATGAATCACAATATATTGAAGTTGAAAAACGGGTAGCCGATGAAAATACTTATAAGGTGCACAAAGAGATTACTAATGTTAAAGACGTTGATGAGGTCACGAAAGTATTGGACGATGCGGAATGGATAACAGCGAAAGCAAGCATGGCGCGTCCTGCTGATTACAGGTTTACCTTTCAATTTACGGATCGCAGGATCGACGCAAAAGCTGTTCTTTACGAGCTTTGGATAAGTCCGGATAAAGGCAGAGTGGAACTCGTCATAGACGCTGAGAGCAAGTATGCTCAATTAAATAAGAAAGATTCCGCTGTGCTGATTGAAATCGTGACGGGAGATGAATAATCAGTAGGAGAAATCTTTCTTTAAATATAGAAAAAAGGAGCGGGGCTTGAATGAAGCCCCTGCTCCTTTTTTCTATTAATAAACCTTATCCCCATTAAAGATCGAATTTTTCACAACGACGTAATCCACCGTGCGGATGGCATCAAGTTTTGTTCCGCCTGCATAGGAGATCGATGACTGAAGGTCCTGCTCCATTTCGGTGAGAGTGTCCTTCAGTGAGCCTTTGTGCTCGACGTACATTTTTTTACCTTCTACATTTTTCTTTTCGCCTTTTTGGAATTCAGAAGCTGATCCGAAGTATTCTTTGAAAAGCTTTCCGTCCATTTCGATGGTTTCGCCAGGAGACTCCTCATGTCCTGCGAACAGGGAACCAATCATGACCATGGATGCTCCAAATCGAACGGACTTTGCAATGTCTCCATGTGTGCGGATGCCGCCGTCTGCGATGATTGGCTTCGTTGCCGCCTTTGCACACCAGCGAAGTGCTGCCAGCTGCCAGCCGCCTGTTCCAAAGCCTGTTTTGATTTTCGTGATGCACACTTTGCCCGGGCCGATTCCGACCTTTGTCGCGTCAGCGCCTGCGTGCTCAAGCTCTCTTACTGCTTCCGGAGTTCCAACGTTGCCTGCTATGACAAAGCTTTCAGGAAGGTGCTTTTTAATATGCTTGATCATTTCAATCACAGCATTTGAGTGGCCGTGGGCAATATCAATCGTAATATAATCAGGCACCAGATTGGCAGCCGCAAGTTCTTCAATAAAGCCGTACTCTTCCTCTTTAACACCGACGCTGATTGAAGCAATCAGGCCGCGTGACTTCATATCCTGGATGAACGCGCTTCTTTTCTCAGGCTGAAAACGGTGCATGATGTAGAAGTAGCCGTTTTCTGCAAGATTTACAGCAATCGTTTCATCAATAATCGTCTGCATATTGGCAGGTACGACAGGAAGTTTGAATGTATGGTTTCCAAGAGCGATGGTTGTGTCACACTCAGAACGGCTGTTCACAACACATTTTGCAGGTATTAATTGAATATCTTCATAATCAAATACATTTTCCATCTAAAATACACCCCTAAATACGAATGTTATTGTAATGTTAACTTTTAATTGTTCGTCCATTTGGTACTTTACATCATTTGTATGGTTATGTCAAAGATTTTTAGAGAAAAAAACGAAGATTAATAAGGGGTATGTCAAAGTTAAGTAAACCTTTTCAATGGGAAAAAGGAGGTGTCTGGGTACGAAAAGTGCTGTTAAATGGGGGATGCAGCACAAGCTAGGTATCCGTAGCTGATGAAAATGCGGTTAAGCCGAGTCAGCAGCACAAACCAGGTATCCGGAACAGGAGAAAATGCGGTAAAGCCCGGTTAACAGCACAAACCAGGTACTCGGAACAGGAGAAAATGCGGTAAAGCAGAGTTAACAGCACAAACCAGGTACTCGGAACAGGAGAAAATGCGGTAAAGCCGAGTTAACAGCACAAAGCGGGTATCCGGAACAGCCCAAAGTGCGGTAAAGCCGAGTTAGCAGCACAAACCGGATACCCTGCGCAGCCGAAAGTGTTCTAAAGCAAGGTTAGGAGCACAAACCGGATACCCTGCGCAGCTGAAAGTGCTCTAAACCCGAGTTAACAGCACAAACCAAGGGACCGAAATGGCCGAAAGTGCGCTAACATTTTTGCAGTCAGGACCTCTGCAGGTTAGGTTACCGCACCGCGTTCAGATGTAAAAAAACATGCTGCCTCTTGACTAATCAAGTACCGCCAGTCAACCCCTTTTTTTCGGTAAAAACTACCGCTATTCTTGCAAACTAGTATTCGTATAAAATAAAGCTATGAAAACACTTAAATCTTTTTCTCTTATGTTGTTGGTTGTCGCTCTGGCCTTTGGATTCAGCAGTCAAGCAAGTGCTGCAAGTACATACACAGTTAAAAGCGGGGATACGATGTGGAAAATCGCATCGAAGTATCAGGTTGGCGTTTCTGAATTGATTAAAGCCAATCCAAATGTTAAGAATGCTAATATGATCTATCCAGGACAGTCTCTTAACATCCCTTCTGGAAGCGCTTATCAAAGCATGGAAAGCGAAGTGGTTACGCTTGTGAATAAAGAGCGTGCCAAATACGGTTTAAAGCCGCTTGCCGCAAACTGGGAGGTTGCCCGTGTTGCACGGTACAAATCAGAAGATATGCGTGACAAAAACTACTTCAGTCACACATCGCCTACATACGGCTCTCCATTTGATATGATGAAGAGCTTCGGCATTCAGTACAGCTATGCAGGTGAGAACATTGCTGCCGGACAGACTACAGCTCAAAGTGTTGTAAATGCCTGGATGAACAGCGAAGGACACCGCAAAAACATTCTGTCTTCTAATTTCAAGGAAATCGGTGTTGGGTACGCCAAAGGCGGATCTTACGGCCACTATTGGACGCAGATGTTTATCAGCAAATAATGGACAAGGAGGAGACAGGGCAATCCGTTTTACGGGTTGTCCTTTTTGATGCAGGAAAAGATTCTTTTTATTATCAGGAGTTCTATTTTCATTTTTCAAAAAAACCCACTATAATAAGCTTAGATGAAAATTCGAGTGCATAGAGAGAAATGGAGGACACTCATGAAGCAGGCAAGCCCGAGAGTAGGTACGTTTAAGAGGTTTATCCTTAATAATAGATTTGTTCTGTTTCTTCTGATTCTGCTTTTGATTGGATTAAACATTCTTGTCTTTATGCAGGTATCGTTTATTTTTACGCCAATTGAAGTGCTTATTAAAACCATCCTTCTGCCGATTGTTCTGGCATCGATTGTGTATTATCTTCTGAATCCGGTGGTGAATTTTTTTGAGCGGAAGGGAGTACGGAGAGTTTATTCGATCTTACTTTTGTTTGTTGTGATTGCAGGCCTCCTCACGATTCTGATTGTGTCGGTCATCCCGTTTTTAAAGACGCAGGTTCTGAGCCTGATTGACAGTTTCCCTCAGTACACAAGGGATGTGGAACTGCTTGTCATGCAGGTGGTCGGAAGCGAATTTGTGTTTCAGGCGCAAAAAACGCTGAACATTAATGTAGCGGATTTATCCAGGCAGGTGTCTGAACAGGCATCTACTATCATCAACAACATGTTTGCAGGAATCGGGAATATTGTCGGCATTGTAAAGGATTTTATTCTGGCGATTGTCACGCTGCCGTTCATTTTGTTCTATCTTTTAAAGGACGGCAAAAAACTTGGACCGTACGTTCTGAAATTTTTGCCCGTCAACTTGAGAAGCTCTTCATTTAAGGTCATGCATGAAATGAACCAGCAGATCAGTTCCTACATCCGCGGCCAGATCATCGTCAGCTTCTGCATTGGAGCTCTTATGTATGTCGGTTTTCTGATTATCGGTCTGGAATACGCTTCCCTGCTTGCCCTGATTGCGGCATTTACAAGCGTTGTCCCGTATCTTGGACCGGCGATTGCGATTACACCCGCTTTTATTATTGCGCTTGTCACTTCACCGTTTATGGTTCTGAAGCTGATCATCGTATGGACCGTCGTTCAGCTGATCGAAGGGAAATTTATTTCTCCGCAGATTATGGGGCGGAACCTTCATATCCACCCGATTACCATTATTTTCGTGATTTTGACGGCTGGAAATCTTTTCGGCGTTATCGGAATTATTCTTGCTGTACCTGGATATGCCGTGCTCAAAGTCATAGTGACTCATCTTTTTGAATGGATGAAGATCCGCAGCAACATGTATGAGCAGAAAAGGATTGATTAATGCATTTCTTCTTTTGAAGGAATGCTTTTTTTATGCACACTCGAACGAATAGTTTTCGTATGAGAGGGTATATAAAAAAGAGCAAGAAAGTTTTAATACGAAAGGGAGTATGGAACATGTCAGAAGCGTTATTTACTACATCAGTTACAGCAGTAGGCGGACGGGAAGGAAAAGTCCATTCATCCAATGATGTCATCAACATGGATATTGCCATGCCGGGCTCACCGAGAGCAGACAGAGTGCCAAATGCAACAAATCCTGAGCAGCTGTTTGCAGCGGGATATGCGGCCTGCTTCGACGGCGCCCTTCAGCATATGGCAAGAAAAGAAAAAGTGAAGTTTGATTCTGAGGTAACGGCCAATGTCAGCTTTCTGAAAGACGAGTCGGACGGAGGCTTCAAGCTCGCGGTAAAACTCGACGTAAAGGGAACCGGCATTGAAAAGGACAAGCTTGAAGATCTTGTGCATAAAGCTCATGAATTCTGCCCGTATTCAAAGGCGACAAGAGGAAATATTGATGTGACGCTTGAAGCGCAGGCTTAAATTCTTATAAAAATGGTGCTTACTCATTTGAGTAGGCACCATTTTTTATTTGTCTGCTGAGGGTGTGTACATATAGGATAAATATCCTGAATTTACCTTTTATGTCAAAAATACTTTACATTAAGTAAAAAGTTTTTTACTCTGAATGTAGAGGTGAACATCGATGTCTCAAAAATATAACGGAGTACTCCACAACCGCATAGCTGTTCTAAGGGCTGAAAAGGGCTGGACCCAGAAGGAAGTGGCCGACCGGCTTGGGGTCAGCAGACAGACGGTCATCAGTATGGAAAAGAACAAATATACGCCGTCCCTGATCTTGGCGTTTGAGCTAGCGGAGCTTTTCGAAAAGAACGTGAACGAAGTGTTTCAATATGACACAAATAAAGAGAGGGACGACTGATGCTTAAGCAAGAGATGATTGAACTGGCAAATAACATTTTGACGCAAACCGCTTTCATTTCCATGATCATATTTATCTTTTTCTACATCAAAGAAGGAAAAGATGAGCGGGGCGGAATGATTTTTAATGTGTTTTTTCGGAGCATGTTCATTGTACTTTCGGTCAGTATTATCGGAATTACAAACGTGCAATTCTGGTTCAGCGTTTCGGATGAATGGTTCAGGCTGCTGATTAATCTTGCATTATCCGCAACCTATACGTTCGGAGGAATTTACCTTTTGTATTTGCGCTTTAAGTTTTAAACAAATGCTGTTGTTTTATCTGTTGATCAAACCAAAAAGTCGGCAGCCATTCTAAATAAAGGAGCGTTTAAATTGATACTTGAAACGAAAGGTTTGACAAAGGTGTACGGGAAACAGGAGATTGTCAGCGGGGTAAATCTGCAGCTTGAAAAGGGTCAGATTTACGGGTTCTTAGGTCCGAATGGTGCAGGAAAAACAACGACGATGAGGATGATCCTCGGATTGACCAAGCAGGCTCGCGGGGAGATCCTGCTGTTTGGCAAAAGCCTGAAAACGGACCGGATTCAAATCTTGAAAAGAATTGGCTCTTTAATTGAGACGCCGAGCTTTTACAGCCATCTTACCGGTTTGGAAAATGTAAGGATTGCTGCGAAACTATATGGTGTGGATGACAGAAAAAGAGTGGATGAAGTGTTCTCGCTGGTGCGGCTGGAGCATGCCATACACCGGAAAGCAGGTACCTATTCATTGGGGATGAAGCAGCGTCTCGGTCTTGCAATGGCGCTGATTCACAGACCTGAGCTGCTGATTTTGGATGAGCCGACGAATGGTCTGGACCCTGAAGGAATTCAGGAGATGCGCGAGCTGATCAAGAACATGCCTTCTATTATGAATACAACTGTGCTGGTTTCAAGTCATCTTCTCAGTGAGGTGGAACAAATGGCTACCCATGTCGGAATCATCCATCAGGGATCAATGAAGTTCCAGGGAACCATGGAGGAATTAAAAAAGCAAAACAGCGGACACCTCCTGATTCGTACGAATGATCCGGAGAGAGCCTGGTCCATACTCAAAGAAAAAGGATTTATCGCCAAGCTCCAGGGAGACCAACTTAAAATCAGTGATGCAAGACCCGAAATTATTCAGCAGATTCAGCAGCAGCTCATTTCCAATGATGTGACCATACTTCGGATGGAAGAAGAAAAATCATCACTGGAAAAAATGTTTATGCAAATGACGAAAAGAGAGAATGCTTCATGAGGCAGATTCTGTCATCGGATTTGATTAAGCTGAGGCGAAGCTGGTTCCTTGAAGTCACAGCGGCGGTTCCGATTCTCATGTGTCTCCTTGTTTCTGTCTTTTTCTGGTATTACCGGAATACCGGCATGGAGCCCTTTAAAATCTGGGGCGTCGTGTTTGAGTTTCTTTTCCTGATATTAAATCCAATGATTTTTGTAACGATTGCCGTCATTGCCTCCATCCTGAGTTCCGTTGAACATCAATCATCAATGTGGAAGCAGCTTCTGTGCATGCCGATCTCCAAAACGTCCTTTTACATGACCCGGATTGGGTTGGTGCTGTCGGCAACTCTCGGGGTCGGAGCCATCATGACAGCCGGAACCTATTTCCTTGGGAGTGTATTCGGCCTCACGGACGGAATGCGCTTTACCCAGTTTTTTGTCCATATTTTCTTTCCTTTTCTCATCAGCATTCCCTATCTTTGTTTTCAAACGTGGCTGTCATTGACTGTACAGCATCAGGCGCTGCCGATTTCAGCGGGAATTGCGGCTGTCTTTATCGGGCCGCTCATGAAAGATTGGGCCGTCTGGACTCCGTGGGGTTTCCTTTCAGCTTATTCGGTTCCGGTTTCCATTCCGGAGGGAGCCGTTATCGGAGCAACAGCCGATTATACAATTGACTGGAGCTTCCTGGTTATCATGATCCCATTGACCTGTATGCTTCTGCTGATTGGCACTATTCATTTTCATCAAAAAGAATTTCACTAGGAGTGACTTTGAATGCGAACTCTTTTACAAATGGAATGGGAAAAATCCAGGAAGACAAATATTTGGCTGATCATCCTGCTTATGACGGGAATCCCCGTCGTCTATGGTGTTGTCATCTACACTAAGGTGATGGTTGGCGAATACAATTCACCGTTTGAAAATCAGTGGCTGATGGCCTGGATGATTACAAGTCTGTTTTACGCAAGCGTGTTTTTGCCGATGCTTTCTGGAATGATTGCTTCTTCTTTGTGCAGATATGAAGAGAGGGGAAACAACTGGCTCAAGCTGTTCACTTATCCGGTGAAGCATGAGGCTCATTTCTTTTCGAAAACGTTATGGCTGTTCATGCTGCTTGCGCTGGCGCAGGTAATTGCGCTTGCTCTGTTTATCCTGCTTGGCTCTTTTCTTGGAATTAAGGGTGCTGTTCCATGGGGCACCTTATTCAAAAGCAGCCTGCTTGGATGGATGGGTGTCTGCGGACTTTCAGTCATCCAGTTTTTGATCGCCTATTATCTCAAAAGCTATATTAAAAGCATGATCCTGAACGTATTCCTATGCTGCATCGCATTTTTAACCGCAACTTCAGCTGCCGGTCAGACGTTCGGCATGTTTTATCCCTGGACGATGCCATATGCGGGTACTGTCGAAAACAGCTCCGGCATTCTCATTTCATTTACAAAGCTGTTCTTCCTTTACACATCCTGTTTTTTGCTGGTCGTTTTGGCTGCAGGGCAGAAGATTTTTGTTAACAGAACTCATTGAATGAATTAGAACGTTATCTTTCTGGCGTGCTGAAGTGTTCATCTCTCCTTATAAAGAGCTTCGCATATTCTCGGCTGGTCAACCTATTTAGGTCAATGTTGACATTCAGCAGAGAATACCTTAAAATTATCTTGAATTCGAGATATTAACTCATGTTTATATAGATTGAAGAAAGAGAAACTACTTTTAAAGGAGAGATGTATCAATGAAAACAGCGGGTATTCACCACATTACGGCAATTGTCGGCCATCCGCAGGAAAACGCTGATTTTTATGCAGGAATTCTTGGGCTTAGATTAGTGAAACAAACGGTTAACTTTGATGATCCGGGGACGTACCATCTTTACTTCGGAGATGAAGGGGGCCATCCGGGAACCATTATTACCTTTTTCCCCTGGCCGGATGCGTATCAGGGTACGATTGGAGACGGCCAGGTCGGTGTAACGTCGTATGCTGTTCCAAAAGGAGCTCTGACGTTTTGGGAAGAAAGACTTGGGAGATACGGCGTGCCGTTTGAAAAGATGGAACGGTTTGGCGAGTCATTCCTTGTATTTGACGACCCTCACGGACTGCATCTTGAGCTTGTTGAGAGGGAAGAAGGAAAACTGAACTCATGGGAGTTTGGCGGTGTTACGACCAATGTTGCGATAAAAGGTTTCGCAGGTGCAACTCTCCTGTCCGCACGTCCTGAAAAAACGGCAGAACTCCTTGAAAAGGTGATGGGATATGAAAAGATCGCCGAAGAGCGGGACTTTATCCGTTTTCGTTCAACGGCTGATATCGGAAACATCATTGATTTAAAGATGACTCCGATTGGCCGGGGAAGAATGGGGGTAGGCACCGTTCATCACATTGCTTTCCGGGCAGAAGACGACAGCAATCAGCTTCAATGGCAGCAGCATGTCGCAAGAAGCGGCTACCAGGTGACGCCTGTGCAGGACCGCCAGTATTTTAATGCGATCTACTTCAGGGAGCACGGTGAGATCCTGTTTGAAATCGCAACAGATCCTCCTGGATTTGCGCATGATGAAGAGGTGCTCGGCGAAAGACTTATGCTGCCGGAGCGGTATGAGACGCAGAGGGATAAGATTGAGAAGGTGCTTGCACCGTTTGAAATAAGGGAAGTGTAAGAACCCAGAAAAAACCCGGGCTCCGCATGAGTCCGGGTTTTACATATTTTTAAAGGAACAGCACCATATGCTCTTCATCAAAATAGGTGCCGTTCGCTTTCAGGGCTCTTTTTTCACAGCCATATACTGAAAAGCCTAACGAGGCGTAAAGGTGCCAAGCAGACTGATTGCTGCTGACAACAGAAAGCTGCAGCTGTTCTGTGTCTTCCAGCTGCCCGGCATGATCAATAGCCGCTGTCATAAGCTTTCTGCCAACGCCCTTTCCCCGGTAAGTTGGAGAGACATACATCGCGAAGATGGAGGCTTTATGTTTGAGTTTCGCTTTCGTTTCAGGTACAAGCGTAACAACCCCTGCAAGTGCATCCCCGTCAAAAGCGCCAAACGTATACGTGTGCTCGGCGTCGAGCCTTGCTTTGAAGAAGTCTATTGTATAAAGCAGCTCTTCTTCGTAGCTTGAGCCAAACGCTTCAGGGCTGGTTTTCAGGCCTTCAAGGCGGATGCCGCGGTATGCGGCGGCATCGTGTCCGTTTAGAATCCGGATATTCATAGGCGCCTCCAAAAATGGTTTTAAGTAAGATTGCAGTGCCTGAACGATTTCATTCAGCCATACTTTTTCTGATGCTCTTTTTTCAATATCAAATAGTCTTCATCTTCCCTGATTTTGATCCATTTCTCCTTGAAGATAGAAGCAGATTCAGCTTTTTCTTCGTCAATGTCACGCTCGTGAAGGTCGCCGTCCTCCTTATACTTTTGCCCGCCCTTATAATTGGCGTAGCGTCTGGCGCGGGTGTAGCCCATCTGGATGAACTTCCGCGCCATGTCCATTCCGACAAAATCGCCATTTTCTTTGTATTCTTCATACATCGCGTAAATCGTTTCTGAAGATTTCTTCGCAATCTCAGGTGTTTTAAACCGCCAGTGGGGAAGGATTTCACCTTTATATGGCTCAACAAGCAAAACGCCCTGCTCGCCTCTGCCGACCCGGTACTTTTCGGGATTCTTTCGGAAATCCGTATGTTCGAAGTCCTCGTCATAATTGAATGCCATGTCCATCACCTCTGTACTCTTTACCCCAAAACAAAGAATGTTATCTGAAAATGGCAGCAAACAAACCGGTCAAAACAAGTGCGGCAAACATGGCAGCCGCGACAGCCTTCCCTCTGCTGATTTCAGGTTTTGATTTCCTATAGCCAAGCTTCCGGCTGACAAGCTTTCCAGCTGTGAAATGGCTGATGTAATAGGGAACAAGAATCACGATCAAATACAGCCAGAAAAGCGGATTGAACACAATGAAGAAAAAAAGGAACGCCGGCCAGAAAAGAATTCCGGCTTTTCTTCTGATGAAGGAATGAGTCTGCAGGATACAAAGCAAATATCTGTGAACAGCATATTCCGTTTTCAGCATATCGAGGTATTGTTCCCTGTAATCCTGATCTTCAGGGTCAATTTCCGCAGCGCTGCGGCTGAGTTCTCTTGCCTGTTTGAAATCGCCGCGGTTGAAGGCGGTATTGGCCAGAGTATAATACACATAGGGATTATCCTCATTGCTTTTCAAAGCCATTTGCTCGTATTCTTTCGATTTTTTCTTTTTCCCTGCAAGCAGGAGGAGATTGCTGTAGGCTGCAAGGTATGTGGCATCTTCGGTTTCATGAACAAGCGCAATCTCCATGAGTCCCAAAGCATTCTTCAATTTATTCTTCTGCAGGGCTCTAAGGGCTTTAAGATAATAGAGGTGCGCTGTGTCCGGATAGAGATGGAGAGCACTTTCTGCAGCCGCATCAAATGCTTTCCATTCACCAATATTGAAGAGGGCCATGACAAGTATGAGGTGACCGGTGAAGTCTTCCGGATCTTTACGGAGGGCTTCTTTTGAAAAATGGACAGCTGCAGGAAAATCCTCCTTATCTGCATAGATCCTGGCAAGAAGCGAATACGAACGGGCCTCCTCAGGATCAGACGCAATCAGTGCATGTGCTTCTTCAATAGCCTGGCTGTAATTTTTCCAGTCTGTCAGTTTGCGGATCCTCTCCTCATAGAAGCTGAACATCACCGGATGCCATGCACTTTCATATAGTCCAGAACGTGCTGATAATCCTTATTCGTATCGCTGAACGTCGCATAGTTCTTAGCTGTTGAAAACCATTCAAGCGTTGTAGGATTCCGGTTCTTTGCAGCTTTTAGGACATCTGCATGTGACATTGGCTGCAGGGAACCCTGTTCGAGTGAGCGTTCAATGGCTTTTGATACGGCATCATCCACAACCTGAGTCAGATCAGCTCCTGAAAAGTGCGAGGTTGCCTTAGCCACTTTCGATAAATCAAGTTTCTCCTGAGGCTTATCTTTTGTTTTGAGCGTCAAAATCAGCTCGCGCTCCTCCTGTGAGGGAGGCGGGATGAAAATGAGAGAGTTAAACCTTCCCGGCCTTCGCAGCGCCGGATCAAGATACCAGGGTGTATTCGTCGCCCCGATGATGTACACCTGATCGTTGAACGACTGCAGTCCATCAAGCTCCAAAAGTAGCTGATTGACGATCATCCGGTCGTGGTGCTGGCTCATGCGGTGCCGGTTTCCCCCAAGGGCGTCAAGCTCATCAATGAACAGCACACAAGGCTTCTGCTCCCGTGCTTTCTCAAAAACATCATGCAGATTGTGCTCGCTCTGGCCGACATACATGGAAAGAATCGCCTGCAGCTCAAGGTGGATAAAGCTTGCATTGATCTCACCTGCAATCGCTTTTGCCAAAAATGTTTTCCCGCATCCCGGAGGTCCGTACAGCAGAAGGCTGCCTCCGCTCTTTTTACCAAAGGCCTGAAAAAACTCAGGCGACTGGATGGGCATAATAAAATCCATGCGGATCCGTTTTTTTACATCCTCAAGTCCGCCGACATCATCAAATGTCTCCTGCGGCTGGACCGTCTCGACCAGGCTGTTTTTATCCTTATCAAATTGAATCACTTTCAAATTCCTGCGCTTCTTATCATCGCCTGAGCTCACAACCATACCTCCTGTACTGAACAATCATTCTTCTTTGATACTAGCAAAATATGAAAGTATTTCCAAGATGGAGAATACCTGGTTCAGGAGGGAGTTAAAACGACCGGGAATGCAGATTTGCTTCCGGCTAATGAGTTATAATGACCAATCATGCAAGTTTGACTGCCTTCTGGCAAATCACAAAAACTGAGAATGCATGGTGTTGACAGCGGCGGAGCCAATACAACCGAGAATGTTTCATTTACTGCCAACTTGTAAGAAAATACAACCGGGAATACATGATTTACTACCAACGATCGAGGATTTACAGCCAGCTTCCTATCAAATCCCAAATCATTGACATCTGCTTTCAGCGGGTGTATAGTATACCTATAATATCTCGAATTCAAGATAATTTTATGGAGGGATTTACATGCTGCCGTTAAAAGGGATTCACCATGTATCAGCCATTACAGCAAAAGCACCTCAAAACTATGAGTTTTATACGAAAACACTTGGTCTTCGGCTAATTAAGAAAACAGTCAATCAGGACGATGTGTCTGTGTATCATCTGTTTTACGGGGATGAAAAAGGAAATCCGGGCACAGAGCTGACGTTTTTTGAAATTGCCAATGCAGGCAGGGTCCACGAAGGAGTCAACAGCATTTCCGCTACATCGCTCCGCGTGAAAAGCGATGCGGCACTCTCCTACTGGAAAGAGCGCTTTGAGAAGCACAATGTGGAGCACGGGGAGATTACTGAGGCATTTGGCCGCCTGACTCTTTCTTTCAGAGATTTTGAAGGGCAGCGGCTGATTCTGGTATCTGATGAGAACAATTCGGGAGTTGCCGCAGGAACACCTTGGGAGAAGAGCCCGGTTCCGGCTGAATATGCGATTACCGGACTTGGTCCAGTCAAGCTGACAGTGGCTGTTCCTGAAAGGACGATAGAAATTCTGACAGATATTCTCGGTTTCCGGGCGAAAGGCAGCTATCCGTCTGATGTACCCGGCCAGCCGGATATTCAGGTGTTTGAAACGGGAGAAGGCGGCACAGGAGCAGAGGTGCATATCGAAGAGCGCCTCGATCTGCCGCAGGAGCGTCTTGGACGCGGAGGAGTTCACCACGTGGCATTCCGTGTTGAAAATGAAGAAGAGATGCACAAGTGGATTGAGAAGCTGAAAGCTGAGCGCATCCCGAGTTCAGGATTTGTCGACCGTTTTTACTTCCGTTCCCTTTACTTCCGGGAGCCTAACGGCATCCTTTTCGAACTTGCAACAGACGGTCCGGGATTTGATACTGATGAGGAGCTTGAGCATCTCGGCGAAGCACTCGCTCTTCCTCCGTTCCTTGAGCCGCGCCGTGCTGAAATTGAAGCAAAGCTGAAGCCCCTGGATACATCACTCAGCTGACATAGAAAAACCCCGGCCTGATTTTAAGGACCGGGGTTTTCTGCTTGATTAAAAGAATCTGCTGCAGGTTCTACACTTGAAACTGAGCTTCATAAAGACGCTTATATCCTTTGCCTTGCGCCATTAGTTCATCATGGGACCCCTGTTCCGCAATTCCGTCTTTGTTGACGACGATGATCCTGTCTGCGTTTTTAATCGTGGCCAGCCTGTGGGCAATGACGAGAGTCGTTCTGCCTTCTGACAGCTTGGCCAGGGATTCCTGGATGGCTTTTTCTGTTTCAGTATCGAGAGCGGATGTCGCTTCATCCAGAATAAGAATCGGCGGATTTTTAAGAAACATCCTTGCAATGGATAAGCGCTGTTTTTGGCCGCCTGAAAGCTTAACGCCGCGTTCGCCGATGACCGTGTCAAGTCCGTCCGGCAGGGAGTAAATCAGTTCTTCGAGCTGGGCATGCCGGGCAGCTTCCCATATTTCAAGGTCTGACGCACCCAGCTTGCCGTATGCGATGTTTTCTCTCATCGTTCCTGAAAAAAGAAAAACATCCTGCTGGACAATGCCAATTTGTGTCCGGAGCGACTGAAGCGTGAGGTCGCGGATGTCTGTTCCGTCGATTGTGATGCTCCCGCCGGTCACTTCGTAAAAGCGCGGAAGAAGGCTGCAGAGTGTCGTTTTTCCCGCCCCGGAAGGACCGACGAATGCAACAGTTTCGCCTGCATTGATGGTTAAATCGATGCCGTCTAATACATTGTCATGATTCCCATAACCGAATGAGACGTTTTCATAACGGATGTTGCCTTTAAGAGGGCCTGCCTCAACAGCTCCGGGCCGGTCTTCTATATCAGGTTCTGTATCTATTAATTCAACATAGCGTTTAAAGCCTGCAATTCCTTTCGGATAGCTCTCAATAATCGCATTGATTTTTTCAATCGGACGGAACAGCACATTTGTAAGCAGGACAAAACCAATAAATTCTCCGTAGGTAAGTTCGTTTTGAATAACAAACCACGTGCCGCATACAAGGACGAACAGAGTGACGAGGCGCATCAGAAGGTAGCTGATGGAAAGGTTCATCGCCATAATCTTATACGCCGTAAGCTTTGACAGCCTGAAGCGCAGGTTGTTTTCCTGAAACTGCTTTTTTTCAAACCTTTCATTTCCGAAAGCCTGAACAACGCGAATGCCGCTTACGTTGTTTTCAACTCTCGCGCTGAAATCCGCCACATCTGTGTACAGCTGATGAATGGCTGCCGTCATTTTGTTGTTGAAATAAATGGCGAGGAAAAGCAGGAACGGAATAACAAGGAACGTCAGAAGCGCAAGTTTTACATTGATGGCAAGCATGACGGAGAATGCGCCGATTAACGTCATCACCGCGATAAACAAATCCTCAGGTCCGTGATGGGCAAGCTCGCCGATCTCCATCAGATCATTTGTCAGCCGGGATATTAAATGCCCGGTTTTCGTATTGTCAAAAAAGCGGAAGGAAAGCTTTTGAATGTGTTCAAACAGTTTTTTCCGCATATCAGTCTCAATGTTAATGCCAAGCATATGTCCCCAGTAGGTCACAACATACTGAAGAACAGTGTTCAGCAAGTAAAGGAATAGCAGTCCTGCGCAGGCCCAGATAATCAGATTCCAGTCTCCGCCCGGAAGCAGACGGTCGATAAAAGCATTTACGACAAGCGGAAATCCGAGTTCAAGCAGTCCTGCAATGACGGCACAGGTAAAATCAATGATAAACAGTCCTTTATATGGACGGTAATAAGTGAAAAAACGCTTAAGCATAAGGGGGACCTCTCTTTTTTCCATTTTCTACAACAAGTATAAGGGCAGATTCGCGCTCTGAACAATAAAAACTTGAAAGACAAGGTCTTAATTAAACGTTTGTTTAATATTTATTTAATGGATTAAAGCAGTTGATTGCAGGGTATGGAAAGAGAGGGAGAAGATGCTTTTCACAATCATTTAAGGAGTGAAACGATGATCACGGTGCCTAAATATTTGCTTGAAAAAGAAGATATGACCAATCCTGAAATCGTTCCCGAATGGGTCATAAGGGAATATCAGAATTTCAGAAGTGTCGTCACAAATAAAACGTTCCCATGCTACTTCGGAATGGCCGCAGAAAAAAAGGGAGAGCTGAGATATGCTTACATATCAAAAGAAGACTGGTCTAATCTTCCGGAAGCCCTGATTTCGTTTAAGAAGCTGTTTGACGAAGCTGAGAAGCTCATTCGCCACGGTCTGTTTGTGTTCGTTGAACCGGAGGAGGACGAGAAATCGATTCCGTACTACCGGGAGTATTTCTGGAATGTGCTTCAGTACCTTCATGATATCGACAAAGAGCCTTGGCCGAAAGATTACCCGCAGGATCCGGATCATCACCTCTGGGCCTTTTCGTTTGCCGATGAACCGTACTTCGTCTTTGGAAATGCCCCCGCCTACAAACAGCGGAAAACAAGAGATCTTGGGGCAAGCTTAGTGCTTGGTTTCCAGCCGCGCCGCATATTTGAAGGACTCGAAGGCACGTCAGAGGGCGGCAGCATGTCCCGCGAAAAAGTGAGGGAGCGGGTTGAAAAGTGGGATCAGCTTCCAAAGCACCCGAACATCAGCCACTACGGGGACCCGGATCACAGAGAGTGGAAGCAGTATTTTATCGGAGATGACATTGAGCCCATCCAGGGGAAATGCCCTTTTCATCATAAGTAAGAAGAAGCTGCCTGATTTACCTGGCAGCTTTTTGTCTGTGTGCACTATCTGTACTCCCTCAAATCCTTTAGCCAGAACCACCCGATCATCCCGATAACAGTGAGAAGCAAACCGCAAATGAGAAGCACATGCCCTCCGCCAAAGAGATCGGTGAAAAACGAAGCTGCAGCGAGGCCGGCAGGAGGGAGAACACTCGTAAGAGCACCAATCGTTCCGAACACTCTTCCCTGCATGCTGCTCGTTACCTCGAGTCTGAGTATGACATTTATGAGCAGGGTACTGAACGAAAATAAAAATCCCACCAGCAAAATCACAGGAATTCCAATCACAGCCGAATCAATCTTTCCAAGAATGACATAGAGGGGCCCGAGAGCGATTGTACTGCCAAGAATAATCATGCCTCTGTGAACCAGTTTCTTTTCAAACACCATGATCAGCCCCGCACCGGCCATATACCCAAGCGGAATGCTTGCTTCAATCAGGCCGAATTCAGCAGGGGATGCTTTCCACTCTTTAATGGCAATTACCTGAATGATCATTAGGGATGTGGTGAAAAACAGAATGAGAACAGGTGATAGAATCGTGATCGCCCGTGCGAACGGTTCTTGCCATATATATGAGAATCCAGTGAGCAAATCCTGCTTAAACGTTGTTTTTTCTGCATAGGTCTCCCTGTGCTCGGGAAAATTTTTCACCGCAAGAACGAGAATCACAGATAAAAAGAACATAAGCGCATCAATTAAAATAGCCGCAACACCGCCAAAAGCAGCCACGACGATTCCACCGGCAGCAAACCCAAGTGTTCTTGCAATGTTGTCTGCAAGACTCATAGCACCTGTTGCTGACTGGATCTTCTCTTTGCCTACCACATCAGTGAGCGAAGCGTTAAAAGCAGGACCCTTAAACAACCCGGAAAGTGCTGTACCTGCAGTAAGCAGGATAATGACCCAGAACGGGGTTTCCACCGCGATTGCTGCCGCGAGACAAACTACAAGCAAACACCTGATCAAGTCTGATATCCACATCATTTTTTTCCGGTTCATCCTGTCTGCTGCCGTGCCTGCTATGGAGGCAAAACACGTGGTCACAAGCATATGAGTGATAAGGACGGCAGACATGAGGGCTGCGCTGTCATAAGTTTTGAGCACCCAGATATTCAGGGCAATTGTGTGAAACGTGCCGCCAAAAATGGAGAGTGTGTAGGCGGTGAAGAGTGACAAAAAGGTCTTGTTTGTCCATAAGCTTTGCTGTTTCAGCAAGACGTGAGCAGACTGAGGTTCAGCCATCGTATTCAGCCCCTTTGCTTAATCGTTTAAGTGAGAGTGGTTTGGTGTAGGCCGTTTCGAGATAATACACTTAACTTAAACGTTTAAGTTAAGTGTATGCAGTTTCATTCAATCTGTCAATCAGTCTTTTTTTCACAGGCAAATTGTTTAAGTTGACCGCATCGGTGATAAAGATAAGAAAAAGACGGAAAAAGAGGTGCGGGGCATGTTTACAGCGTTCACAAAAAATTTCAGCCGGCCAAAAGGATTTTTAGGGATTGTAGCAGGAAAAATCATGGCACTTGAGAACACAACAATTAATAAATGGACGATCGGCAAACTGAAGATAAGGCCGGGGGACCGTATTCTGGAAATAGGATTTGGACCGGGGTACAGCATCGGCTATATGCTGAAACATCACCGCAGAGTCATTATAGACGGGGTGGATGTCTCTGAAACGATGAAGGAACAGGCAGAAAAGCAGTTCAGCAGCTATGTGAAAAACGGACGCGTGAAATTAATGAAGGCCGATGCCGAAACAGTCGAGCTGCCTGCAAACACGTACGACAAGCTGCTTTCGGTCAACAATTACACGATATGGAACGACCCTCGCGCAGGGCTTGAGAATCTCACGAAATCCTTGAAGCCCGGAGGAATGGCGGCCATCACAATGCAGCCAAGGGAAGAGGATGCTTCAGCGGAAAAAACAAAAATGTTCGGCAGACAGATCCGCTATGACATGCTCGCCTGCGGCTATGAAGATGTAAGAGTATCCTTTAAAAAAGTGCGTCCTGAATTGACTGTCTGCGTGACAGGCATTAAAAAAGGAGGAAGATGAATGAACGTCCAGCATGAGCTGTTTGAAGGAGATGGAACCATTCCGAATAATACGGAGTTTCCGCTGCTCGTATACAAAGCCGCTTTTTCTGAAAAAGAGGAATTTGAACATGCATTGAAAAAGAACAGCTGGAACGGAGCCTGGGTCAACGGAGTCTACAACTATCATCATTTTCACAGTTCCGCGCATGAAGTACTCGGCGTACTCAGCGGAAGGGCTGAGGTTCTTTTTGGAGGAGAAGAAGGCCGCAAGCTTTTATTGGAAAAGGGAGATGTAGCGGTCATTCCGGCTGGAGTCGGCCACAAATGCCTCCAGAAAGATGCGGACTTCCAAGTCATGGGGGCCTATCCGGACAATCAGGAAATGGATATGTGCACCGGAAAAACGGAGGAATACGAGGAAGCCATCAGCCGGATTAAGCAAGTGCCGCTGCCTTCACATGATCCATTTTACGGGAAAAATGGGCCGCTGTTTGAGTTTTGGAAAGTTGGAGAATGACGCCACAACGCTTGCCGCATCACAAGGGAAAGTGGCGTCACTCACCGGAGTGATGCCGCAAATCCGTCTGCAGCATAAGAGAGGTGGCGCAATTCGCCGTAGTGCCGCCACAAGTCAGTCTGCACCATAAGAGAAAGTGGTGCCACTCACCTGAGTGATGCCACAAGTCAGTCTGCACCATAAGAGAAAGTGGTGCCACTCACCTGAGTGATGCCACAAGTCAGTCTGCACCATAAGAGAAAGTGGTGCCACTCGCCGGAGTGATGCCACATATCTGTCTGCATATAAGAGAAGTAGCGCAACTCTCCAGAATGACGCCACAAATCCCACAGCATCATAAAAGAAAATGGCGCCACTCACCGGAGTGACGCCACAACCCTGATTGCATCATAAGGGAAAGTGGCACAACTCTCCAGAGCCTAGCAACATCTTAAAGAAAGTGGCGTCTCTGACCCGGAGTACCTCTTTAACTCGCGTGTCTAAATGCCGCAGGTGTTTATGGTTTGACACAATCACCTCAAATCATGTACTATACGTTTATAAGATTAAACATATAAACACTTAAAAGGCGGTAATAATAAAATGGAACAAATTCAATCCATTCTTGCGGCCCAAAGAGAGTATTTTTTAAAGGGACATACAAGAAAACTCGAGGACCGCAAAAAAAACCTGGATCGTCTCCGCAATTCGATAAAAAGAAACGAGCAGGCCATTATAGATGCACTGAATAAGGACTTAAACAAATCCGAGTTTGAGGCCTATACAACAGAAATCGGGATCCTGCTTGAAGAGATCTCTTTTGCGGGCAAACATTTAAAAAAGTGGGCAGCCCCCGAAAAAGTGAAAACGGCGGTTACCCATATCGGCACAACCGGGCGGATTATCCCTGAACCTTACGGAACGGCACTGATTATCGCCCCGTGGAACTATCCCTTCCAGCTTGCTTTATCGCCGCTTGTCGGTGCCATATCGGCAGGGAATACAGCGGTCTTAAAGCCTTCTGAATTCGCTCCGGCTGTATCCGCTCTGCTGAAGAAGATAATTGAAGAAACGTTTCCAAAGGAGTATATCGCCGTCATTGAAGGCGGAATAGAAACGAATCAGCAGCTTCTGGCAGAGAAGTTCGATACGATTTTCTTCACCGGCAGCGTGCCGGTCGGCAAAATTGTGATGGAGGCCGCATCGAAGCATCTGACACCAGTTACTCTTGAGCTTGGCGGGAAAAGTCCATGTATTGTTCACAAGGACGCTGACCTTAAGCTCTCTGCTCGCAGAATTGCTTTCGGAAAGTTTACAAATGCAGGCCAAACCTGTATTGCACCTGACTATTTAATGGTTCACGAAGACATAAAAGAGGAATTTATGACACTGCTCAAGTCGGAAATTGAGCAAATGTTCGGCAAGGATCCTCTCCAGAATGAAAAGTACAGCCGTATGATCAGCGAAAAACATTTTGACCGTCTGACAGAGTTTTTTAAAGATGGGACCATTCTTCATGGAGGCGAGTCAGATAAATCCACGCTCACAATTGCTCCGACCATCCTTGGGGATGTGGCAGCAGATTCTCCTGTTATGCAGGAGGAGATCTTCGGACCGATTTTCCCTGTACTCCAGTACAGTGAGCTGGAAGAAGCCATCTCTTTTATCCAGGCACGCCCTAAACCGCTTGCGCTTTATTTATTCACATCAAGCAAGCAGACAGAAGAGCAGGTGGTCACCAGGGTTTCTTTTGGAGGAGGCTGCATCAATGATACGCTTATGCACATCGCAACTCCGCACCTGCCGTTTGGAGGAGTAGGAGAAAGCGGAATGGGCAATTATCACGGCAAATTCAGCTTCGATGCTTTTTCTCACTATAAAAGTGTTTTGAATCAAACAACCAGATTTGACTTGAGCTTCCGTTATCCGAATGCGAAAAACGGGTTGAAGATTGTGAAGCGGCTTTTAAAGTAATAGATCTTGATCTGAAGAATCCTAACAGAAAAAAGATGAAAGAAATAAAAAGCCAAGATGAAGAAAGTCCACGTTATCCTTCATTAAAGGATTAAGACCATCACCACTAATCTTACCTATATGTGAATGAAACAAAAAATGGTTTCCTAGTCTGGAAACCATTTTTGCATTTGACCATATGGTGTTACCCATTCGATTATCTTTTTTACGTAAAGAAGAAACAATTACTATTCACTGTCTCAGTTGATGTACAAAATTCTCAAGGATAGAGGTGATATTGATTGTTTTTTTCTAGAAATAACGGACTAGATAATAAATTGTATACCTAAAACAATGAAAGCCCTACCTCTCTTTCATCCTTACGGCTCCTTGTCCGTGCCAGTGTGAATCAGGATTGCAAAAATCAAGCGATTATTTTATCGAGTTATTTGATGAAACTTCAAACGTTCGTAAAAGAAATTCAAAAATAGAAATGGATTAGATTGCAGAAATAACAAAAGAGGTTAATGCTCTAATAGTGAGCTGAAGAAGTTGGCTGATTTTGAAAAGATTTACTCTTAATAAGCATCATATTCCCGTCAAATTCAGGGTATTCTCGGGAGTTGTAATACATTATCTATAATTAACCTTAACAGAAACTACTTATTTGATTATCAGTGATCCCTTTAATGACTCCCAGTTCACTAATCAAAAATTCATGTGCGTTATCCAACATTTTTTTTTCACTTGTATTAAGTGCCTTTTCTTTCTTCATACGCATTAAATCGCGTATAACTTCAGCACCTTCTTGTATGTTGCCAGTTTTAATTTTGTCCGTGTTCACTTTATACCTTTGTTTCCACGTCAGTAATTTATCTGATTCTCCATGCTGAAAAATGTGTATGATGTGCTTTAATGCAATTATGTCAGTAACTGGGCGTATACTTGAACTCAATATTTTATCTGTAGGAATCATGACCTGCATATTACCTATTAACATATTTATGACATAATACTGTTGGTTTTTTCCTGATATTTCCTTATCTTCTATAGCTTTAATTACACCGACTCCGTGCATTGGATAAACAATGTTATCGCCAATTTGAAACAAATAATCCACCTCCATATATGGTAACCTTCTTAAGCTTAACATGTATATTGTTTTTAATCAAATTTTTAATAATATCATAAATTAATTTTATGTGTCAACTACTTTTTCTTTGAAGATCAAAAAATGAAAAATTAGAAGGAAATCCTGCTAATTCCTATGCGATTTGATATGTTAAATTTGAGTAAGAATTACAAGTAAACCTATTTATATCAATAAAAAAGCATACCAATTTATATGCAAATTAGTATGCTGATTGATATTTTATTTACCGTGTTATTTAGCAGTTTGCACCTTTCAGCCGAACCCGTTACCAAAAAGGACGCTGTTCATTTTCTTACGCTGCTTTTCTTTTAAATCGCGGAAATTGAATCAAGATCGCCACAATACCGCACAGGGCAATCAGTACCGGATAAAACGAGTACGGCAGAATGCTTGTCGGCGAGATGGAAGCAAATTCAGCCGCTGAAAGCATCTGCGCACCGTAGGGGATCAGTCCCTGGATGCTGCATGAAAAGATATCGAGAAGACTGGCTGATTTTCGTTTATCGATTTCATACTTGTCCGCCATATCTTTGGCAAGTGGGCCAGTCGCAATGATTGAGATTGTGTTGTTTGCCGTTGCAAGGTTCGTTGAGCTGACAAGGCCTGCAATCGCAAATTCCGCTCCTTTTTTGGAGGAAATGCGCTTTGTCATGGTTTCGAGAATAAAGTGAATGCCGCCATTACGCTTGATAAGCTCTACCATACCGCCAATCAGGAGCGAAAGAATGACAAGCTCGGCCATTCCCATAATGCCGTCTGTTATTTTCTGCAGAAACGCTGTTAATGTGTAGCTGCCGTCTGCTATTCCAATCATACCGGAAAGGATAATTCCGCCTGCAAGAACAACAATCACATTCATTCCGAGCAGGGCTGCTGCAAGAACCCCGATGTATGGAAGCATTTTTACCCAGCTGTATGCGTCGGGCGAAACAGGCGCCTGACCTCCAAGTGTCATCACAAACAGAATGACGCACGTTACGATGGCTGCAGGCAGGACGATGAAGAAGTTTACTTTAAACTTGTCTCTCATTTCCGTTTGCTGTGTTCGAACAGCCGCAATGGTTGTATCCGAGATGAACGATAAGTTATCTCCAAACATGGCACCGCCAATAATGGCACCCATTGCAAGAGCCGCAGAGATGTCTGCCTCTGTACTTATTCCGACTCCAATCGGCGCAAGAGCTGCAATCGTTCCTGTAGAGGTACCCATCGCAAGCGAAATAAACGCACCAATGATAAACAGTCCTGCAATCAGCAGGCTTTGAGGGAGAAAGGTAAGTGCCAGGTTAACCGTTGATTCAACGGCTCCCATCCCTTTTGCCACCTCCGAAAAAGCACCCGCAAGAATAAAGATAAAGACCATGATCATTAAGTCGGGGTGTCCGGCTCCTTTTGAAAAGCTCTCCACTTTTGATGTGAAGCTTTCTTTCCGGTTCATGATAAGAGCTGCTGCTGCGGCAACAAGGATTGCCACAAGGATCGGCATTTTATAGAAGTCTCCTGTGATGATGCCCGATCCCACAAACAGTCCGATGAAAATAACGAGGGGCAAAAGTGCCCAGCCGTTAGCTTTTGTGTCCATAATAACCACCTTTCAATTCTTCATATTCATAGTGTTCCGCTCTCTGCTGATAAAAGCAGCCGCATAAAAAAAGATCTCCTCTTG
This sequence comes from Metabacillus sp. SLBN-84, assembly GCF_053629595.1. Lineage (NCBI taxonomy): Bacteria > Bacillati > Bacillota > Bacilli > Caryophanales > Bacillaceae > Metabacillus > Metabacillus sp. SLBN-84. The sequence goes on from NZ_JBRJIP010000004.1 coordinate 38,043, forward strand.
ATAACAAGAAGAGATCCTATATCCGGAATGGAAATAAGCTCTTCTCATTTTTCAAGCGCATGGCTTGCTGGAATTGGCACAGCACTCAAGAATGCGAGTCCGCTGCCGAGGCATCACAGGGCCAGTCCCTCTGCCTCTCTTAATAAGAAGATGATATGTGTGTTTTAAAAAATACCTTTACTACATTAAGGGGTTGCGGTGCAAAAGTCAAATGGCAGTTTTTACTCGAATTATATTCTAAATTATTTTAGTTTTTTGTTAATTCTCTAAATGAAATATAGGGTTCAATAGCAGAAGCAGAAATAGAAAAAGGGCCAATACAATTTCGTATCGGCCCTTTTTCTATTTATTTCATTAACCAGAATAATTCACCTTCAAATTCAATTAGTTTTTCTATAAACTCTTCAAAGGTCATTTTAAGGTTTTGTGGAGGATCGCTATTATCAATGTCCTCATAAAATAAATAATCTTTTTCTCCTCTTTTAACTTTTTCTTCGTCTATTAAAAAATATCCAACATCTGCGTATCTCATTACACAATAATATTTTTGAGGAATTAGATGAGAAATAGAGAGGGTTTCTTGTATTGTTTCCTTTAAACTGTGGACAAAAACGCCGCTCCCCCAATCATCAGTGGAAATTCTTACCCCATTATGTAAGGTTAAAAACGTCTTATAGTCATCCGGTAAAACAAAGTTAAATTCATTCAATTCTTGTAATGATGCGGGGTCAAAAAACAAACATTTCTTTTCTGCTACCGTACCATCACTCAAATGAATTCGAATTCTACCATCTCCATCTAGCTTCGCTTTCAAAGACTTCAATGTCTCTATGATCATTTTCCACCTCAAAAAGTTACTATTTATTCCCCAAAGGAGTAACAGTTTGTTGATGCATTCCTTCTGGCAGGGCGTATAAATTTATCATATCATTATTTCCTCCTCTTTCCAGTGGATTTATATGAGGCACAACCAATGGAGACCAATGGCAGTTTTTACTCGATTCATAATCAAAATTGTTTGAATTTTTCGTTGTGTATGGAATAATATGGACTATATAGTCGGTTTTAAAAAAAGAAGGGCGGGCTGCAAATGGCTCCAATTGTATCAGAGGAATATAAGGAGAAGAAGAAGCGGCATATTCTGGACAGTTCTCTGAAGGCGTTCGGTGAAAAAGGGTTCCAGCTGGCCACCATCGATGACATTGTAGCAGAATCCGGATTGAGCAAAGGAGCCATCTATAACTATTTCAAAAGCAAGGAAGAGATTTATCTGCAGCTGATGCAAAGAAAGACAGAAGAAAATATCGCAGGATTAAAAGAACGTTTCCGTATAAAGGAAACGGCTGAAGAAAAGCTCAGGCAGTTTTTCGAAAACTATCTGGAGATCAAGCTTTCACCGGACTGGCAGCGGATGATCGGCGTTCATCTTGAGTTCTGGATTCATTCAGGACGGGATGAAGAGCTGAAACGGGTGATGACGGCAAGGTATGAGGAAGTTTACCGGACGCTGCTGATGGAGATTTTGCAGGAAGGAACCGAGCGGAAGGAATTCCGGCCGGATGTAAATCCTGCGATTATCTCGTCCATGGTTTGGGGAACGATTGACGGCACCTGCCTACATTATTCTGTCATCGGAAATGACTATCCGTTCCGGGAACAGATAAAGACACTTGAAGAAATGGTTTTTATGTACGTAAGAAAAGGGGAGAGAGAATGATCACATGTAAGCGGCTGTCCGAATGTACACTCCAGGATGCACTGATTGCGTGGAACAAGGGGTTTGAAGGCTATGATTTTGATATGACTCTTACTCTTGAAGCTTTTCTGAACAGACTCGTATTTGAAAATCTTTCTCCTGCTCTGTCCATTGTGGCTTTTGACGGAACGGAACCCGTGGGGCTGATCTTAAACGGCATCAGGTCCATTGATGGGAAAAACGTCTCCTGGAACGGCGGCACCGGAGTTGCCCCTGCATACCGAAGCAAAGGCGTCGGGAAAAAGATGATGGAAGAAGTCCTTTCCATCTATGAAAAAGCAGGAGTCCACACAGCCACACTTGAAGCACTCTCGCATAATGAACGGGCGATCAGACTGTATGAGAAAATGGGATATCAGACAACAGATCAGCTTATTCACCTTGGTTATTCGGCTCCATTGACATGTGATCCGAACCGTGGACCGCATGATATTCACTGGAAAAAGCCGCATGATTTAGCGGAGCACTCTTTTGGCAGCAGGCTGATTCCTTGGCAGGTGCAGTGGCAGAACATTCGTGACGGTGAAGCGCTGCTTGCGGTTGAAAACGGGGAAACGATTGGCTATTCCCTTTCAAAACGCAAATACGACGAGGATGGAAAGCTTTCCGGAATCCTCCTGTTTCAGTGCGAAGCTCATCCAGAGCATGAAAACAAAGAAAGTGTCCTTAAATCATTGCTGCACGAAGCTTTTGCGTTTTCAAACGAAGCTAACGTAAGCAGGACGGCCGTGAATTTCTCCAAAACCCACCCGGTCTGCGGCATTCTTGAAGACGAGGGATTCATCGTAAAAGCAGAGCAGGTTTTTATGGTAAGAGAGATGACTGCATAAAGTTCAGTCCTCTGCAGACCCTATGAAAAAAGAAAGAGGGTGCTGCACATGAACCGTATCTTGATTCTTCTTTTGCTGTGCCTTCCGGCCGTTTTTGTCCAGGGACAAACTCAAGCTGCGGCTGAAACCGGTGTACTGTCGTATGAAGAGTACGGAAGAGTGGCCATGAAGAAAACGATGGAAAAATACCCTGGTGCACAGATCACCGATTATCTTCATGTCGGGAAAAAGACAAAAGGCGCCATCTCAACAGAAACGTTCAAGCTTGTGTTAAAGGAGCGGGGCAAAACGTTTGAGATCTTTGTGTTTGTTGAATACAGCGAAAAGACGAAAAAGGTAACGAATGTTACTTTCAAAGATGCATAAAAGAAACGGAGCGGTAAATAGCTCCGTTTCTTTTTTTTGCCTGTTTTTTGAAAAACCTTACAAATGGGATTGACAATGATTACCACCCGGGTATATAGTTAATTACATAAGTAACTAACCAATGAACAAACTGAAAGAGGGGTCATATGAATCCATTTTTAGACACTGACAGGCCGATATTTCAGCAGATTGCAGAACAGATTGAAGACGATATCATCAATGGCTTAGTGCAGGAGGGAGAGAGGGTGCCATCAACAAATGAATTTGCAGCGCACTATCAGATCAACCCTGCAACTGCAGCAAAGGGAATCAACCAGCTGGTTGAAAAAGGCATTCTTTTTAAGAAAAGGGGAATTGGGATGTTTGTAGCAGACGGGGCAAAAAACAAGCTGATTCATCAGCGCAAGGAGCAGTTTTTTGAAGCCTATATCCTCCCGCTGAAATCCGAGGCGCAAAAGCTGAATATCAGTGTGAGCGATTTGAAAGAAATGCTTGAAAAAGGGGGGCGGGAAAAATGAACGTTAGCATTAAGGGATTAACAAAAGAGTATGGAAAAAAGAAAGCACTGGACGCCATGACAATGGAACTTGAAGGGAATAAAATCTACGGCCTGCTTGGACGGAACGGAGCTGGAAAAACTACGCTGATGCAAATCCTTGCAGGGCAGGTCATGCCTGATGGCGGCGAGGTCCTGGTCGGCGGGCAGAAGCCATTTGAAAATCAGAGGATCACAGAGTCGATCTGCCTCATCAATGAAAGCGAAAATTTTAAAAAGGGAATGAAAATTGGCGACATATTCAAATTTGCAGGGTATTTCTACCCGAACTGGAGTCCTGAGACGGCAGAAAGACTCCTTGAAGAATTTTCGCTGGATAAAAAAATGAAGGTTAAATCGCTGTCAAAAGGAATGGAGTCCGCGCTCGGCATCACAGTAGGACTTGCAAGCCGCTCGCCTATTACCATCTTCGATGAACCGTATATCGGCCTTGATGCTGCAGCACGCAGCAGATTTTACGATCTTCTCCTCGAAGAATATGAGATGCAGGAAAGGACATTCATTCTGTCTACACACCTTATTGATGAAGTCAGCAGGCTGCTTGAAGAAGTTCTGATTGTTTCGGAGGGAAAACTGCTGATGCAGAAAAATGCCGATGAACTTCGCGAGGAATCGTTTATCGTAAACGGCCCAAGATCAGATGTATCCGCATTTACAGCAGGAAAGAATGTCATTCACCGGAAAGCATTCGGCAGCATGGAACAGGCAGTGCTGTATGGAGAAAGTAAGTCCGAGGCCCGAAAAGCGGGCTTGAACGTCGAGCATGTTCCTGTCCAGGAACTGATGGTTTATTTGACTGAAAAAACGAAAGGCGGGGTTTCAGCATGATCAGACAATGCCGCGGCATCCTTTTATTTGAGGTTTTGGATATGCGTCACTCACTTGTGATTTTCTGGAGTATACTTGTAGCCTGTATGGGTGTCTCTTTTGGCATCAGTCTTTCAACGGGCAGCAGCATGATCTTCTCAAGCGGAATGGCAGTCTACATTTTCAGCTCGATAGCGGGCTTTCTGACAGTAAAAGAAACCTATCCCTTCAGTGTGAAGATGGGTGCAACGAGACGAAATTATTATGTAACGACAAGCTTGTTTCTTCTGCTTCTTTCTTTGTTCATGGCGGGCGGCCATACACTATTAATCATGCTGCTGGAAAGCATAGGCGGAACTGGTTCAGGCGGCCTCAAACTTTTCTATTTTTCCATGCTTCTTGAAAGTGACGTTCCGTATTTCTTGAATTTCTATACAGATGCAGCCATCTGCTTTTTCCTTCAAACCATATTCTTTGTCCTTGGAAGCATCTTTTACCGCTTCGGGCTGATTGGCGGATACGTAGCCATCGGTCTTGCGGCGGTCCTGTTTATTATACCTGATGTCCGGGATGTTCTAATCGAAACCGTATTCAAGTTTGGGGGTCCTGAAGCAATCGGGTACTACGGGGGTCTGTTTGGAGCCGGAGCACTCTTTTTAGCCGCAGGATGGTTTATTCTCATAAAAGCAGGAGCCAAATCAGTCATAACGAGATAATCAGAAAAAAGCAGACCTTAACGGGTTTGCTTTTTTGTTTTTATGAGATTAGAGCAAGTAAAACAAGCATATATATGTGAGAAAGGCTTGGCCGCACAGGCTGCTGAAATATGAAAAGAAAAGGAGCCATTATGAAGGAGCTACTTTACACATTGCTTGAGATGCTTGCAGATCTTGGATATTACGGGATTGCACTCGGTTTGATGATTGAAATCATTCCGAGTGAAATTGTACTTGGCTACGGAGGATATTTGATCTCGCTCGGACGAGTGGACTTTACTGGTGCTGTCATCGCCGGCGTTGTTGGCGGAACACTAGCCCAGCTGTTTCTTTATTGGATGGGGTATTACGGAGGAAGACCTTTTCTTGAGAGGTTTGGAAAATATCTTTTCATCAGCAGCCATCATCTGGATCTTTCTGAAAAATGGTTTGAAAAATACGGAGCGGGCGTTATTTTCACGGCAAGATTTATCCCTGTTGTGAGGCACGCCATCTCCATTCCTGCCGGGATTGGGAGAATGCCGCTCTGGAGATTCACCGTGTACACGGTGGCAGCCATGATTCCCTGGACCATTTTCTTTTTATATATGGGCATTCAGCTTGGCACGAATTGGACGCAAATTAAAGAAGCCGCAGAGCCGTTTGTGCTACCGATGATTCTCATTATGACGCTTGCAGGCATTGGCTATTACTTAATGAAAAAAAATGAAGCAGGAGAAAAAAGAATGTAAGCGAATTAAACAAACGTTTGATTAAATGTATGTTCAATGCGTTTAGGGCTATTAATAATAATAGAATGCGCGGCAAGGGGGATGTGAATGTTCAGCCAGTACAGCAAGCTAGCAACGGAAGTATACGATTTAGACAAGCCGGTGGGCCATTCCTTTGGTGATCTGGAGTTTTACCGGGAACGTCTTCGTGAAGTGAAGGGGAGAATCCTTGAGCCGGGTGCAGGTTCTGGAAGGGTGTATATTCCTTTGCTTGAGGACGGATTCGCAATCGAGGGCTTGGATACCTCGTTACATATGCTTGATTCATGCAGAAAACGCTGTGAGGAAAGAGGACTTCGTCCAGTGCTCACAGAAGCAAGCATGAGTGAATTTAAGCTTCCCGGCAAATTCGAGGCCATTATTTTGCCTGCGGGCACATTTCTTTTAATTGAGGACAGAAGAGAATCGATCCATGCGCTGAAGAATTTTTATGACCATTTAACAGAGGGCGGCCGACTTATTCTGGATCTTGACCTGCAGCCGGAAAAACAGCTGAATCAAGTGTTTACAAGTACGTGGGAAACGCCCGATCAGTACATCATCACAATGGAGGCAAAGCAGGTTGAGTACAGCGTGCTTGATCAGTATTCCGTCACCTATCTGAAGTATGAAAAGTGGAAAGACGGAAAGCTTTCAGAAACCGAGCTGCAGAGGTTTGCCATGAGATGGTACGGAGTGAAGGAATTTAAGCTGATTCTCGAACGCCTTGGTTTTACGGACATTGTCATTTCGGCGGATTATACATATGGAAAAGCACCGGAGCATGACCGGCAGACGATTACTTTTGAAGCTGTAAAGCCGGAATAATGAAAAGGGAAGAGGGCTGAAGGTTCGGCCCTTTTTTGTGCTGAAAAAGGAATAATCACTTTCCTTATTGAAGATGTGATGCAGGCGTTGAACGATTTGTTAAAAGGATGTGGTCCATTGAAAAAAGCCGTTCTCACTGCTGGTGTCTTTTTAGCTTTGCTTGCGCTTGCTGCTTATGTGAATAAATGGTATTACCCCCCTGTTCCCATAAGCGGAATAACGGCAAAAGAAGCTATTGAAAGACTGAAAAACACGGATCGTAAAATAGTTGAAATTGCTTCTGAAAACGGCCATGTCTGGTACATCACACGCAGTGAAAACAGGGGTGCTTCAATCGCGGATCAAGAAACTAAACGCATGCTTGCCGCCAATGGATGGAAATTAAAACGAAAAGACGGCAGCGGTCTGTTCTTTGAAAAAGACGGTGAAAGATTAATTGCTTCCACTCAAATGTGGACGAAAAAGTATGTACTGGTTAAAGTTCCGGAAAATTGGTGACTTTGTGGTTTTAACTGACAGGTGATTGATTAAAGCTTTTTAGCCAATACAGATAAAATGTGAAAATCCACGTTTAACAGAGTGCTGAACGAAGTTGAGACTTTTGCCTTTATGCCGTTGTCCTTGTTTTCTAAATTTAAATTTAATGCACCAGTGGACTGAAGCGCAAGGGAACGGGTACGATGTGAGATTTAGATTCAGCATAAAAACAGCCTGCGATTAAAAAGAGAGGAGAATGGATTCACGTCTTCTTTAGCTTGAGAAGTATCACATCTCTTTGGTTAGCCATCAAGGAAAGCACTTGACAGTTTCGTCAGGAGGCTCCTGCCCTACCCGTGGTGATGGAGCGCAAAGGAACGGGTACCTTAAGTACGAAATTAAAACAACGCACAAAAAGCGCTTGGCAAATAAGATCCAAGCGTTTTTGTGCGTCTATTTATCTACTGACTTTTCAAAGCGAGAATGTACCTTGTTTCCGTTTCTTTTCCACAAGCGGCATGACCTGTGATGAAAAACGCTCCATTTCTTCGAGCTGCGGCGAGAACTGGAGAAGCAATAAATCAAGTCCTGCCTCTTCATATTCAAGGATCTTGTCAGCGATCTGCTCAGGAGTGCCGATCAAATTTGGACGCAGCCCGCGGTTTGAAACCGAGTAGTCATAAAGCTCAAGCTTTTGTTCAAGCCGGGACTTTGTTGTGAAGTCTTTGTATCCTGCATAGGCGGATGATTCTTTTACATCGGTTATCCGCTTCAGCTCCTGCTGGACTTCTTCTTCGGTATCCCGGCAGATGATATAGGCAGCCATTCCGAACGATTGGAATGGCTCTTTTCCGCGTGCTGCCCGGAGCTGCTTCATGCCGTCAATCTTCGTTTTGATTTCACCAGCCGTTCCCCCGTGCATCACATAGGCATCGCAATGCTCGGCAATCGTTTCTTTTCCGCGCGGGCTTTCTCCTCCCGCATAGAGAATCGGATTAGGCCTTTGCACCGGCTTAGGTGAAAGGCGGGCATTCATCAGGTCATAAAATCTTCCCTGATACGTAAACGTTTCTTTTTCCCAAAGCCCCTTCAGGACTTCAATAAATTCTTCCGTCCGGTCATAGCGTGCGTCGTGTTCTGTAAAAATGCCGCCGTACTGCCGTGCCTCTTCTTCCCACCAGGCAGAAACAACGTTCAGGGTAAACCGTCCATTGCTGATGTGGTCAATGTTTGCTGCCATCTTTGCCGTGACAGCAGGATTGTGGAAGCCGGGTCTGACAGCTGTCATAATTTCAATTTTCTCCGTGACGGCGGCAAGAGCGGCAGCCGTTGTCCAGGCTTCAAGCGAATCATGCTCAGGTCCCTTAATGTCATTTAAGTAAAGCTCGGCGATAAGGGTGGTGTCATAGCCCCACTCCTCTGCTTTTTGGATAACCTTCTGTGCGTAGGCGTAAGTAGGAGGCATATTTTCATCTTCAACATTTCTGAGCCATCCTCCGAAGATCGGCAGCCAAAAACCGTATTTCATTGCGGAATCCCCTCTCTCTGCATAAAAAAGCCCCTCTTGTTAGACAAGAGAGGCTGGTTCTGCTGTGCAAGTTCTAGCTCTCATCTCTCAAACAAACTGTTTGCTGGAATTGGCACGGTTTCTGCTGTCAGATCCGTTGCCGAGGCTTCAAAGGGCCATATCCCTCCACCTCTCTTGATAAGAAACGTATGAAATTAGTTGTATCATAAAATAATTTGATTAGTATGTCAATTCTAAAAATCAGCCCAGCTTCTCCTGAAGGAACTCCGTCACCTGGTCAGGAGTCTTTGCGTTCGCGCTGTGAAGATGCCCGAGCTTCTCGCCGTTTTTAAAAATCAGGATACTTGGAATCCCCATAACCTGGTATTTTTCTGCGATTTCAGGGAATTCATCTTTATTGATTTCATACCACTCATATGAGGAATAAGATTCCATAATTTCGCCGATAAACATGTTCATTCTTGTGCAGTCAGGGCACCAGTCTGCGAAAAATTTGATTAGCACCTCTTGATCTTGGGTAATTAATGTTTGGAACTGCTCTTCTGATGTAATTGGTTTCATGAATCAGACCTCCTTGCCCTTATTTTAATACAAAACAGGTGGTTTGCATGCAGGAAATGCCTGATGGGTGAAAAAAGTGCGGAGTAATTGCCGGTAAAAAACAGGATAAAGGCAAACGTTCTTACATCCGCCTGCCTTACTGAAATTGGAAACGTCTTTAAAGGACGCAAATCGTGCCTTTGCCCGAATGTTATAAAGAAATCCATGATGGGCTATAACAATTTGGGCCGAAAGTGATAATATAGTAGAGATGAACTTTTCTTAGGGGGATATCCGCATGAAAATTAAAGTTGGATTATTATATGGAGGCAAGTCCGCAGAGCATCAGGTTTCCCTGCAGACTGCACTTGCTGTTATAAAAGCACTTGATACGAATAAATTTGATATACATCCGATCTACATTTCCGAAAGAGGCGAATGGTTCCGCGGACCGCAGCTTACGGAGCCGGCTGCTTCACCTGCTGACCTTCAGTTCAGCCAAAACGGCACAGCGGTTTCTCCGGTTGCGCTGAATCAGGATCTTTTCCCTGCAAAAGCGGATGAAACGAACGAACAAATTGATGTGGTATTCCCGCTTCTTCACGGACCGAACGGTGAAGACGGCACTGTTCAGGGCATGCTTGAGCTTCTGAACCTTCCGTATGTCGGAAACGGTGTGCTTGCGTCTGCAGCAGGCATGGATAAAGTGATTATGAAAAACTTGTTTGCCCAGGCAGGACTTGAGCAGGCAAACTATGTTTCCTACATTAAAAGCGAGTGGAAAAAGGCGCCTGAAGAAGCTTATGATAAAGTGGAGCAGGAGCTTGGGTACCCTTGCTTTGTTAAGCCTGCCAATCTGGGCTCAAGTGTCGGCATCAGCAAATGCAAAGACCGTGCGTCACTTGAAAAAGCATTCGCAGAAGCATTTGATTATGACCGTAAAATCATTATTGAAGAAGGCATCATCGGACGCGAGATTGAAATCGGCGTCATCGGAAATGATGAGCCGATCTGTTCAGTTGTCGGTGAAGTTGCTCCTAAAAAAGAATTCTATGATTATAAAGCGAAATACGAAGACGGCGACACGGACATGATGATTCCTGCACAGGTTACGGAAGAGGAATATGCCCTGATTAAAGAGCTTGCCATTAAGTCCTTTAAGGCAATCGACGGATCAGGACTTGTACGCGCAGACTTTTTCCTGACAGAAGACGGAAGAGCGCTGATCAACGAAGTGAACACAATGCCGGGCTTCACGCCATACAGCATGTTCCCGCTTCTTTGGAAGCATACAGGCGTTGAGTACCCTGAGCTTATCGGACGTCTTGTCGAGCTTGCTCTTGAGCGCCACGAAGGCAAGCAGCAAATTAAGCACACGTTTTAAGGAAAGCCTGGAAACACTATTCGTAAAAGAATAGTGTTTCTTATTCATTATGCAGAAGGCAGCTTACATATAAGAAGGGAGATTATAGATCATGATTAAACGTTCATTGCGCGACATTCAGACAATGGCGGGCGGATCAGGCCTTGCGCCACAGCATGAAAACACCATAATTCATGGCATTACAACGGATTCCAGAAAGATTGAGGCAGGTACACTGTTTGTACCGATAGCAGGCGAAAACTTCGACGGCCATCATTTCGCCGAAAAGGCTCTTGCTGACGGAGCGGCGGCCACTCTTTGGAACCGTTCAAAACCGAACCCTCCTTCAGGTGCTGTCATTCTGGTTGAAGACACATTGGAAGCTCTTCAAACCCTCGCAAGCAGCTACCTTGACCAGCTGAACCTGAAAGTTGTAGGCGTGACAGGAAGCAATGGAAAGACAACCACGAAAGATATGGTGGCAGCTTTACTTTCAACAACGTTCCGTGTCCACAAAACGCAGGGGAATTTCAACAATCATATCGGCATGCCGCTTACAATTCTCAGCATGACGGAAGATACAGAGGTAGCCGTGCTTGAAATGGGCATGAGCAACTTCGGGGAAATCGAACTTCTTTCGAATCTTGCCAAGCCGGATGCTGCGATCATTACCAACATCGGGGAATCCCACATGATGAATCTCGGGTCAAGAGAGGGAATTGCAAAAGCCAAGCTTGAAATTGTCAGCGGTCTTAAACCTGAAGGTGTTCTGATTTACGACGGGGAAGAGCCTCTGCTTAAAGAGCGTATTGGGGACGCTTCATATAAGAAGATTTCATTCGGAGCATCTGCTGAAAACACGTATTCTCCCGAGGGAATCAGACACACAGAAAAAGGCACGTTTTTTACCATTCGCGGCCGCGGGGAAGAACTGTTCCTGCCTGTGCTTGGAAAGCATAATGTCGGCAATGCGCTCGCTGCCATTGCAGCAGCTGAATTCCTTGGCGTGACAGAGGAAAAGATCAGCGAAGGGCTGAAGAATATTCAAATGACGGGCATGCGCCTGGAATTGACGAAAACAGAAGGCGGTCTTGCTGTCATCAATGATGCCTATAATGCAAGCCCGACATCCATGAAAGCTGCCATCAGGCTTGCAGGCGATATGGACGGATACAGCCGGAAAATTCTTGTTCTTGGAGATATTCTTGAGCTGGGGGATAACATGCAGGTTCAATTTCACCGTGAGGTTGGCGAAACAATCGATGCAGCCGAAACGCAGCATCTTTTCACATACGGAAAGCTCGGGGCAGAAATAGCCGAAGGTGCAAGGAAGAACCTCGATGGCGGAGTGATTCACGTTTATCAGGATAAGCAGGAGCTTATTAAAGACCTTAAGCAAACGGCTAAAGCGGGAGACCTTGTTCTTGTAAAAGCCTCGCGCGGAATGAAGCTTGAAGAGGTTGTTCAAGCTCTTCTCTAGAAATGAAATAAAGCAGCCGGTCCTTCTTTTGATCTGTCAGAGAAACACGAAAAGAAAGAGGGAAGGACCTTGGTCCATGACGTTCAGAAAATAAATGGAGAGATAACGAGTACGACAAGTCCGACCCCGATGGAATACGGTGTAAGCTCACTTACAACTTCATATGCACTGTTTTTTAATGCGGTCATGATGAACGCTCCTTTTTGTTTTGAAATATAGTAACCCAGGGTACTTTTTATATACCCGGGTTCTTTTTTTTCAATCCTCTTATTTTTAAAACCCGGTATAAAAATATGTTCATTCGGGAGAGAGTGATATGAAAGGATGCCTTTGTATACACGGATTTACTGGAGCTCCTTATGAAGTGGAGCCTCTCGTCAGCTACCTGCAGGAACGGACGGACTGGGTGCTGAAGTCGCCGACGCTTCCGGGCCACGGTGAAACGCCGAGCCTGAAGGGGATTGAATTCAGCGAATGGATTGCGCATGCTGAAAATGAGCTCAGGGATTTGCTTGAAGAATGTTCCGAGGTCTATATCATAGGCTTTTCAATGGGCGGCTTGATCGCAGCGTATTTGGCCTCGAGGTATCCGGTTGAAAAGCTTGTGCTTCTCAGCGCAGCTGCGCATTACTTAAATCCGCGCCAGATGCTTCTTGATGTGAAAGGGCTGATTGCAGATGCCATCAGGGGGGAAGGCGCAAACAATGAACTTTTTATCAGATACAGAAAAAAAGTGATGGAAACGCCGATTGCTGCAGCTCTGCAATTCAGGAAGCTTGTGAGGTATATCCGACCATTATTGGAGAAAATAACTATACCTGTACTGATTGTACAGGGAGAATGTGACGGAATTGTGCCTGTCAAAAGCGCTGTTTATATTTATGAAAAAATCCGTTCAAGGCAGAAGGAGCTTTGCTTTATGCCGTGTTCGAAGCATCTGATCTGCCATGGGGAAGAGTTTCCGGAGGTCGCAGAACTTATAGAAAATTTCTTAACGGCGCAGACTAAGACAAGTGTGAAATAATACGCCTTGTTGTAAAAGTATATAAAAAGTGATATGATTGAATTTAAGTGTTTACGGGCTTTTATAAGCTAACGTTTTGCCCGATGGGGCGTTTTTTGTTTCACCATACATGAAAGTCTGTGAAGCTATAAGGATTAAAAGGAGTAGAACAAATTGACAATTACGTTTCAAGAACTAGGTATCAGCCCATTATTAATGGACGCCATTAACCGCATGGGGTTTGAAGAAGCTACACCAATTCAGGCACAAACGATTCCGCTTGGGCTTCAAAATAAAGATGTAATCGGCCAGGCGCAAACAGGTACAGGGAAAACAGCTGCATTCGGTATTCCTCTTATCGAAAAGATCGACGTTAAACAAGATAAGATTCAGGGAATCATCATTGCACCGACCCGCGAACTTGCTATCCAGGTATCAGAAGAGCTTTACAAAATCGGTTCATCAAAACGCGTACGTGTACTTCCGATCTACGGTGGACAGGACATTAACCGCCAGATCCGCTCTTTGAAGAAATTCCCTCACATCATCGTTGGAACTCCAGGCCGTCTTATTGACCATATTAACCGTAAAACATTGAAATTATCTGATGTTCAGACTGTTGTTATGGACGAAGCGGACGAAATGCTGAACATGGGATTCATCGAAGACATTGAGAACATTCTTTCAAATGTGCCATCAGAGCACCAAACTTTGCTTTTCTCAGCTACAATGCCTGATCCGATCAGACGCATTGCTGAAAAGTTCATGACGAACCCTGAGATCGTAAAAGTAAAAGCGAAAGAAATGACTGTTACAAACATTCAGCAATTCTTCATCGAAGTACAGGAGAAGAAAAAGTTTGATGTGCTTACACGTCTTCTTGACATCCAGTCACCTGAACTTGCGATTGTTTTCGGACGCACAAAGCGCAGAGTAGATGAGCTTTCTGAAGCATTAATGCTAAGAGGCTATGCTGCTGAAGGAATTCACGGCGACCTTACTCAAGCTAAGCGTATGTCTGCATTGCGCAAATTCAAAGAAGGTGCGATTGAAGTTCTTGTAGCAACAGACGTTGCTGCTCGCGGACTTGACATCTCTGGTGTCACTCACGTTTACAACTTCGATGTTCCTCAAGATCCTGAAAGCTATGTACACCGTATCGGCCGTACTGGACGTGCAGGTAAAACAGGTGCTGCGATGACATTCGTAACGCCAAGAGAACAGGATATGCTGAAGATCATCGAGCGCACAACGAAGCGCAAAATGGACCGCATGAAGGCTCCTACTCTTGATGAGGCTCTTGAAGGCCAGCAATCCGTATCTGTTGATAAAATCCGTCAGGCAATCGCTGACGACAACTTATCATTCTACAAGCGCACAGCTGAAGCTTTGCTTGAAGAATTTGATCAAGTTTCTGTTCTTGCAGCAGCGATCAAGCTTATGACGAAAGAGCCGAACCAGACTCCGGTTAACCTGACAGAAGAATCTCCGCTTTACAAGCGCGGAGGCGGCAAACGTTCATCATCTTCTTCAAGCAACCGCAGCGGCGGCAGAAGAGACGGCCAGCGTCCTTACAACAAGAACAACAAACGTTCTTACGGACAGCAAGGCGGAAAGCCAAGCACTAACAGCGGCAAACGCCGTTATTCAAACTCTTCATCATCTAACTAATACAAGTCAAAACGCACTGTGCTCCTTGCACAGTGCGTTTTTTGCATGCGAAAAAGTAATCGCATCCGGAAATGGGAACCCTAAACCAAAACAGGGAAAGAAGGTGTTCTTTTTGACCATTGTCCGGCTTGGCTATGTAGCCATGAGTGTGAATTTAACTAATTGCTCCCCGTCGCAAACAATGACGTTCGCTCAATTTCAGCGACTGCAGGACAGAGAAGCGGCCATAGAAAAGCTGGCCAGAATTTCTGCCTCAAATCTTGCTAATTGCCTAAGAATACTCAAGCATAATACGGGTAATGACATTCGTTTTTTTAGATTCAGCTCAAAGCTGATTCCGCTGGCCAATCACCCTGAAGTGAAGGATTTTCACTATCTGCGGGACTTGAAAGAGCCGCTTAAGGAGCTTGGTGACTGGATTCGAAAAACAGGGATGAGGGTCGATTTTCACCCTGATCATTTTGTTCTTCTTAATTCGCCTAAACCTGAAATTATGAATACTTCACTCAGAACCCTGAGTATGCATGAAGTTCTCCTGAGAGGAATGGGTGTTCCGCATGAACATAGGTGCGTCATTCACGTGGGAGGTGCATACAGCAACAAGGATAAAGCGCTCGAGCAGTTCATTCATAACTGGGGGTATGTGCCTGTAAAGCTTCAGGAAATGCTGATGCTTGAAAACGATGATACCGTTTTTACTCTGCAGGATGCATTGTATTTATGCGAAAAGCTTGCCATTCCTCTGGTGTTTGACTATCACCACCACCTCGCAAATCATGAGAAGGATTCAGACTGGAGGAGTCACTGGGACAGGGTGACAGCGAGCTGGGAGCATTCGCCTCTCCCGGTTAAAATGCATATTTCAAGCCCCCGCAGCGATAGTGAGTTCAATGCCCATGCAGAGTACGTGGACCCTGAACTGTTCATGGCGTTCTTGTCAGAAATCAAAGGGAGCGTACCGCAGATTGATTGTATGATCGAAGCGAAGAAGAAGGATGACGCCCTTTTTGCATTGATGGAAAAGATGTGCGCCTATCCGAATGTGGAAAAAATAGACGGAGCTTCTTTTTATCTCCGATAGAGCTGTTCCTGTTCAAGTTCCCCGCATCCCGCTATAATAAATATGGAATCATTTAGAAATAAGTGAAACATATCTTTTTCAAAAACGTATAAAAAGAGAGATTTATTTAGGGGGAACACAGATGAGAGACGCACCTAAGCACAGGATCAGCGAACGGGCTTTAAAAGTATGGAAGCTTTCTGCCCTTATTCAGTCAATCATATTTCTGGCAGCAGCCGGGGGACTTGCCTATGCGGTTTACGCATTTGATTTTCCAATCTGGATCACCATGGCTGCATTCGGACTTTGGCTGGTGTTTTCGGTTGTTTTTATTTTTATCACTCCGAAAATTCAGCACCGTACATGGCGGTATGAAGTGCATGAGAACGAAATTGATATTCAGTCCGGGCTGTTTATTATTTCACGCGTAATTGTACCGATGGTAAGAGTGCAGCACGTGAACACAAAGCAGGGACCTCTGCTCAGAAAGCATGACCTTGCAACTGTGACGGTGAGCACGGCGGCAACCGTCCATGAAATACCCGCACTTGATGTGGCGGAGGCGGACCAGCTCCGCGACTTCATCTCAAAGCTTGCGAGGGTGACAGAAGATGATGTCTGAACCGAAAAGACTGCATCCCGCAGCAGCCATTCTGACATTCTTTAAACAGCTGAAAGACGGTTTGTTTCCGTTTGTTGTTCTGTTCTTTGTGAATGACTATAAGCTTTATTTCTTTATCGGCCTTGCCGTCGTTCTGTCAGTCATGGTCATATTCAGCATCATCAGCTGGACGAAATACACCTACAGATTTGAAGAGAATGAGCTTCGAATTGAATACGGTCTTTTTGTGAAAAAGAAAAAATACATACCGGTTGAACGGATTCAGTCCATCAACGAAAGTGCCGGCATTGTCCAGCAGCTGTTCGGCCTTGTTAAACTCCAGCTCGAGACAGCAGGGGGAGGGATTGAGGCGGAGGCTGTGCTGACTGCCGTGACACGTAAAGAAGCACGCCGCATAAATGAGGCTCTGGCAGAGCGAAAAAAAGAAGTTCCAGCTGAAGAAGAGGCTGAAAAACCGGTTGAAGAGCCGGGTTCTGTCTATAAAATCGGGATGAAAGAGCTCCTTGTGGCAGCTTCAACCTCAAGCGGCATTGGTGTTGTGCTCTCAGCCGCTTTTGCATTCATCTCCCAGTTCGACGAGCTGATTCCGTTTGATAAGCTGATAAACCGCGTGTCATTTTTAACAGATGCCAGCATCACGGTTTACGCCATTATCGTATTTCTCGCTTTTTTTATCGCCTGGGTCCTGAGTATTATCGGAGTGTGCCTGAAGTTTGCGAACTTTACAGTCGTTAAAAAAGATGAGGATCTCATCATATCCAGAGGTTTATTTGAAAAGCACCAGCTTACAATCCCGCTTGAGCGGATACAGGCTGTGAAAATCAGCGAAAATCCAATCAGGGAGCCGCTTGGCTACGCTACTGTCCATCTTTTGAGTGCAGGGGGCAGCCTAAGCAATCAAAACATGTCAGCCGTCTTATTTCCGCTGATCAAAAAAGCGAAAATTGCAGAGATGTTAAAGGAGTTTGCGCCTGACTATACAATGGAGGAACAGCTGACTCCTCTGTCTAAAAGAGCGAAGAGGGGCTATCTTCTTATCTATACCATCCCCTTCGTCATTCTCTCCTGCATCATCGGCTATTTCTTCGAGCCCTGGGGCTATCTCGCCTTTTTAACCATTCCTGCCGCATTGGCAGCAGGCCTTGCTGCGTTTCGAGCCGGCGGCTGGAATACAAGAGGAGATCAGCTCACGCTTGTTTCCCGGGCCGTGGTCAAAACCACTTATTTGGCTAAAAGAAAGAGAATCCAGGTCCTGGAATGCAAACAGTCGTATTTTCAAAAGCGGCTTGAGCTTGCTTCCCTGCAGGCGTCCGCTACCTCAGGATTCGGCGGCACTCATTTTCACGTGAAAGGCGTGGATCTGAAGGATGCCGGGGAAATGTTTGAATGGTATTCTTATGAAAAAAGCGCAAGAAAAGACGCCGTCCTTTAATGGGACGGCGTCTTGCTGTAAACGGATAAAACGGATGCAGCTAACGCCCCGGCCTCTTCAAAAAAAGAGGGGCAATCAGGGCGCCGCCTACTGCACCGAAAATATGGGCAATAATGTTAATGTTCGTATTGATGAAGGTCATCACAATACCAATAGCTAAAATTGTGATGATCAGCTGTGAGTTTGACGAATCGATCAGGTCTTTCCGGAAGACAACGATGTACAGGTAGATGCCGAAAAGGCCGAAAATGGCGCCCGATGCACCAACATGGGTATAGCTTAAGTCTTCAATGACAAAATAGGTTGCAAGGTTTGCGATAATTCCTGTTGCCAGGTAGGCAGAAAGAAACCTTCCTTTTCCAAGCATGCGCTCAAGAGCAGGCGCGAAGAGAATGATGGACACACTGTTAAACAGAATGTGGGCAAAATTTGCGTGCAGGAAGATCGGCGTAATCAGCCGCCACCATTCGCCATTGGCAACGCCTCCGTTGTATCCTACAATAGAGGCAAAGAAGAACGTAATATCAGGGAGCGGTATTAAAAACAGCAGCCAGAGCAGCACCTGGATACAGACAATGGCTGTTACAACAGGATAGAGACGAATGAACGTCCTGAAATCTTCAGATCTTGTAAACATAGAACATGTCTCCTATTCTATAGGCTTCTTCTATATTACCACGGTTATGAGCTCAGACGGCATATTAGTACACGGCGGCAAACACATTAGAAAGAAAGAAGGCGGTTTAATGATCAAAGGAATCGGCCTTGATATTGCGGAAATAGACCGGATCGGAAAAATGATTCTCAGGCAGCCGAAGTTTATTGACAGGATCCTGACAGACCGGGAAAAGGATGCCTATCATTCTTACTCCGGCACAAGAAAAACAGAGTACGCAGCGGGAAGATTTGCTGCCAAAGAAGCATTTTCAAAAGCGATGGGCACCGGCATCGGCGGGGCACTCAGCTTTCAGGATATTGAAATTATAAGAGATGAATTTGGCAGACCAATGATTGTAAAGCCTGATATGAAAGGATTTTCCGTGCACCTGTCCATTACCCACACAAGGGAGTATGCGGCAGCTCAAGTAATAATTGAAAGCTCGTCAAGCTAGTCTGCATATTCACGCCCTGACCCTCATATATTTGTACAGCGGTAGGAGAGACAAGTCGTTTGATCGAACCGTGCCGGAGCACGGTGCTTTCAAGGAGCGTTTCTTCCTTTTTACGTCATATGAGACAAAGGGGCTGAATAGGTGAAAAAGCACTTTTTATTGCTGGTGGTGGGAATCATTGCCGTCCTGATGCTTGCAGCGTGCGGCGAGAAATCCAAAACGGATGTTGTGGAGAATCTGGACAAAAAGGTAGAAGAGCTGTCGGGGTATAAAGCAAAGGCGCAGATGACCCTGCAGACAGGTAGCGAGCCTCAGATCTACGAGGTGGAAATCTGGCATAAACAGCCGTCCTTCTACAGAGTGAATCTGAAAAACGCAGAAAAAGACCAAAGCCAGATGATTTTAAGAAACAATGAAGGCGTGTTTGTGTTAACGCCCGCTCTGAAGAAAAGCTTCCGCTTCCAAAGCGAATGGCCGCAGAACAGCAGTCAGGCATACTTGTTTGAATCACTCGTAAAAGACATCAAGAGTGATGCAGACTCAATCTTCAAGTCAACGAAAAATGAGTATGTGTTTGAAACAAAAACCAATTACCAGAACAGCCAGATGCTTCCTCTCCAGGAAATTACCTTTAACAAAAAGGACCTGAAGCCGTCGGTTGTAAAAGTGATGGATACAGACAGAAACCCTCTGGTTGTCGTTGAATTTACGGATTTTGACTTTGGTGCGAAGTTCGATAAAAATTCATTCGACATGGAGAAGAATATGTCATTTGCGAGTGTAGATGTTGAGACGTCTGCAGCTGTTGACTCTAAACCATTCTCGGTGAAATATCCGCTTGAGGAAATTGAAGGCGCGAAGCTGACCGAGGAAAAAGAAATGACAACAGAAAACGGCAAGCGGGTCGTACAAACGTATGACGGAGAAAAATCGTACACGTTTATCCAGGAAAAAGCCGTTGCGGCAACTGTCGCTACTTCTTCCTCAGTAAACGGCGAGCCGGTGGACCTTGGAGTTGCGGTTGGAGCGCTCACAGAACAGTCGCTGACTTGGACGTACGACGGAGTGGAATACATGATTGCTTCAAAGGATCTCTCTCAGGAAGAAATGATCCGGGTCGCACAATCAGTTCAGGGGCAGGCAATCAAGTAAAAAATCGGATGGCGTGTGAGCCATCCGATTTTTTTATGGAGAAAACAAATCCCTTTTTTGATTTGACAACGAGCCATAAAACCTCTCATAATCAGCAATAGATAAAGACAATCACGAGGAAGTGTAGACATGGAAATGGCTTTTTACAGAGATACCTGGGCGGAGATTGATCTGGATGCCGTCATGAGCAATGTCCGAAACATGAAAGCACATATAGGAGAGGGCAAGAAGCTGATTGCTGTTGTGAAAGCGAATGCTTACGGCCACGGCGATGCAGAAGTGGCGAAAGCTGCACTTGAAGCAGGAGCGGACATGCTTGCGGTAGCATTTCTGGATGAAGCCATTGCCCTTCGCGATGCCGGATTCCAAACGGAAATACTTGTAATGGGGGCATCCCGTCCCTCAGATGTGCAGCTTGCAGCCGACATGAACATCATCCTTACAGCACCTTCTTTCGAGTGGCTGGAGGATGCAGGCCGCAATATTCAAACCGGGACATTAGCCGTTCATGTAAAGCTCGATACCGGCATGGGACGCCTTGGGATCCGCACAGAAGAGGAACTTCACAAGGTTTTTTCTTTTTCAGAAGGAAAACAGTGCTTGAACATAGAAGGTGTTTTTACCCATTTTGCTACAGCGGATGAACTTGATACTGCCTATTTTGATGAGCAATACAAGACTTTTGAGGTGCTGGCAAAAGTAGCCGCATCCTATGGGGATGTGATGATTCACTGCGGCAACAGCGCAACGGGCCTGAGATTTCCGGATAAGCTTGTCCATGCAGTCAGACTTGGGATCTCGATGTACGGTCTAAGCCCTTCAAGTGAAATGAAACCTCTGCTTCCATACCAACTAAAAGAAGCGTTTTCCCTTCATTCAAAGCTAGTTCATGTGAAAAAGATAAATAAAGGCGACAAAATCAGCTACGGAGCAACCTACACGGCAGAGGAAGATGAATGGATCGGCACGATTCCCATCGGATATGCAGATGGCTGGGTCCGCCGCCTGAGGGATTCCGACGTGCTTGTGGACGGAGAAAGAGTGCCAATTGTTGGAAGGATCTGCATGGATCAATGCATGATCAAGCTGCCTTCGCAAAAAGAAATTGGAACGAAAATTACGCTTATCGGCAGTCAGAATGATGAGATGATACCGGTGGATGAAGTAGCGGAAAAACTCGGGACCATCAACTATGAAGTCACTTGTACAATAACTTCGCGCGTTCCCCGTATGTTTTTGAGAAATAAGAGTATAATTGAAATGAGAAACTCTCTATTGGACGGAAGAAAAAAGGGTAAGGCCGGTTTTTAAAAGGGGTCTCATTGTATAAAAGAGCCAAAGCGCTAAAGACAGCAGGACGGAATAATTAGAAAATAACTTTGCTTCTTGCATTGATAGTGTTATTATTGTATGTGGAATGGAATAATAGGTGTGTAAGTTTGGTGGAGGTGTATGTTTGTGTCTGAATCCAGCGCAACAACAGAAATCTTAATTCGACTGCCGCAAGCATTGGTCTCGGAGTTAGACGGTCTTGTGAAACAGGAAAATGGGAATCGGAGCGAGTTAATTTATCAAGCAACGAAAATGTATATCCGCGAACGCAAAAAGCGTCAGATTCGCGAGTCTATGAGACGCGGTTACATGGAAATGGCCAAGATTAACTTAAACATTGCTTCCGAAGCTTTTCAGGCTGAATCAGAGGCTGACCACACCGTTGAACGCTTAGTAAGCGGGGGTTAATCCTTTGATTGTCAAACGCGGCGACGTTTATTTTGCTGATTTATCACCTGTTGTCGGCTCTGAGCAAGGCGGGGTCCGTCCGGTACTGATCATTCAGAATGATATCGGAAACAGGTTCAGTCCTACGGTCATCATAGCAGCCATCACTGCTCAAATTCAGAAAGCAAAGCTTCCAACCCATGTGGAAATTGATTCAAAGCGATATGGATTTGAACGTGACTCTGTTATCCTGCTGGAACAGATCCGAACGATTGATAAACAGAGATTGACTGATAAGATTACACACTTAGATGATGAAATGATGGATAAAGTGGACGAAGCTTTGCAAATAAGCTTGGGACTCATTGATTTTTAACGGATAAAAAGGTTCTTTTTAAGGAAGTTGCTGCCAGAAAGCAACTTTTTTTTATTTTATTGACATAAATCGGTATAATGTAAGGTGGAATACTTGTTACCTTTTTTGCCCATTTACTAAGAGGGGGATCACGGACACATGACAGAAAAGTCCAATCAATTATTTGAATATGTAATGGCTCATCAGAATGAGATTCTAAAAGAATGGAAAGACCGTCTGAAAGAGCTTGGGGACCAAAAGTACTCCAGTCTTCTGTCAGACCATGCTTATGATAATGCGTGCAATGAATACCTTCAGATTTTAATCAGCCATATGCACAGTCCGGGAACCGACTTTTCAGAAAGAGTGTCTGACTTTGCGCATAAAGCAGTTCAGCTCGGCTGGAGCCTGAAATTTATTTCAGAAGGCTTGAAACAGCTGTCCCTCATTCTTTTCACGAGACTGACAGAAGACTTGTCTGAAGAGGAAAAAATGCAGATTGTATGGGAGTTTGACAGACTGCTGTCCCCAATTAACAATGAACTGATTCATCAATATGCCGCTTCATGGGAAAGAACGGTATCCCTGCAGAAGATTGCGCTGCAGGAACTGTCTGCTCCGCTGATTCCTGTCTTTGAAAACATTACAATTATGCCGCTTGTTGGTACAATTGATACAGAACGTGCAAAACAGATTATGGAAAACCTGCTCACAGGCGTTGTCAAACACCGCGCCCAGGTTGTGCTGATCGACATTACCGGTGTGCCGGTGGTCGACACAATGGTGGCGCATCACATCATTCAGGCTTCTGAAGCTGTGCGTCTTGTAGGGGCTAAATGCCTTCTGGTCGGCTTAAGACCGGAAATTGCCCAGACGATCGTAAACCTTGGCATCGATCTAAGCCAGGTTATTACTAAAAACAGCCTTCAAAAGGGAATGGAAGCCGCTCTTGAAATGACCAAAAAACAAATTGTTGAAATGGGGGATCCGGAATGAGAACTCCACGAATTCCTATACTAAAGCTTCATAATTGCCTGCTTGTATCCATTCAGTGGGAGCTTGATGATCAGACAGCCCTGCAGTTTCAGGAAGATCTGCTTCACAAGATTCATGAAACAGGAGCAAGCGGCGTTGTTATAGACCTTACTTCTGTGGATGTAATCGATTCGTTCATTGCCAAGGTGCTTGGTGATGTGATCGGCATGTCGAAGCTTATGGGAGCAAAGGTGGTTTTAACAGGCATACAGCCTGCTGTTGCCATTACACTTATCGAACTTGGAATCCATCTGGCAGATGTACAGACCGCGCTGGATCTTGAAAAAGGGCTTGAAACTCTACAACAGGAGCTGGGGGAATAAGCATGGATAACCAATCCTGTGTAAAAATCATTACGGAGTGGGACATTGTGGCTGCCCGCCAGCTTGGCCGCAATGTTGCTAAAGAGCTCGGGTTTGGTACGGTCGACCAAGCGAGGATTACGACAGCTATCTCCGAACTTGCACGTAATATATATTTGTATGCTGGACAAGGCCAGATTTGCATTGAGCAAATTTCCGAATTCAGCAAAAAAGGATTGAAAATAATAGCCATTGATAACGGGCCTGGTATACCGGATGTGCGAAAAGTAATGGAAGACGGCTTTTCAACTTCCGGAGGACTTGGAGCCGGTTTGCCTGGAGTTAAACGCCTGATGGATGAGTTTAGTATCGATACCGTCTTAGGAGAGGGAACGGATATCCAAGCTGTTAAATGGCTTCGCTAGGAGGAAGCTGAATGGATTTTAAGGATGTCATTGAGTCAAAATATCAGGAACTGCTCAGCCATTACCTGAATGAATTGACTGAAACGGCTTTGTATCAGGGACAGAAGTTCAGCAGAAAAGCAATTGCTGAGCAAATCCCCCCTGAGGAGATCATCAGTCTTCACCGGAAGGTTCTTCAGGATCTTTTTCCTGATGTTGACCAGGAGGTGCTGAACTCGCTTGATTTTCTGCTTGAGGTCATGATGGGATACGGTCTTGCCTATCAGGAGCATCAAAGCCTCAGGGACAAGCAGCAGGAGATCAAGTCGGAAATTCAGGTCGCTGTAAACGTGCAGCAGATGCTTCTCGAAACATCTGTGCCGAATGTTCCGGGTCTTGATATAGGCGCAATAAGCGTTCCGGCAAAGCATATGAACGGAGATTACTACCACTTTGTCTATGACGAGGAAACAGTCAGCATCGCTATAGCAGATGTCATTGGCAAAGGGATTCCGGCTGCGCTTTGCATGTCGATGATCAAATATGCGATGGACAGTCTGCCTGAATCGCGGAAATCTCCAAGCAGAGTGCTTGAGAATTTAAACAGGGTTGTCGAGCATAACGTGGACCCAAGCATGTTCATCACGATGTTTTACGGAATGTTTGATACCAAAACGAACGAATTTATATACGGTTCTGCAGGTCATGAGCCTGGATTTTACTACAGTGCAACAGAAGATTCTTTTTCGGACATGCAGACTAAAGGGCTTGTCCTTGGAATTGATTCATCCGTTAAATATAAGGAGTACAGGAAAGTGATCGAAAAGGGCGACATGGTTGTGCTTCTTTCCGACGGAGTGACTGAATCAAAATCCGGAGATGAATTTGTAGAACGCTGCTTTATTACAGATCTTATAAATAAATACAGTCATTTAAAGGCTCAGGAGATTGTGGATCATATCTACAGAGATTTTCTTCAGATGCAGGATTTTGAACTGCACGATGATTTTACTCTCCTCATTTTAAAGCGTGAGGTTTAATCCTTTTTTACACGGGGTAAATAACTCATTAGGACAAAAGGAATAATATTAGGGGGACTACACATGAACCTTTCAATAAATGTAAATCAAACAGATGAACTTGTTCAAATAGATCTGGCTGGAGAAATTGATGCCTATACTGCACCTAAACTGAGAGAGCAGCTTATGCCGCTTGCTGAAGAAGGGAAATCGATGACGGTCAGCCTGAAGGATGTTTCCTACATGGACAGTACCGGACTCGGTGCATTTGTCGGTCTGCTGAAGGCTGTCAGAAAAAACGGCGGAGATATGAAGCTTGTGAATTTATCTACCCGTCTTGAAAGACTTTTTAATATCACTGGTCTGAGTGAAATTATTGACATTTCTTCTAAATCAGAAGGTGGGGTTCGATGAGACAGTTAGTGGATTACATCGAAGTGAGGATTCCTGCAAAGCCGGAATATGTGGGAATCGTCCGTTTGACTCTTTCCGGGATAGCAAGCAGAATGGGCTATTCGTACGATGAAATTGAAGATTTGAAGATAGCTGTCAGCGAAGCATGCACGAATGCCGTGCAGCATGCGTATGAGAACGCGGAAGGCGGAGAGGTAAACTTAGGGTTTGGCCTTTATGACGACCGCCTTGAAGTGATGGTTTCAGACAGCGGCCAGAGCTTTAATTTCGAACAAAAGAAAAATGAGCTGGGGCCGTATTCTGCCGCAAACCCTGTAGACCAGCTTCCTGAGGGAGGGTTGGGGCTCTACTTGATGGAAACGCTCATGGATGAAGTTCGTGTGCAAATCGATTCCGGCGTTACCGTCTTCATGACAAAGTATTTAAGCGGGGAGCGAGTAGAACATGACACAACCATCCAAAACTACGAAGCGAACTAAAGAAGAAATAAACGAACTGATTTTTGATTTTCAGCACAATCAAAATGAAGATGCCCAGCTTTTTCTTGTTGAGTACTACAGCGGCCTTGTTGAGACGCTTGCGAAGAAGTACTCAAGGGGAAAAAGCTTTCATGAAGACCTTAAACAGGTCGGCATGATCGGCCTGCTCGGTGCCATTCGCCGCTATGATCCTGAATTCGGCAAAACCTTTGAGGCATTTGCCATTCCGACCATCATCGGTGAAATAAAGAGATTTCTACGCGACAAAACATGGAGCGTCCATGTTCCGCGAAGAATTAAAGAGCTTGGCCCGAAGATTAAGATGGCTGTTGATGAACTGACAAATTCCCTTCAGCGCTCACCGCAGGTTCATGAGATCGCTGATTATCTGGAGGTTTCAGAGGAGGAAGTGCTTGAAACGATGGAGATGGGCAAAAGCTATCAGGCGTTGTCTGTAGACCATTCCATTGAAGCGGACTCCGACGGCAGCACAGTGACCATTTTAGATATTGTCGGTTCAAAAGAAGAAGGGTATGAGCAGGTTAACCAGAAGCTCATGCTTGAAAGTGTTCTTCACGTTTTGTCTGACCGTGAAAAAGAGATTATTCACCACACATATATCCTGAATAAAAGCCAGAAGGAAGCGGGAGAGATTCTCGGCATTTCTCAAATGCACGTTTCAAGGCTTCAGAGAAGAGCGATTACGAAGCTTAAAGAAGCACTTTCTGCTGATATGTCACTGGGGATGCAGTAATGTATCAAACGGAACAAAACAGCCATGTCTACGCATACGCCTACCAGATTCAAAAGGAAGGAAAAACATTATGCGGGGACAGTTTTTTAATTAAAGCAACTGAGGACTATTTCATCTGCGCCGTTGCAGACGGACTCGGAAGCGGCGAGCGTGCTTATGAATCCTCATCTGCCATCAAGGAAGTCATTGAGGAATATCATGCAGAGGATGTTGAGCTGCTGATTGCCAAATCAAATGAGGTACTGAAAAACAAGCGCGGAGCAACCGTTGCTATTTTCAAGGCGTACTTTGGACAGAATATGTTCACATTCAGTTCGGTAGGGAATATCCGGTTCGTTCTTTATTCTCCGTCAGGGAAGTATGTCTATCCCCTGCCTGTTCTTGGCTATATGTCAGGCAAGCCTCAGAAGTTCAGCGTTCATACGTACTCTTATGATGCAGGAGCAAAATTCATTCTGCATTCAGACGGACTCAACATTCCAGCAGTAAAATCTCTTTTGAAGGATTATCAGACAATTGAAGATATCTCAAATCATCTGGAGCCTTATACGAAATCGCGCCAGGATGATTTAACCTACGTAGTCGGTCAGCTGTTTTAGCTGGCGGGCTTTTTTATTGGGCTGAAAAACGGGTAAACAAAACAATTTTTATCAATAAGGGCTATTCGTCATTTTTGAAATAGCCCGGCTTTTGGTAAACTGTTTCTAAGTCGATGTAAGGGGAGGCAACAGAATGGCAGACAAAACAGAACGCATCATGCAGACAATCAGCAAAGAGCTGTCTATTACATATAAGCAAATACAGAACGTGATTGAATTGCTCGAGGGCGGAAATACCGTTCCTTTCATAGCGAGGTACCGGAAAGAACAGACAGGTGCCCTTGATGAAGTGCAGATCCGCGACATCTCTGAAAAATGGCAGTACATCCAAAATCTTGAGGCCAGAAAAGAAGAGGTTATCCGCCTGATTGAGGAACAGGGTAAACTCACCCCTGAACTGAAAAAAGACATTAATGATGCTCTCAAACTGCAGAAAGTGGAGGATCTCTACCGGCCTTACAAGCAAAAACGCAGAACAAAAGCGACAGTCGCGAAGGAAAAAGGTCTTGAACCTCTTGCAGCCTGGATGAAAGAACAGCCTTCAAATGGCTCGCTTGAAGAAAAAGCTGCCGCGTTTATCAATGAAGAAAAAGAAGTGCTGACAGCCGGGGATGCCATTGACGGAGCGAAAGACATTCTTGCCGAGTGGATTTCAGACGAGCCGTCCTATCGCCAGTGGATCCGCGATCTTACTTTCAGAAAAGGAAAAATCGCCGCATCAGCCAAGGATGAAGAGAAAGACGAAAAGAACGTGTATGAAATGTATTACACGTACGAGGAGCCTATCCTGAAAATTGTGCCCCACCGGGTTCTTGCTCTAAACCGCGGGGAAAAGGAAGGCATTTTGAGAGTAACGGTTGAAGCGCCGGCGGAAGAAATTATTGCGCAGCTTCAAAAACGCGAACTTAAAAATCCGCGCACAGTTGTAAAAGATACGTATATAGAAGCGATAGAAGATGCTTATAAAAGATTGATTGAACCTTCCATCGAGAGAGAAATC
This sequence comes from Metabacillus sp. SLBN-84, assembly GCF_053629595.1. NCBI lineage: Bacteria > Bacillati > Bacillota > Bacilli > Caryophanales > Bacillaceae > Metabacillus > Metabacillus sp. SLBN-84. Next base: position 66,171 of record NZ_JBRJIP010000004.1, read on the forward strand.
CGGAAAGAACTGTCTGAAAAGGCGGATGACCGGGCAATCCACATTTTCTCTGAAAATCTGAGAAATCTTCTGCTTCAGCCGCCTCTTAAGGGGAGAATCGTCCTTGGAGTCGATCCTGCCTACCGGACAGGCTGTAAGCTTGCTGCGGTAGATGAAACAGGGAAGGTTCTTGAAATTGGGGTTATCTATCCTCATCCGCCCGTTAATAAAGCCAGAGAAGCGAAACAGAAGCTTGCGGATATCATCAAGCGCTTTAAGGTTGAACTGATTGCCATCGGAAACGGGACGGCATCAAGGGAAACTGAACAATTCGTGGCAGATCTGATTGAAGAACTGAAAGCAGATCTCTCGTACATCATTGTAAATGAAGCGGGTGCAAGTGTTTACTCTGCATCTGACCTGGCCCGCGAAGAGTTCCCTGACTTTCAGGTTGAAGAACGCAGTGCTGTCTCCATAGCGAGAAGACTGCAGGATCCGCTCGCCGAACTGGTCAAAATCGATCCTAAGTCAGTTGGAGTCGGGCAGTACCAGCATGACGTTGCACAGAAAAAATTGAATGACTCTCTGACGTTTGTTGTTGAAACCGTTGTAAACCAAGTTGGAGTTAACGTGAATACAGCTTCATCTTCTTTGCTTCAGTATGTGGCGGGGCTAAGCAAGTCTGTAGCGCAGAACATTGTGAAACAGCGTGATGAAATCGGGAAGTTTGATGACCGGAAGCAATTGAAAAAGATCCCTCGCCTTGGAGCTAAGACCTATGAACAGTGCATAGGGTTTTTAAGGATTTCCGGGGGCAAACACCCTCTGGATTCTACCGGAATCCACCCTGAAAGCTACAAAGAAACAGAAGAGCTGCTCCGTATGCTTGGCTTGAGCCTGAAAGACCTTGGCTCTGATAAGCTTAGAGAAGGATTAAGCAGTCTGAACATAAAAGAAGCTGCAGAAGAAATCGGCATGGGAGAACTGACCTTAAAAGATATTTGTGATTCTCTCGTGCGTCCAGGCCGTGATCCGCGGGATGAAGTGGCTAAACCGCTGCTTAAAAAAGGCGTTCTGAAACTGGAAGACCTCGAGACAGGCATGGAGCTTCAGGGGACGGTCCGAAACGTAGTGGACTTCGGAGCCTTCGTTGATATTGGCGTGAAGCAGGATGGGCTTGTCCACATCTCCAAGCTGAAAAACTCTTACGTGAAGCATCCGCTTGATGTTGTCTCAGTAGGAGATGTTGTAACTGTATGGGTAGACTCAGTAGACAGGCAAAAAGGCCGGGTTGCACTTACAATGGTTAACAGCTGATGAAAAACACTGCTTACGAGCAGTGTTTTTTTCTATAAAAATACCAGCACTGGTTCAGCATTTTGATTTGATAACGGTCCTTTTCATAAAACGCACGCTGCATTTGGTTTTTTAACCATGATGGCATTGCTCGTTCCTCCTTATTGTTTATAATGGAGTATGTGTATGACTTACTTTATGCGGGCTCGGGATGTCCTGTTCGTAGAAACAAACTATGCGGGGTGCTTTGAAATGAATGAACGCAAACTTCAGGAACTGACAGAATCGCTTTCTGCAGAATACTTCAGAAAACCATTCAAACATAAAGCGGTTTTCAACAGCAGGCTGCGGACAACGGGAGGAAGGTATTTGCTTAGAAGCCACAATATCGAAGTGAACCCGAAATATCTTTCTCAGGGAATCGATGAGGTGATCGGCATTATCAAGCATGAGCTGTGCCACTATCACCTTCATATAGAAGGAAGAGGATATAAGCACCGTGATCCTGAATTCAGAGCGCTGCTTTCACAAGTGGGCGCACCAAGGTTCTGCACGCCGATCGAGCCTCCGGCAAGAACAAGGAAAATCGTTCAGTATCAATGCACAGAGTGCCGGTTTATCTACAATCGCCGCAGGAAGATGGATACATCAAAATACGTGTGCGGCAAATGCGGAGGGAAAATCAAACTTGTTTCATAGAATTTCATAAAAAGGGTTGACGCTCTGTGTCGAGCTGTGTTAAATTATAAAAGCCGTCGTAAGAGACGCAAAACAAGACTGAAAAGAAGGCTTGACAGTTTGTCCAAACCTTCATATAATTAAGAAAGTCTGTCAGCAATTTTATTCCGCAGTAGCTCAGTGGTAGAGCTATCGGCTGTTAACCGATCGGTCGTAGGTTCGAGTCCTACCTGCGGAGCCATAATATGGGGAAGTACTCAAGTGGCTGAAGAGGCGCCCCTGCTAAGGGTGTAGGTCGCGTAAGCGGCGCGAGGGTTCAAATCCCTCCTTCTCCGCCATTATTTTTTATTGTCTCTGGCCCGTTGGTCAAGCGGTTAAGACACCGCCCTTTCACGGCGGTAACACGGGTTCGAATCCCGTACGGGTCATCATTTTCACAAATGAATACGGAGGATTAGCTCAGCTGGGAGAGCATCTGCCTTACAAGCAGAGGGTCGGCGGTTCGAGCCCGTCATCCTCCACCATCTGGTCCCGTGGTGTAGCGGTTAACATGCCTGCCTGTCACGCAGGAGATCGCCGGTTCGATCCCGGTCGGGACCGCCATTTTTATTGGGCTATAGCCAAGCGGTAAGGCAACGGACTTTGACTCCGTCATGCGCTGGTTCGAATCCAGCTAGCCCAGCCATTTTCATTTTGAAAAATGAATATCTATGTGCCATTAGCTCAGTCGGTAGAGCATCTGACTTTTAATCAGAGGGTCGAAGGTTCGAGTCCTTCATGGCACACCATTTAATGTATGCGGGTGTGGCGGAATTGGCAGACGCGCTAGACTTAGGATCTAGTGTCTTTGACGTGGGGGTTCGAGTCCCTTCACCCGCACCATACATTATTCTTTTCGCGGTCGTGGCGGAATGGCAGACGCGCTAGGTTGAGGGCCTAGTGGGGGTAACCCCGTGGAAGTTCGACTCTTCTCGGCCGCACCAAAAGAGCTTTGAAAAACTTAAAAAAAGTTGTTGACATAAAGATCACTACTTGGTATTATATTTAAGTCGCTTCACAAATTATCATGTGCGCCCGTAGCTCAATTGGATAGAGCGTTTGACTACGGATCAAAAGGTTATGGGTTCGACTCCTGTCGGGCGCGCCATATTACGGGAAGTAGCTCAGCTTGGTAGAGCACTTGGTTTGGGACCAAGGGGTCGCAGGTTCGAATCCTGTCTTCCCGACCAGGTAATTTTATAACTTTATATGCGGGTGTAGTTTAATGGTAAAACTCTAGCCTTCCAAGCTAATGTCGTGGGTTCGATTCCCATCACCCGCTCCAATCTTTAAAATGATCTTTGAAAACTAAACAAAACCAAAAGCGTACCAAACGTTTTAAATTTTTTAAGTCAGCAACATTTATGAGTCACAAATTTTCTTCGGAGAGTTTGATCCTGGCTCAGGACGAACGCTGGCGGCGTGCCTAATACATGCAAGTCGAGCGGATCTCTTCGGAGATCAGCGGCGGACGGGTGAGTAACACGTGGGCAACCTGCCTGTAAGACTGGGATAACTCCGGGAAACCGGAGCTAATACCGGATACTATGGCAAACCGCATGGTTTGACATTCAAAGACGGTTTCGGCTGTCACTTACAGATGGGCCCGCGGCGCATTAGCTAGTTGGTGAGGTAACGGCTCACCAAGGCGACGATGCGTAGCCGACCTGAGAGGGTGATCGGCCACACTGGGACTGAGACACGGCCCAGACTCCTACGGGAGGCAGCAGTAGGGAATCTTCCGCAATGGACGAAAGTCTGACGGAGCAACGCCGCGTGAGTGATGAAGGTTTTCGGATCGTAAAACTCTGTTGTCAGGGAAGAACAAGTGCCGGAGTAACTGCCGGC
>NZ_JBRJIP010000005.1:0-2500 GCF_053629595.1 Metabacillus sp. SLBN-84
CAACATTTATGAGTCACAAATTTTCTTCGGAGAGTTTGATCCTGGCTCAGGACGAACGCTGGCGGCGTGCCTAATACATGCAAGTCGAGCGGATCTCTTCGGAGATCAGCGGCGGACGGGTGAGTAACACGTGGGCAACCTGCCTGTAAGACTGGGATAACTCCGGGAAACCGGAGCTAATACCGGATACTATGGCAAACCGCATGGTTTGACATTCAAAGACGGTTTCGGCTGTCACTTACAGATGGGCCCGCGGCGCATTAGCTAGTTGGTGAGGTAACGGCTCACCAAGGCGACGATGCGTAGCCGACCTGAGAGGGTGATCGGCCACACTGGGACTGAGACACGGCCCAGACTCCTACGGGAGGCAGCAGTAGGGAATCTTCCGCAATGGACGAAAGTCTGACGGAGCAACGCCGCGTGAGTGATGAAGGTTTTCGGATCGTAAAACTCTGTTGTCAGGGAAGAACAAGTGCCGGAGTAACTGCCGGCGCCTTGACGGTACCTGACCAGAAAGCCACGGCTAACTACGTGCCAGCAGCCGCGGTAATACGTAGGTGGCAAGCGTTGTCCGGAATTATTGGGCGTAAAGCGCGCGCAGGCGGTTTCTTAAGTCTGATGTGAAAGCCCCCGGCTCAACCGGGGAGGGTCATTGGAAACTGGGAAACTTGAGTGCAGAAGAGGAGAGTGGAATTCCACGTGTAGCGGTGAAATGCGTAGAGATGTGGAGGAACACCAGTGGCGAAGGCGACTCTCTGGTCTGTAACTGACGCTGAGGCGCGAAAGCGTGGGGAGCGAACAGGATTAGATACCCTGGTAGTCCACGCCGTAAACGATGAGTGCTAAGTGTTAGAGGGTTTCCGCCCTTTAGTGCTGCAGCTAACGCATTAAGCACTCCGCCTGGGGAGTACGGTCGCAAGACTGAAACTCAAAGGAATTGACGGGGGCCCGCACAAGCGGTGGAGCATGTGGTTTAATTCGAAGCAACGCGAAGAACCTTACCAGGTCTTGACATCCTTTGCCACTTCTAGAGATAGAAGGTTCCCCTTCGGGGGACAAAGTGACAGGTGGTGCATGGTTGTCGTCAGCTCGTGTCGTGAGATGTTGGGTTAAGTCCCGCAACGAGCGCAACCCTTGATCTTAGTTGCCAGCATTCAGTTGGGCACTCTAAGGTGACTGCCGGTGACAAACCGGAGGAAGGTGGGGATGACGTCAAATCATCATGCCCCTTATGACCTGGGCTACACACGTGCTACAATGGATGGTACAAAGGGCTGCGAGACCGCGAGGTTTAGCCAATCCCATAAAACCATTCTCAGTTCGGATTGCAGGCTGCAACTCGCCTGCATGAAGCTGGAATCGCTAGTAATCGCGGATCAGCATGCCGCGGTGAATACGTTCCCGGGCCTTGTACACACCGCCCGTCACACCACGAGAGTTTGCAACACCCGAAGTCGGTGGGGTAACCGCAAGGAGCCAGCCGCCTAAGGTGGGGTAGATGATTGGGGTGAAGTCGTAACAAGGTAGCCGTATCGGAAGGTGCGGCTGGATCACCTCCTTTCTAAGGATATGAGGTCGCTTTTGGTTTTTGTTTAGTTTTGAGAGATCATTCTCTCTATATGAAAGAAGGCAATCATTCTTGATCTGCCGGTTGTTCTTTGAAAACTGGATAACGTAATTGATAACAAGTAATTCACTGAGATTTACGCTTACCATAGTGATTTTCTTAGACTTTACAGTCTAAACAAACGATTGACCAATTTTGGTTAAGTTATGAAGGGCGCACGGTGGATGCCTTGGCACTAGGAGCCGATGAAGGACGGGACTAACACCGATATGCTTTGGGGAGCTGTAAGTAAGCTTTGATCCAGAGATTTCCGAATGGGGAAACCCACTGTTCGTAATGGAACAGTATCTTTACCTGAATACATAGGGTACTGAAGGCAGACCCGGGGAACTGAAACATCTAAGTACCCGGAGGAAGAGAAAGCAAATGCGATTTCCCAAGTAGCGGCGAGCGAAACGGAATCAGCCCAAACCAAGAGGCTTGCCTCTTGGGGTTGTAGGACACTCTATACGGAGTTACAAAGGAACGGGGTAGATGAAGCGGCCTGGAAAGGCCTGTCATAGAAGGTAAAAACCCTGTAGTCGAAACTTCGTTCCCTCCAGAGTGGATCCTGAGTACGGCGGGACACGTGAAATCCCGTCGGAATCCGGGAGGACCATCTCCCAAGGCTAAATACTACCTAGTGACCGATAGTGAACCAGTACCGTGAGGGAAAGGTGAAAAGCACCCCGGAAGGGGAGTGAAAAGATCCTGAAACCGTGTGCTTACAAGTAGTCAGAGCCCGTTAACGGGTGATGGCGTGCCTTTTGTAGAATGAACCGGCGAGTTACGATCCCGTGCAAGGTTAAGTTGATGAGACGGAGCCGCAGCGAAAGCGAGTCTGAATAGGGCGAATTAGTACGTGGTCGTAGACCCGAAACCAGGTGATCTACC
>NZ_JBRJIP010000005.1:5000-58150 GCF_053629595.1 Metabacillus sp. SLBN-84
GGTCGCAGGTTCAAATCCTGTCCCCGCAACCAAAATGGTCCCGTGGTGTAGCGGTTAACATGCCTGCCTGTCACGCAGGAGATCGCCGGTTCGATCCCGGTCGGGACCGCCATTTATTTAAACGACAACGAAACGATTAGGTTTCGTTTTTTTTATGCTCTTTTTGAGGTAGACACTTGGTGAAACTTGGACAAACTAGATAGATAAGATACACTGAATATCAGGGAACCTTCCTTAGAACTGCGGAGTTCTAAGGCTTTTTAGGATAGATTGAGTACGGGAGGCTGGTCTTTTCCATGACGATAAAGGACGAATTTCAGTTTATCAGCCGAATCCGTCAAAATGAGGTCCGACAGTCCGGTTTAGTCGAAGGGATTGGCGATGATGCTGCCCTATATGTAACGAAATCAGATTATCTTGAGGTCGTCTGTACGGATACGCTGGTTGAAGGGGTACATTTTTTAAAAGAATTATCTTCTCCGAAGGATATCGGCTATAAGGGGCTTGCCGTCAATGTGAGCGATGTAGCTGCTATGGGTGGCGTACCCAAGTATTATCTTGTGGCCATTGCGGTACCCAAGTCATGGTCAGAACAGGAGCTTGCCGAATTATATGCAGGAATGGACGAGCTGGCGGAACCGCTTCGCATCGATTTGATTGGAGGAGACACGGTCTCAACCTCGGATAAGCTCGTTCTTACCGTGACGGTGATCGGTGAGGTGAAAAAGGGCAGGCAAAGGCTGCGGAAGGATGCACGTCCGGGAGATGCCGTGTTTGTAACAGGTACGGTCGGTGATTCCGCTGCAGGGCTTCAAGTTTTGCTTGGAAATCTTCAAACGGAAGACCCGCATGCAGCATCTTTTCTGATCAACAGGCATAAGCGCCCAGTCCCACAGGTGAAAGCAGGACAGATTATGAGCTCTGCCAACCGGGTATCGCTGAATGATATCAGTGACGGACTGGCGAGTGAACTAAATGAAATTTGCGAGTCCAGCTGTGTTAAAATAGTGATAGATAAAACAAGACTTCCAATGAGTGACTCAATGAAGTCACTGAACCATGAGGATTCAGAAAAATGGATGCTGTTTGGCGGAGAAGACTTTGAATTAACTGGTACTGCTTCACGGGCTGTATTCACTGATCTTCAAAAGAGATGCCTGGCAGAAGGAATCCTTCTTACGGAAATTGGACGTGTTGAAGAAGGGCCGGCAGGTGTTTTTTTTACTGAGGACGGAAAGCTGACGAAGCTTGAAAAGTCCGGATATAATCATTTTAAGTAAGGTGAAGTTTATGATAAAGCATGTACTGAAATCAGCTCATACAGATGAAACGACACGTCTTGCCATAAGACTCGGAGAGCTTTTGAAGCCGGGGGCTGTCATTACCCTTGAAGGCGATCTTGGCGCCGGAAAGACGACGTTCACTAAGGGACTGGCAAAAGGTCTGGGCATCAGCAGAAATGTCAACAGCCCTACGTTTACGATTATGAAAGAATACCGGGATGGCCGGATTCCTTTGTATCATATGGATGTGTACCGCATGGAAGACAGCGGGGAGGATCTCGGATTTGATGAATATTTTGAAGGCGACGGCGTGACCGTTGTTGAGTGGGCAAGCATGATTGAAGAACAGCTTCCAAAGGAGCGGCTGGACATCAGAATACACCGCTCAGGAGACGATGAGCGTGAAATCATTCTCATTCCTATCGGTGAGGACTATATTGGTTTATGTGAGGAGCTTGTAACCGGATGAAAGCATTAGCAATTGATACGTCAAACCTTACACTCGGGGTTGCCCTTGTGGGGGAAGAAACGGTGATGGGTGAGTATGTCACGCACGTGAAACAAAATCATTCAGTCCGTGCGATGCCTGCTGTTGAGTGGGTGCTGCAGGAGTGCGGCGTGAAGCCTGCCGAGCTTGACCGTGTGATCGTAGCAGAAGGGCCGGGATCTTATACAGGACTCCGAATCGGCGTCAGCATTGCAAAGACACTTGCCTGGACCCTGAATATTCCACTTGTCAGTGTTTCGAGTCTTGAAGTGCTTGCAGCAGGAGGCACTTACTTTGACGGAATGATCTGCCCGCTGTTTGATGCTCGCAGGGGACAAGTGTATACAGGACTTTATGAATATGAAGACGGTGTTCTTTTAAATAGAAGAAAAGACTGTAATCTTCTTCTTGCAGACTGGCTTGAGGAGCTGAAGAAAGAAGATAAGCGGATTTTGTTTATTGGCAATGACGTCAGTCTTCACAGGGAACTTATCAAACAGATTCTTGGCGAACAGGCCATGTTTGCAGCGATGACAGAGAACAATCCAAGACCATCCATGCTTGGGAAAATCGGGCTTAAAAAAGACCCTGTTGATCTCCATTCATTTGTCCCGAACTACATTCGCATGGCTGAAGCAGAAGTAAAGTGGCTGGAACAACAGAAATAAGCAGGTGAAAGAGATGAAGCAGGATACAATGGTCATCCGGCCAATGAATGTAACGGATATAGATGCTGTCTATGAAATTGAAACACAGTCCTTTGCCACTCCATGGCTGAAGGAGTCTTTTCATAATGAACTGACACAGAACCATTTTGCTAAATACCTGGTTGTGGAATTTGACCGGCAAATTATCGGCTATTGCGGACTTTGGATTATCATGGATGAGGCGCAGGTAACGAATATTGCCGTTCTCCCTGCTTTCAGGGGCAATAAAATCGGCGAAACACTGCTTCGGCAGGCGATTGGCGTTGCAAAGGAGTATGGTGCAGGGAAAATCTCGCTTGAGGTCAGGGTGTCAAACCATGTGGCACAGTCCCTGTACAAAAAACTCGGGTATCAGCCGGGCGGAATCAGAAAGCGGTATTATACCGATAACGGAGAAGATGCTTTAGTAATGTGGGTGGGTTTAAAATGACGAAAAACGATCTGTACGTACTTGGTATTGAGACAAGCTGTGATGAGACAGCTGTATCAATCGTAAAAAATGGACGGGAAATCATCTCGAATGTCGTGGCTTCCCAAATTGAAAGCCATAAACGATTCGGCGGAGTTGTTCCCGAAATTGCTTCAAGACATCATGTTGAGCAGCTGACGATTGTTCTGGAGGAAGCCCTGAAACAGGCGGACATGGGCTTTAAAGACCTCGATGCGATTGCTGTAACGGAGGGACCGGGACTGGTAGGAGCCCTTTTGATTGGCGTAAATGCGGCCAAGGCTCTTGCATTTGCCCATGGGCTGCCGCTTGTTGGCGTTCATCATATTGCGGGGCATATATATGCCAACCAGCTTATTTCTGAGCTGAAATTCCCGCTGCTGTCGCTTGTCGTCTCAGGCGGACATACCGAACTTGTCTATATGAAGGAACACGCCTCCTTTGAAGTCATTGGAGAGACGCTGGATGATGCTGCCGGGGAAGCCTATGACAAAGTGGCAAGAACGTTAAAGCTTCCATATCCCGGTGGCCCTCACATCGACCGTTTGGCTGCAGAAGGAACGCCATCCATTGATCTGCCGCGGGCATGGCTTGAGCCGGATTCCTTTAACTTCAGCTTCAGCGGCCTGAAATCAGCGGTTATTAACACTCTCCACAATGCTGAACAGCGCGGAGAAGTGATTGAGCCCAAAGACCTTGCCGCAAGCTTCCAGGCAAGCGTCATTGATGTACTTGTCACAAAAACCGTTGCAGCTGCAGAAAAGTATGGAGTGAATCAAGTTCTTCTTGCCGGCGGTGTTGCTGCAAACAGAGGATTGCGTGCAGCCCTTACGGAAACGTTCAGCGGTCTTCAGAATGTTGAGCTTATTATCCCGCCGCTGTCTCTCTGTACGGACAACGCAGCCATGATCGCAGCAGCAGGAAGCGTTTTTTATGAAAAAGGACACAGAGGGTCGATGAGAATGAACGCAAATCCAGGCCTTGAGCTTCCGAATTAATGGTTATCAACAAGTTATTCACACTCCGTCCAATAACTCATGCAAGAATTTATGAAAGCTTGTGGAATATGGACGGGGATAACCTGTGGATAATGTGGATAAAAAACGATTAAAATGTGGATAATGTGTATAATTCTCATAAAACCTTATAAAACATGAACTTGAGATTGTGGATAACAAAAAACTCAGCACCTGTTATGGCGCTGAGTTTTTTTATCCACAATTTTTTATTCCTCCTGCAGATGCTCCCATTCGTTCATCAAGTGTTCAAGCTCTTCCTGCAGTGCTTCGTTTTCCTGATTAATCTCCTGAACTCTTGTGTGGTCCTGATAGATCTCGGGATCGCAAAGGAGCTGTTCATTTACTTCTACCTTTTCCTCAATAGCTGAAATGCGCTCTTCCACTTCCTGAAGCTTGCGCTGTTTTTGCCGCGCTTGTTTTTTAAGTTCCTTTTCCTGTTCATAGGAAAGCTTATTTCCGTTTTCTTTCTCCTTCACTTCAGGGGCAGCATCCAAGGCAGCAAGCTCGAGCTGCTCTGCTTTTTTATGCTGATAGTAATCGTAATCTCCGAGGTATTCGGTCACACCGCCCGGCGAAAGTTCATATACTTTTGTCGCAATTCTGTTGATGAAATACCGGTCATGGGAAACAAACAGGATGGTCCCCGGGTAATCAATCAGTGCGTTTTCAAGCACTTCCTTGCTGTCGAGATCAAGGTGGTTTGTCGGCTCATCCAGAATGAGCAGATTGGCTTTTTGCAGCATCAGCTTCGCAAGGGCAAGTCTTGCTTTCTGCCCGCCGCTTAATGTGGAGACATTTTTCAGGACATCGTCACCGGAAAAGAGGAAGTTTCCAAGCACGGTGCGGATTTCCTTTTCTGTTAGCATCGGGTAGTCATCCCACAGCTCATCAAGGACTCGTTTATTCGACGTAAGATTCGCCTGCTCCTGATCGTAATAGCCGATCTTGACGCCGGATCCAAGCTGAAATGACCCTTTTAGTGGAGCAAGTCTTTCAATGATCGTTTTCAGGAGTGTCGACTTTCCGACTCCGTTCGGCCCGACGAGCGCGATGCTGTCACCCCGTGAAACGGAAAAAGAGACATTTGAAATGATCGGATTCGTTCCATCATAGGAAACAGCGATATCATTCGCTTTTAAAACATCATTTCCGCTCTGCCGCTCGATATCAAATTTAAAGTGGGCAGACTTCTCATCCCCAAGCGGCCTGTCCATCAAATCCATGCGCTGCAGTTTTTTCTGACGGCTTTGCGCGCGCTTTGTTGTTGATGCTCTTGCCATGTTCCGCTGGATAAAATCCTTCAGCTTCGCCACTTCATCCTGCTGTTTTTCAAATAATTTAAGCTCGCGTTCATAGTTTTCAGCGGCCTGCTCGAGGTAGCGGCTATAGTTGCCGATGTACTTTCTGCTGGAGTGCCTTGAAATCTCATACACCTGGTTGACAACCTTATCAAGGAAGTACCGGTCATGGGATACGATTAGAATGGCACCGCTGTAACCCTGCAGGTATTGCTCAAGCCAGGACAGCGTTGCGATATCCAGATGGTTCGTCGGTTCATCCAGCACGAGCAGATCAGGGCTTGTCAAAAGCAGCTTACCAAGGGCAAGGCGTGTTTTCTGGCCTCCGCTCAAACGCTGGATCGGTGTTGAGATGTCAAAGTCAGCAAAGCCGAGTCCGTGAAGAACAGAACGGATGACTGCTTCATATTGATAGCCGCCTTTTTCTTTAAATTCAACCTGAAGACGGTCGTATTCATTCAGCAGCTGCTGAAATTCCCGTTCTGAAGGGTCTGTTTCAGCCATTTTCATCTCTAGGCTGCGCATCGTTTTTTCCATATCCTTAAGAGGCTGGAAAACGGAATTCATTTCATCCCAGATGGAAAGCTCGGATTCAAGGCCGGTATCCTGGGCCAGATAGCCGATCCGGACATCCTTAGGCTTGATGATTTCTCCTGATTCATAGGAAAGCTGTCCCGCGATAATCTTCAGGAGCGTTGATTTTCCGGCGCCGTTGCGGCCGACGAGTGCAATCTTGTCGCGCGTTTGTACTTCAAGTTTAATGTTCGATAATATAAGATCAGCAGCAAAATATTTTGTCAGCTGGTTAATTTGCAGCAAAATCATGTCTTTTCACCTCATGCTATGATAGGTTAAGTGTAGCTTATCCGCGGGGTGCCCGCAATGATTGGGGCCTCCGGATGCTTGTATTTGTCACAATAAGTAAAAAGACAGATTTGTAAAAATAGTGTATAGTCTAGGTATGAGGGGCGTAAAAAGATGTCAAATTTTACTCATTTTAACCAGCAGGGCAGAGCCAGGATGGTTGATATATCCGAAAAAAATGAAACAGTCCGCACAGCCGAAGCGATTTCAAGCGTCATCATGAGCATCGATGTGCATGAGAAAATCGTAAACCAGCAGCTTGAAAAAGGCGACGTGCTTGCTGTTGCGCAGGTAGCCGGCATTATGGCTGCTAAGAACACATGGAACATCATTCCGATGTGCCACCCGATCCCGCTTAAAGGAATCGATATCTCATTTGACTGGGAAAAAGACGAGGGACAAGCCCGCCTTGTCATACATGCTGCAGTCAAAACAAAAGGAAGTACAGGTGTTGAAATGGAAGCGCTAACTTCCGCTTCTGTCTGTGCACTGACGGTTTATGATATGTGCAAGGCTTTAGACAAGGGACTGGTAATCGGTCCGACGTACTTATCTCAAAAAACCGGCGGGAAAAATGGGGATTACAAGAGAGATAAATCTGCATCTTTGAATGTGGGGGTTAGAACGTGAACAACATTGAACAATCCAAAATTCCGCAGGCGACGGCAAAACGTCTGCCTTTATACTACAGGTTCTTAAAAAACCTGCATGCCTCAGGAAAGCAGCGGGTGTCATCAGCTGAACTGAGTGATGCCGTGAAGGTCGATTCCGCGACCATCCGAAGAGACTTTTCCTACTTTGGAGCTCTAGGGAAAAAAGGATATGGCTACAACGTCAATTACCTGCTGTCTTTTTTCAGAAAGACGCTTGATCAGGACGAGGTCACAAAGGTTACGCTGATTGGAGTAGGAAATCTCGGTACAGCTTTCCTTCATTATAACTTCACGAAAAACAACAATACGCTGATTTCACTGGCGTTTGATGTGGATGAGAACAAAATCGGCACCGAAATTGGCGACGTGCCGATCTATCATCTTGATAACATGGAAGAGCACCTGCCTGAGGATGTGACCGTTGCGATCTTGACGGTCCCTGCCCAGGCTGCCCAGGCGATTACAGACAGACTGATTGCAAAGGGCATTAAAGGCATTTTGAACTTCACACCGGCAAGACTGAATGTGCCGGAGGAAATCAGAATTCACCATATTGATCTTGCCGTTGAGCTGCAGTCGCTCGTCTACTTTTTGAAACATTACCCGAACGCATAAAGAAAGAGGTGAAAACCATGCCGAACATAGGATTTGGAAGTCTGCTGCTGATCGTTTTTGCTGCTTTATTAATCTTTGGTCCAAAGAAGCTTCCGGAACTTGGAAAAGCGCTGGGAAATTCGCTGCGCGAGTTCAAGTCTGCCACAAAAGGGCTTGCAGATGACGATGAGGAAGACAAAAAGAAGGAAGAGAAGTAAGATAGGATGAAAGCAGTTATGAAACAAAACGACATGTCGGTCATCGATCACATTGCCGAGCTCAGAAAACGGATCATCATTACGGTCTTTTTCCTGTTTCTCGCTGTGATTGCCGGCTTCTTACTCGCAAAGCCGATCATTATTTATCTGCAGCATACGACAGAAGCTGAGAATTTGACGCTTAATTCATTCCGCATGACAGATCCGATCATGGTCTACATGCAGTTTACCTTTATCATCGCCTTTATCCTGACGTCACCGGTCATTCTTTATCAGCTGTGGGCCTTCGTAAGTCCGGGGCTTTACGAAAAAGAAAGACGTGTCACGCTCAGCTATATCCCGATTAGCATCGGGCTGTTTCTGGCCGGTCTGAGCTTTTCGTATTTCCTGCTGTTTCCATTCGTGGTTGATTTTATGGAGCAGCTGTCAAATGATCTTGATATTAACCAGGTCATCGGGATTAACGAGTATTTTCAGTTTCTCATTCAGCTCACCATACCGTTCGGACTGCTGTTTCAGCTGCCGGTTGTCATCATGTTTTTGACAAGGCTCGGGATTGTCACGCCGATGTTCCTGTCAAAGGTGAGGAAATACGCATACTTCATTCTGCTTGTCATCGCAGCGCTCATCACACCTCCGGAGATTGTCTCGCATCTCATGGTGTCTGTTCCGCTTTTCATTTTGTATGAAGTCAGTATTTTCGTCTCAAGATTTGCCTACCGGAAAGCACAGAAAACACAGTTTGAGGAAGAAAATAAAGAAGGGTAATCCGCTGCCGGATTACCCTTCTTCCTATTTTTTCTTCGTTTTTACTTTATACGAAAGAGTAAACATTCGGAATGCCACTCCAAGATCAAATGTTGCAATCAGCATCAGCAGGATGGTCGGAAAAGACCATAGCCCGTTTTCCGAGCTGTTTACCGCAAGATAGGTAAACAGGATGCCCATTGCCAAGTAGAAAATTCCCATCGATACCGGGCTTGTTCTCATTCTTACATGCCTCCAAAAATAAATTGCATTTGTTCCGCATTCTTCATCATTTCTTCAATCTGTTCGCGGTTCGACTGCAGCAGCACGACCAGTGTATTCATGGCGACATGTGCAAAGATCGGTACGAGCAGGCGCTTTGTCCGGATATACAGGAAAGCAAAGACAAAGCCCATTGATCCGTACAGGAGCAGATGCTGCGGCTCACCGTGCACAAGCGCAAAAACGATTGAACTGATCAAAGCCGAAAGGAAGAAATTCATGCGCTGATAGAGAGCGCCGAACAGAATCTTTCTGAAAATGATTTCCTCTAATATCGGTCCGATAATGGAAGTGACGAGGATAAGAAGAGGCGTAACCTTTAATACTTCCATGATAATCTGCGTATTTTCTGACTCTCCCTGGATTCCGAGCACTCTCGTTTCAATTGTGGCTGCGAGAACCTGGACAGTCAGCGCCAAAAATACTCCGGCCACTGCCCATAGGATGGACACACTTACCGGGGCTGCGTCACCTCTTAATTCCTTGTTGTCTCTAAAGTGGGTGCGCATGAAAAACAGGACGAGGACAAATGCAGCCGCAAAGCTGAAAACGGTCCAGTATCCGGATGCCATAATCTGAGCCATTCTCATCGATTCGCCTTCGCCTACACCAAGCTTAAGAAGAAGCGGGATGCCAAGAATGCCTGAAAACTGCATGACGATGTATGTCAAAATGATTAGCCAGTATTCTTTCTTCAATCGAATGACTCCTTTTTTCGCCGATTATCGGTCATATGTTTATGTGTCAACTAGGCATTATTGTACCATAAACAGGGCAGCATGTAGGAGGATAACGCCTTTATGGTATGCCTTATGGGGACGAATCATGTAATTGATAAGGATTTCATTTTTTTTTGACTTATCACTTGAATTTGAGTGAGAGATTCTATAATATAATACTTGTGTTAGCACTCGAGACATCTGAGTGCTAATAAATAAGAAAATTTAAATCAATGAAATTTGAGGAGGTTGTTTCACTTGTTAAAGCCATTAGGTGATCGTGTCGTAATTGAGCTTGTACAATCTGAAGAAAAGACTGCCAGCGGAATCGTATTGCCGGACAGCGCGAAAGAAAAGCCGCAAGAGGGCAAAGTTGTAGCAGTAGGTACTGGTCGTGTGCTTGACAACGGTGAGCGTGTTGCTCTTGAAGTTGCAGAAGGCGATCGTATTATCTTCTCAAAATACTCTGGTACTGAAGTGAAGTATGAGGGTGCTGAATACTTAATCTTACGCGAAAGCGACATTTTAGCAGTTATCGGCTAATTTTATAAATAACATAAAAAACTTTTCAGGAGGTAAGAAATTATGGCTAAAGACATTAAATTCAGTGAAGACGCTCGCCGTGCAATGCTGCGCGGAGTTGACGCACTTGCAAATGCTGTAAAAGTAACACTTGGACCAAAAGGACGCAACGTGGTTCTTGAGAAAAAATTCGGATCTCCGCTAATCACAAATGACGGTGTAACCATCGCAAAAGAAATTGAGCTTGAAGATGCATTCGAAAACATGGGTGCAAAGCTTGTTGCTGAAGTTGCAAGCAAAACAAACGACGTAGCAGGTGACGGTACAACAACTGCAACGGTTCTTGCTCAGGCAATGATCCGCGAAGGTCTTAAAAACGTAACTGCAGGCGCTAACCCAATGGGTATCCGCAAAGGTATCGAAAAAGCGGTTGTTGTTGCTACAGAAGAGCTTAAAGCCATCTCTAAACCAATCGAAAGCAAAGAATCGATTGCTCAAGTAGCTGCGATTTCTGCTGCTGACGACGAAGTAGGTCAATTGATCGCTGAAGCAATGGAGCGCGTTGGCAACGACGGCGTTATCACAATTGAAGAATCAAAAGGCTTCACAACAGAGCTTGAAGTCGTTGAAGGTATGCAGTTCGACCGCGGATATGCATCTCCATACATGGTCACTGATTCAGACAAAATGGAAGCTGTCCTAGACAACCCGTACATCTTAATCACTGACAAAAAAATCACAAACATTCAGGAGATCCTTCCTGTACTTGAGCAGGTTGTACAACAAGGCAAGCCTCTACTATTGATTGCTGAGGATGTTGAAGGTGAAGCACTTGCTACTCTAGTAGTAAACAAACTTCGCGGAACATTCAATGCAGTAGCTGTTAAAGCTCCTGGATTCGGCGACCGCCGCAAAGCCATGCTTGAGGACATCTCTGTTCTTACAGGCGGAGAAGTGATCACTGAAGACTTAGGTCTTGACCTTAAATCAGCGAACATTTCCCAGCTTGGCCGCGCTTCTAAAGTTGTTGTAACAAAAGAAAACACAACAATCGTTGAAGGCGCTGGCGAGTCTGACAAAATTGCAGGCCGCGTAAAACAAATCCGTGCTCAATTAGAAGAAACAACTTCTGAGTTCGATAAAGAAAAATTACAAGAACGTCTGGCTAAATTAGCTGGCGGCGTAGCAGTCATCAAAGTTGGTGCTGCAACTGAAACAGAACTAAAAGAGCGCAAACTTCGCATTGAAGATGCCCTTAACTCTACTCGCGCTGCAGTAGAAGAAGGTATCGTATCAGGCGGTGGTACAGCCCTTGTAAATGTATACAACAAAGTAGCATCTGTTGAAGGAGAAGGCGACTTCGCGACAGGCGTAAACATCGTTCTTCGCGCACTTGAAGAGCCAGTACGCCAAATCGCTCACAACGCAGGTCTTGAAGGCTCCGTTATCGTTGAGCGCCTGAAGCATGCTGAAGTAGGCACTGGATTCAACGCTGCAACTGGTGCATGGGTAAACATGATCGAAGCCGGTATCGTTGACCCGACAAAAGTAACTCGTTCAGCTCTTCAAAACGCTGCATCTGTAGCGGCTATG
The DNA here is from genome assembly GCF_053629595.1 of Metabacillus sp. SLBN-84. NCBI lineage: Bacteria > Bacillati > Bacillota > Bacilli > Caryophanales > Bacillaceae > Metabacillus > Metabacillus sp. SLBN-84. The sequence goes on from NZ_JBRJIP010000005.1 coordinate 16,435, forward strand.
TTCCTGACTACTGAAGCAGTAGTTGCTGACAAGCCTGAAGAAAACGCTCCTGCAATGCCTGATATGGGCGGCATGGGTGGAATGGGCGGAATGATGTAATCATTGCCCAAAAATAGAAGTAGAGAGGTTTTCCAGAGAGATTTGGGAAGCCTCTTTTTTTACTGTTTTTCGTTCTAATAGCGTAACCTCTTGGAGGAATAACATAACTAGAGAGAAATTTTATATATAACTAAATAAAATAACCGAAGGAGATTTTAAATGAAGATAAAAGAAGAGTTTAAATACCTCAAATACTTTTATGATGGATACTACAACCAGTCATATAATGATACATTAGATGATCGATTTATTGATTTTAAAGATCTGGAGAATGATTGTTGGATACAAAAATTGAGGGAAGATATCAGTAAGCTCGAGGAGGTCTTCATTCAAGAAGATATTGAAAAATGGAATGAAATCGAAGCACTGGTTCATGATGACAGCTTAAGGTATCTTCCATATCATTTTGGAAAAGAATTTATTGAGACGGCAAAAAGGCACTTGTTTTAAATGAATATATGCATAATGTCTAGCATGTAGTAAACGAATCGCCTTGAATGCGTTGAGGGCTATCCAATAAATTCTTTTATTCTATTAAAAGGTACTGCATCTTCATATTTTTCTTTTGAAAAAGGAAGAACGTCAATTACCCCGAGTTTTGACATAATGATTTCTTCCCCGACTGCTTCTAATAGGAGATGAAAGAGCGGTGAAGCCATTGTCTCTGGCTGGTTCACGTGCTGGGAATCGATATAAAAATGGATGTTCACTTTTTCTGATTTTGAATCCCTATGAATCTCAAAAAATATTTCTTTTGGATAAAGAGTCCATTCCTTAAAAACAATAGTAAGATCGTCAATACTATCCGCAGGCGGGATAAAAGGAACGGCTTTCCAGCTTTGAGTGTGATCTTCCGGAAAACGGCTAATTAATGATCGTACATGAGGTATACCATCAGGGTTGCATTCGCAGGAAATATAAATGTAATCTGTCCCATGAAAACCAGGTGAGGATCCTATGTATACCGATAAAAGACGGTGAACTTTTTTCACGCGCTTATTAGCTTGCCAAAGACGGAATTTACTTATGAAAGAAGAATGCTCTATATTTTTATATTTCCATTCGTTTTTTAAGAACCAATTCCAAAATTCCCTCTCTTTTTGTTCGGTCCTGGAGCTATTGTTCATCCAACCCCCACCTTTCATATCAATGTAATCCTTTGCTGTTGCAAGATTCTTTCATGACAACTCTATAAATCTATTCTAAATGGAATTTGATATTTAATATACTTACAGGTCTTAGGAAACACAGCATGAATACATATCAAAATCCACCAAACAAAATACCCTCATCACTTGACCTACAGTCAACTCTAACAGTTACCATGGTTTCATAAGAGCAAAAAGAGGTATAGAGACGTAGAGAGAATTCTGCTTCTGTCCTTTGCTTTCTCTTACTATGAAACTATCACTATTGGAGGTTTTTCTATGATTACTGCTAAAGCAAGAGCTGTTGACGGGCCGGACAAACCTTTTAAAGAGGCTGAGATTACGCGCCGCGATTTGGATTCGAAGGATGTCTTGATTGAAATTAAATTTGCGGGGATCTGCCATTCTGACATTCATACGGCGCATGGGGAATGGGGCGAGGTGAATTATCCGCTTGTACCTGGGCACGAGATTGCGGGGATTGTCACGGATGTAGGACCCGAGGTTACAAAATACAAGGTCGGTGACCGCGTCGGGGTCGGCTGTATGGTAGACTCCTGCGGTGATTGCGAGAACTGCCAGAAAGGGGAGGAACAATACTGCCTGAAAGGAAACATTCCTACCTACGCTGGTGTTGATAAATACGGGGAGCCGACTCAGGGCGGTTATTCTACTCATATTGTCGTGGTCGAGGATTTTGTGCTGAGCATTCCGGATGAGATTGAGCTTGATCAGGCTGCACCGCTTCTTTGTGCGGGCATTACGACCTTTTCTCCGCTGCATCACTGGAAAGCAGGTCCGGGCAAAAAGGTAGCGATTGTCGGTCTCGGCGGTCTTGGTCATATGGCTGTTAAGATTGCAAACGCTATGGGTGCGGAAGTGACGGTGCTGTCCCAAACCTTGAAGAAAAAAGAAGACGGTATGCGGTTTGGAGCCGCTGATTACCATGCTACAAGTGATCCGGAGACGTTTGAAAAGCTTGCCGGCACGTTTGACCTGATTATTAACACGGTGAGTGCCAAGTTGAAGCTGGATGATTATCTATCCCTTCTGACTCTCGACGGCAGTCTGGTAAATGTCGGTGCACCTGCAGAACCGCTGTCATTGAACGTGTTCTCTCTGATTGCCCACCGCCGTTCGTTTGCGGGATCCTTAATCGGCGGAATCCGCGAGACGCAGGAGATGCTGGATTTCTGTGCAGAGCATAACATTGCTCCTGAGATTGAAGTCATTTCAGCCGATCAAATTAACGAAGCATACGACCGTGTAATGAAATCAGATGTAAAGTACCGGTTCGTCATTGATATCAGCACAATGTAAGGCAGCAGTTACGTTCAGGGTGTTCAAAGGTCAATCTTTGGACACCCTTTTTCTGTATGCTTAAAAAGAAGCGGGAGCCGCGATGGCTTGCACATACTAATGCTGCCATAGTTTCTTATAACAGGAGGCTTTCCATATGGAAGGCTTCTTTTTTATGGTGAAGAACGAAGCATTATGCTTTCTGAACCTTTTTTTACCAGAGGAGGACACTTTCCTGAAACATCCCTGTCCTTTCTGTATAATGAGTGTACAGAAACTAGAGGTGAGTGAATGAGGAAAGGAAAATGGAGTCTTCAGGTTACGATAACGGTATTTGTCTGTGCGGTTGTCGCTCTTGCTCTGTTGGTGACCAATTTGCTTGTAACTAGTACGGTGACGGAGAACAGCGAGAGAAACCAGGAGGAAAAGGCCGGGAATGTAGCGAGGATTATGGCGGAAACGCCGCTGATTATTGACGCGCTGGATGGAAAGGGAGATAAGGCAGCCGTGCAGGATTACGCCAATGAGGTGCGCAGGGCTTCGGGTGTGCAATTTGTCGTGATTATGGATATGCAGGGGACGCGGCTTTCCCATCCTGATCCAGCGAAGGTCGGGAAGCCGTTTGTCGGCGGAGATGAAGAGGAAGTGTTAAGAGGGAAAGCATATACAAGCATTTCAGAGGGGACACTTGGACGGTCGCTCCGGTCTTTCACCCCGATTTTCAACGCAGAAGGTGTGGAGGTCGGGGCCGCTGCGGTCGGGATTTCTCTTGAGGAGGTAAACGATGCGGCGGAAAGAAGCCGGGAAAACATCCTGATTGGAACGGTTCTTGGGATTCTTGCCGGAATGGCGGGAGCGGTTTTCCTCGCGAAGTACATTAAGAGAATTCTGTTCGGACTGGAGCCGTTTGCGATTGCCAAGCTTCTTCAGGAGAGGAGTGCCGTTCTTCAGTCTGTCCGGGAAGGGGTCATAGCCGTCGACCAAGATGCCAACATTACTCTTGTGAATAAAGCGGCGGAAAAGCTCGTGCATAAGGCGGGGCTGACGATTCAAAATCCGGTGGGGAAGGATATTAATGATTATATGCCGTCTTCCACTCTGAAGCGGGTGCTGCAGACAGGGAAGCCCGAGCTTGATGAAGAGCAGGAGTTAAAAGGCATCACGCTTCTTACAAACAGGGTGCCGGTTATTCTGGAAGGCAAAACGGTCGGTGCGGTGGCAACGTTCCGTGATAAAACGGAGATCAGCCAGCTTGCCGAGCAGCTGACCGGTGTAAGGCTTTATGCGGATGCTCTCAGAGCGCAATCACACGAGTTCATGAATAAACTGCATGTCATTTTAGGAATGGTTCATATGAAGCATTATGAGGAGCTGGCCGGCTATATCAGCGGAGTTGTGGGACATCATCAGGGCGAAATCGGCTCCATTTCAAGGAAGATAAAAGATCCGGTGCTGGCGGGCTTTTTAATCGGCAAGGTCAGCAAAGCCAGGGAAGAGGGAGCGGAGCTTGTCTACACGACCGGTTATCCTGTGCCGGAAGGGGAGGAGCACCTCACCCACGAGCTGATTACCATTATCGGAAATTTAATTGACAACTCACTTGCAGCCGTTGAGCATTCTCCGCACAAAAAGGTCAGTGTCCATTTTGACTATGGCGATGAGATCCTGACCGTGGAAGTGAAGGATACAGGCAGCGGAATGAGTGACGACATCCAAAGCCGGATCTTTGAAAAGGGTTTTTCTACGAAAGGCAGTGACCGCGGGATCGGTTTGCACTTAGTCCGCGAGAGTCTTTCAAGGCTCGATGGAGACATGGAGATTCAATCAAAAGAAGGAAGGGGAACGAAAGTGGCCGTTTACATCCCATACGAAAGCAAAGGTGGCACGTCATGACCAGGGTGATGATTGTAGAAGATGATCCGATGGTGGCCGAGTTCAATAAGCGGTATTTGGCCCAGTCCGGCGGATTCGAACTGGCAGCCGTCTGCACCTCGGTCGGAGAAGCCGTTGCGGCTCTTGAAAACAGCCAGATAGACCTGATTCTTCTGGATATCTTTATGCCGGGTAAAAGCGGACTCGATCTGTTGGCGTATATCCGGGAAAAAAAGAAGGAGATAGATGTTATCGTCATCTCTGCAGCCTCCGATATTGACCGTGTGCAGAAGGCTCTCAGGCTCGGTGCAGTCGATTATCTGATTAAGCCGTTTGAATACGAAAGGTTTCACGAGGCGCTTACGGCGTACCGGGAAAAGGCCTCTTTTATCCGGAAGCAGCAGGTTCTGAGCCAGAAAGACCTGGATGAGATGCTGCTGCGCAAAGAGGAGCGGCATCTGCCGGAGGACCTTCCGAAAGGTCTGACACAGGAAACTCTGAAGCTTACCTGGACAGCGATTCTTGAGCTTGAAGCTGAGCATTTTTCTATAGATGACCTCGTCAGCAGGGTGGGCATATCCCGCGTATCGGTACGGAAATACTTGAAGTTTCTGATTGATGCCGGGGTGCTGAATGTCAAGGTCAGCTACGGTACGATCGGCAGACCAGTTTATCAGCATTCAGTCAATCAATCCAAAATTCACATAATGAACCAGTATATGTAAGCGGAAGCTCTCCGCTTGCTTTTTTTAATTTTAGTAACGCTTTCATAAGTTTCATAAACTAGGATTCTCCGGTTTTCTCTCCTATGATAGGGAAAGAAGAGACAGGAGGTTATTCCTTTGAAATCAGCAAACGCAATGAAAACGCTTCCTTTTGAAGAGGAACAGCAAAAACGAAAAGGCTTATGGTACAAAATCAACCAGTTGAAGATCGGTGTCATTCCGCTGCCGGTTTACCTTGTCATAGCTCTCATCGTCTATGGAGCTGCAGTAAACAATGAACTTCCTCCCGATATGATTGGGGGATTTGCCCTGATTATGGTCATGGGAATTCTGCTTGGCGACCTGGGTATGAAAATTCCCATTCTGAAAAGCATTGGAGGACCGGCGATTCTGTCGCTGCTGGTTCCGTCCATTCTCGTATTTTACAATGTGCTGAATCCTGCTTCTATGGAAGCCGTCACCACATTGATGAAAACATCCAACTTTTTATATCTTTATATCTCCATTTTAGTCGCAGGAAGCATCCTCGGAATGACGCGGAGCCTTCTGATTCAAGGGTTTATGAGGATGTTTGTCCCGCTCGTTCTTGGTACGCTTGCATCTGTGGCAGCGGCCATGCTCGTAGGATCCCTGTTCGGCTACAGCTTGAAGCACACATTCTTTTATATTGTCGTGCCGATCATTGGAGGAGGCATCGGGGAAGGTATTCTCCCGCTGTCGCTGGGCTATTCGTAGATTCTTGGAGGATCGCCTGAAAGCTATGTGTCCCAGATGATTCCCGCAGCCGTAATTGGAAACATTGCCGCCATCATCTGCGCAGGTCTGATGAAAAATCTTGGAGAACGCAGACCGGATTTGACCGGAAACGGCGTTCTTGTGAAATCGAAAGATGGAAACACGTTCAAGGAAGATGAGTCTAAATTCAATAAAATCGACTTTTCGCTGATGGGAGCAGGACTTCTGATTGCCTGCACGTTCTTTATTTTCGGAGGACTCGCGCACAAATTCCTCGGAATTCCGGGACCGGTGCTGATGATTGTCGCCGCAACCCTGGTGAAATGCTTTCAGCTTCTTCCGGCCAAGATGGAGCAGGGGTCGTTCCACTTGTACAAGTTCATCTCAACCAGCCTGACATGGCCGCTTATGGTTGGACTTGGCATACTGTACATTCCTCTTGAAGATGTTGTGAAGATTGTAACGCCCGGCTATATTCTAGTCTGCATCAGCGTTGTTGTTGCAATGGTAACTACCGGTTATTTCACAGGCAAGCTGATGAAGATGTATCCGGTCGACTCGGCCATTGTTACAGGCTGTCACAGCGGCCTTGGAGGAACCGGAGATGTGGCGATTCTGTCTGCTTCCAACCGGATGTCGCTCATGCCGTTCGCACAGGTTGCAACAAGACTCGGCGGTGCATCAACAGTAATCATCGCGATCCTGCTTATGAAATTACTCGGTTAAAAAAGGAGACTGTTTACATTGAATGAAGCATTGATAAAAGAAAAAGCCCTAAAGCTCCATCAGGAACTTGCGGGAAAAATAGAGATCACAGGAAAAATGGATATTCAATCGGCCCAGGATTTAAGCCTGGCCTACACGCCTGGCGTAGCAGAATCATGCCGCATGATTGCTGAGAACAGCGAAGAAAGCTTCAGCCTGACGGCGCGCAGCAACATGGTCGCCATCGTGACGGACGGAACTGCCGTGCTTGGTATGGGAGATATTGGCCCTGAAGCCGCCATGCCGGTCATGGAAGGAAAGTCTATGCTGTTTAAGCAGTTCGGTGGAGTCGATGCTTTCCCGATCTGTCTTGACGAAAAAGATCCGGATGAAATCGTGAAAATCGTCAAAGCACTTGAACCGACCTTCGGGGGCGTAAACCTTGAGGATATTGCAGCCCCGCGCTGCTTTGAAATTGAAGAGAGACTGAAAAAAGAGCTGAACATCCCGGTTTTTCATGATGACCAGCATGGAACGGCCATTGTTGTCTACGCTGCACTGATCAATGCACTGCGCCTTGTGAAGAAAAAACAGGAGGAAATCAAGCTGGTGCTGAACGGAGCAGGCTCTGCCGGCATTGCCATTGCGAAGCTCCTCCTTGAAGCAGGGATACAGGATATCACCCTGGTCAGCCTTGAAGGCATTCTCTGCCCGGGCGAGGAATGGATGAATCCAAGCCAGGCAAAAATTGCAGAGGAAACAAACCGTGCAAGAACCCGCGGGACACTGAAAGATGCCATTGAAGGAGCCGATGTGTTCATTGGTGTATCCGGACCCGGTGCTCTGACCGGAGAATTGGTTCAATCCATGAATCAAGACGCCATTGTCCTGGCACTTGCCAATCCGACCCCTGAAATCTTCCCTGAAGAGGCGCTCTCTGCAGGTGCGGCGGTCGTCGGCACCGGCCGTTCGGACTTCCCGAATCAGGTCAACAACGTTCTTGCTTTCCCCGGCATTTTCCGGGGTGCCCTTGATGTCCGGGCTGTCGATATCACGATGGAAATGAACCTCGCAGCCGCCCGCGCCATTGCGGAGCTTATAACCGAAGATGAGCTGAACCCGAACTACATTATTCCGGATGCTCTCGATCCAAGAGTTGTCTCAAGCGTCGCTGCTGCTGTCGGTGAAGCTGCAGTTGCTGCAGGAGTTGCAAGGATTGGAAAGCTTCAGGAAGTTTGATGAAGGATTAACAACACAAATAGGGTGAATTTGAGTGTAAACTGCTCAAATTCACCTTTTTTGTTTTCTTCCTTTTATGTCAGACTGTTTGGAGGTTCTCTAGCAGTTTCCTGTAGATTAAGAGTCGCAGGCTTTCTTGCGGTATAATCATAGGCCAGTGTTCAGATAGCGTACAAATTGGCTATTTTAAAGGAAATGCAATTCAATCTCCCTAATGGTTTATCCAGCCTCTTTTTTTACATAACACTCTGACTGCAGCTGGATTTATCTTTAAAGACGCACTATTCATTCCTCTTATTTCTTCCAATACAAATCTTTTGAAAATAATCCAAATCCTTCACCGCTTTTTACCTCCCCTTTACATTCTTATAAACGCCTTGTAATAAGTCCTTATTACTGCCTTTAAATTGAGCCGGTAGAATCATGGGTGAAGACATCTTGAAGGAGGAATTACCTTGGACAAGAATCATGATCAGCATCAATCAGGCAGTAATTACGATAAATCACGCAGGACGTTCCTGAAGTATTTTCTGGCAGGATCTGCGGTTATGGCACTGGAGACGTCCGGAATCTCCCGTTTGACGTCGATGGTTTCCCGTGCGGAAGCGGCAACAGCAGTTCAGCCTTATGCTGCATCACAAGCGATTGGGAAAGGGTTCCCGCAGTCTGTTGCGTCAGGTGATCCGACGCCGACGGGTGCGATGCTTTGGACAAGGGTTGATCCTTCTTTGGAGACTGGTTTAACGAATAAGGAATTCTCCAGTGAAGTCATTTACTGGCTTGAAAATGAAGCTTCAAACGATGCTTCATTAGAAGACGGCATTAATCAAGGTAAATTCATTATGTTTGAGATAAGTAAAAAAGAAGATTTTTCTGAAGTGGAAATGAGAGGTTTCTCTCCGATCTGGAAGGACCATGACCATGTTGTGCGTGTTGATTTGGATGGTGAGCTTGCTTCCAGTCAGACTTACTATTACCGGTTCATTACAAAGAGCGGACTTGTCAGTAAGACAGCCCGTTTCAAGACACTGCCGCAAGAAGGTGCGGATGTGCAGTCAGCATCGATCGGATATGTGTCGTGCCAGGATTACACCAACGGCTATTTTAACGCGCTAGGCCACATGGCGGATGAGGAACTGGACTTTTTCCTGCATCTCGGAGACTACATTTATGAGTCGGTCGGCGACGCTGCCTACCAGGGGAATATTGATGGCCGCCAAATCAAACTGCCCAGCGGACAGAGCAAGGCGTTCACGATTCAGGACTACCGCAAGCTGTACCAGACGTACCGCTCGGACAAGGACCTGCAAAAGCTTCATGAAAGGCATGCCATGATCGGAATCTGGGATGACCATGAGTTTGCCAACGACACGTATTATCCGGCCGTCGCACCGGATGATAATCCGGAATCCGATCCGGCCCGCCGACTTGTTGCGAATCAGGTATGGTTTGAATACATTCCGGCACGTGTCCCTTACAATCCAAATGGAACATTTGAAGATTCCGTTAAAATCTACCGCACCATTACGCTCGGAAATCTTGCATCGATCATCATGACGGATGAGCGTCTTTACCGAAGTGCGCACCCTTGCGGACAAGGTACGCTGGACCGCTACCTGGCACGCGGATGTGAGGATATTAACCTTTCGAGCCGTACGATGCTCGGGAAAACCCAGAAAGAGTGGTTCTTAAATGAGCTGAAAAACGCCAAGGGAACGTGGAAGATCTGGGGCAATGAAGTACAGGTAACACAATTGAAAGCGCTGGGGAGATATCTGAACCTTGATGCATGGGACGGCTATGCTTATGAAAGACAGCAGATTGCCCAAACGGTGCTTGACAATGGAATCAAAAACTTCCTTGCGCTGACCGGCGATTTTCACACGTTCGAAGCATCTTACATGCAAAATGAATATAAACGCGGCGGTGAAAAGTTCGGTGTGGAGCTGATGGTCGGTTCTGTCACATCCAGTAACTTGAGAGAATCCCTTCGCAACTCCATGAACTCAATACCTGATGTTTCAAGTCCAATTCCAATGGACGCAGCAGATGAGCTGGTGAAACGGTTAAAAGGGAAATTCAGCAGCGTTTCAACTTTTACAGCAGAGCTGCTTTTTAAAGAGCTTCAAAATATCGTGAAAATAGAAAATCCATGGATTGACTTGTTTGACAGCACAACTCACGGATATGCCGTGCTGCAGCTCAGCAAGACAAAAGCAACTTGGACTGCCTACTCTGTCGATAATATCGAAAAGCCTCAGGCATCCAAAAAGCTGCTGTGGCAATGTGAAGTGCCGAACGGTGAAGTGAAAATAAACGTTTTACAAGGAAGCATACTTTAAAAAACAGGAGGGCGTTTTCATGCTGCAAAATATCGGAGTTCCAGGCCTGATTTTAATTGTCATCATTGCATTAATTGTATTCGGACCTTCAAAACTGCCGGAAATCGGACGTTCTTTTGGGGTAACCCTGCGTGAGTTCAAGAAAGGCACGAAAGACTTGATGTCAGAAGAAGAGCCGAAGAAAGCGAAGAAAGAAGAAACGGCTCCTGTTCAAAGAGAATCTTAAGAGCAGAAAAGGGAGGGACTTGGCTTCGTGCGGTCTCTCTTTTTCTAAGATGGAGGGGTGAAGATGACACAACAGGAGTTTATCCAGAATCATTTGATGGAATTGCGGAAGCGGATAATCACAGTGGCTGTTGCTTATGCGGTTCTCTTGATAGCCGGATTTTTAAGTGTGGAGCACATCTACCGCTGGATCCTTAACGACGCAGAGCTTGAGCTCACAGTCCTTGGGCCTTCTGATATTCTGTGGATCTATTTTACACTAGCGAGTATTTGCGCGTTTGCCTGCTGTATTCCGCTGATCACCTATCAGGTGTGGGCATTCATCAAGCCTGCATTGAAACCGGTGGAACGTTCGGCAGCCTTGATATTCATTCCATTGTTATTCTTTTTATTTGTGAGCGGAGTGGCGTTTGGCTACTTTTTCGTTTTTCCGATGGTGTTTGAGTTTATCGTGTCGCTGTCTGACGGGATGTTTGAGACGATGTTCACGGCGGAAAAATACTTCCGGTTCTTATTTCAGATCATCCTGCCCTTGGGACTGCTCTTTGAATTGCCGGCCGTCGTCTTATTTCTAACAGAAATCGGGCTGTTAACTCCTGAGTTTATGAGGAAATACCGAAAGTACGTCTATTTCGGACTCGTTGTCCTGTCGGCCGTCATAACGCCGCCGGACTTTGTCTCCCAGCTGTTCGTGCTCATTCCGATGATTATGCTGTACGAAATCAGCATCTGGCTCTGTGCGTGGCGTTCGCAGAAGAAGACAGTGACTGCTTTATCGCATAATGTGTGATGCTGGAATTTTCACCTATGCCAAGCCGTTTATACACCTACTCTGCCCAGAAGCTTCCCATGAGTTGATGAAACTTGTGTGGAGCTTCTTTTTGCTGCTCTCGAAACCGCAAATGAAAAAAATGTTAAAGCAGTTGACACCATTACTACTAAGTAATACTATATATAAGTAATAAGCAATACTGAATAGCGTTTGAATATGTCACACAAAATAAAGGAGGTTCCCAACATAGAAAATTTAACGGAAATGCTGAAGGGATCGCTTGAGGGGTGCGTGCTGGAGATTATCAGCCGCCATGAAACGTATGGCTATGAGATAACCCGCCGTCTGAATGAACTTGGATTTACGGAAGTAGTGGAAGGGACAGTTTACACCATCCTTGTGCGTCTGGAAAAAAAACAACTGGTGAACATTGAAAAAAAACCGTCGGATATGGGCCCGCCCCGCAAGTTTTACACGCTGAATGAAGCAGGCAGAAAGGAACTTGATCTTTTTTGGAGAAAATGGGATTTTGTATCTGCGAAAATTAATGTTCTGAAGTCAAATTAGGAATTAGCTGTGATTAAAGGAGGAAACAAGATGATGGACTGGTTTAGAAAAATGATTGGCGACAAAAAAGAATACAGAACGATGATGGCACGGGTTGAAGCCCTGCCGGAGGATTATCAGTTTGTTTTTAAGAAAATTCAGCATTATATGTGGGGTTTCTCTTCAGGCAGCGGGATGGATATGCTGCATATCCAATATGAGCTGATTGAATTGTTTGAAGGCGGAGCGGCAGAAGGCAGACAAGTGCTGGAGATTACTGGAGAGGATGTGGCTGCATTTGCTGATGAACTTGTGGCAAACGCGAAAACCTATGCCGCCAAGCAGCGTGAAAATCTGAACCAGAGTATTAGGAAGCAATTGGGGAAAAATGATAAAAAATCTTGACTGAATAGCCGGCTATTCTTGTAAATGGCCACCTTCGCTGTTCAGGTATTTTTTAGTCGTGTACTAAGTGATACGTGTTACAAGTAAGACTTAATAGCTGTTGTGAGTCATTCAACAAAATTTATATGGGAGGAATTAGGATGAATCATGCCGCAAGCTGGGATAAGCATCAGGCCGCTGGCCATGTAGAAGGCTGCTCAAATGATTGAGCAGTCCTTGCGTGTTAATTAATTGTAAAAATTAGGTGAATATTCCGTCCGTATATTGACTGGAACCGAGGAAAGTGTGATTATTAAAGAAGAAAACTAAGTCTTTTATCCTATAAAAATCCACCTGTTTTACCGCGGATAAACCCTCTCATTTTTAACAATTCTAATGATTCAATTTTAGCAATGATCCTAAAAACCTCAACAAAACTCCATCTAAAGGAGGTGAATCCATTTGTAAACAATGTTTAAAACCTTTATGGAATTGTATTCTTATGTACGTTCAATTTTAAAGGAGGACAAATGATGGGACATGATATTTGCGGTTACAATCAGGCAGGAGAGGAAATTGCCTATCTTCGTTTCAGTATGGGTAATGGACACGCGTCAATTGTATACGGTGTACTTGATGCAGACGAATTTAACGGAGGAGTCAGCGGAACAGGCAGCAGCTCGTCTTTTTCCATGCAGCAAATCGAAAAAGCTTTGAACGAATATCGGAAATTCTGGAAAATCAATAGAATACCGGAAAGTGAATTCGTTAAGTGGGAGATCAAACAAATACAGGACTTTTTATCTATTTGTATGTCAGCAGCAGAAAAAGAAGGAAATGTAAGGGTTAGTTTTAGTTAGCCCACATGATATCCTCACTCAGAAACCCTCTTAACACCCCTGAATGACTTTTTGCCTTCAAACACCCGGTTTTCCATGAAGAAGAATTAAAAAAGCTCATTCTTTGCTGAAGCAAAGAATGGGCCTTTTCCCATTGGATTCAGCAAAGCACAATCACCCTGTAAGGAACAGTCTGAGCAGGAATGCTTTTCGTGGAAGCACCGTAAATGACGGCAAGATCACGGTTAGCGGGATTGCCCGTAAAAGCCTGGCCGTTTGTCAGCAATACTTGCGTAAAAGGCGAAAGGTTCAGCTTGAGCTGTCCGTCGCTGCTCACGAGCTGATTGTTGAAATACGATACTTTCACATTTTGATTCTGGCTTTCTTTTACCATCACCAGTGCCTGATATTGGGGCGGATAGATGAGCGGAACAGGTGCATTTCCGTCATAATATCCAGTCACAAGATCTCCTGTGGATACCATTGCATAGTCGACAAAATAAGTGGCAGGTGACACAATGAAATTTACAGTGGAGCCCGATTGATTTTCTGCTGTAAATATTTTAATGCAGCCGTCGCCGCTTTGACCTGTGTTAAAATCACTGATAGCTGTGACGATTCCTTGAAACGCATAAAAATTTTTCATGGATAAGCCTCCATCCTTCGTACGCTTATGTACGTTATGCGGGCAAATACCTAAATGAGTGTGCGGATGCCTACCCGGAGGCAAAATGGATCTGGATCCTTTTTCAGCAGGATTGATTCTCTTAAAAAATAAAGTATGATATTTTTATGAATTCGTTTACAATTTTTTCTGCTATAATAATTTCTAGTTTTTAGTATGTATAGAGAGGTGCCAAATAGAATGACTCCAAAGTATCTTCAAGTGGCCGGCCAGATAGAGTCTGATATTATCCGCCATGTTTATCAGAAAACGAATAAACTGCTGACGGAAGATGAATATGCCGAAAAATATCAGGTCAGCCGCAACACCGTTCGTAAAGCAATTGATATTCTTGTTAATAAGGGATATGTGTATCAAGTTCAGGGAAGCGGTGTGTTTATCCGCAACCACCACAACAGAGGACACGTCAATCTTGAGAGGCTGCAGGGGGTAACGAACGATTTCAGTGACCGCCTTGTAGAAAATAAACTTCTTGATTTTAAACTGATAGAGGCAGATGAGGATCTGGCAGTCAATATGGGCTGCAAAGCAGGTACATCTGTTTATTATGTGAAAAGGCTGAGATATGTTGATGGAGATCCTTTTTCGATTGAAACCTCTTATTTCAACAAAGACCTTGTGAAATATCTAGATGAAAATATCGTGAAGAAATCGATTTATAATTATTTGAGAAATGACCAGAAACTTGCGATCGGCTTTGCAGACAGAATCATCGGCGCAGACTATCTTACGTCTGAGCAGGCTGAATTGCTGGGGTTAAAGGAAAATGATCCGGCTTTAGTTGTGGATAATACGGTTTGTTTAACAAACGGCGCAATCTTTGATTATTCACAGTCCGTGCATCATTTCAAACATGTGAAATTACTGAAAGTATCGAATATGAAAGGTAGTTAAGTGTGAAGAGGGCTGAGGGCTCTCTTTTTTTTGATTAAATAAAAGGGTTTACATTTGAAATCTAGTAAGTTATTATAAGTTTATAAAATTTGTACCTATGAATTTGAATCATACTTATGAAAGGGTGTTCATAGATGGTTGAACAAGCAATTGAAATAAGCCCTGAAGATATTTTTGGATTGATCGCATTTTCAGGAGATGCGAAAGCAAGTTATCATGCAGCCTTGCATCTGCTCAGAGAAAACAAAATCGAAGAGGCAGAAGCTGAAGTAGCGAAAGGTGATTCGATTTTAAAAGAAGCACACGCGATTCAAACAAAATTTGTCACACTTGAGGCTCAGGGAAAATCAGCAAAAGTCGGCGTCCTGATGGTTCACGCCCAGGATCACTTAATGAATACGATTTTAGTAAAAGAGCTATTGGATCATATGATGACGATGCAAAAAGAAATTAACAATTTGAAAGGGATGAATTGAGATGGTAAAGATCGGACTTTTCTGCGCAGCAGGCATGTCAACTAGTATGTTAGTGGAGAAAATGAAAGCGGTTGCCGCTGAGCGCGGTGTAGAGGCTAAAATTGCAGCTTACCCTGAATCAGAGATGGAGAAGTATGCGGATGAAATTGATGTCGCTTTGCTTGGTCCTCAGGTGAAGTACTTACTGAATAAAGGTAAATCAATCTGTGAACCAAAAGGTGTTGCGATTGATGTGGTCAATACGGTTGACTACGGCATGATGAACGGCGCAAAAGTATTTGATCAGGCAATGAAACTAGCAAATAAATAAACGGGGTGAATGAACTTGAAAATGCCAAAGGATTTCCTATTCGGTGCAGCATCGGCTTCTTACCAAGTAGAGGGTGCATGGAACGAGGATGGTAAAGGAGTTTCAAATTGGGATGTCTTTTCAAAGATTCCCGGTAAAACATTTGAAGGAACGAACGGTGATGTGGCCATTGACCACTATCACAGATATAAAGAAGACATCGCGCTCATGGCAGAAATGGGACTGGAATCATACCGCTTCTCGATTGCCTGGACACGCATTATCCCTGACGGTACTGGAGAGGTAAACCAAAAGGGTTTGGATTTCTATAACAATGTCATTGATGAATGTTTGAAATATGGCATTATCCCGTTTGTGACCCTGTATCACTGGGATCTGCCGCAGCCTCTTGAAGAAGACGGAGGATGGCGTAACACGAAAACATCGGATGCATTTGTCAGATTTGCTGAAGTTTGCTTCAAAGCTTTCGGCGACCGTGTACGAAACTGGATTACCTTTAACGAAACCGTTATCTTCTGTTCGTTAGGCTACTTAACAGGCGCACATCCGCCGGGAATCGAAGGGGATGCCAAAGCCTACTTCCAGGCAACACATAATGTATTTGTTGCTCATGCACGTGCAGTGGAAAGCTTTAAAAAGTCAGGCTATGAGGGCGAAATCGGTATTACTCACGTATTCAACCCTGCGTTCAGCATCGATGACGAAGAAGAAAATAAATTTGCAGAAAAACATGCGAATGCCTATTCAACACACTGGTATTACGATCCGATCTTAAAAGGATCTTACCCTGAATACGTAACGGATGCCCTTGAAGCTCAAGGTCTGCTTCCGGATATGACGGAGGAAGAGCTTGCTCTGCTTCGCCGGACGGCTCCTATGAATGATTTCATCGGACTGAACTATTACTGCCCGCAGCGGGTCATGAAAAACGATTCAGCACTTGTTATGTCAGGCGGCCGCGAGAATTCAACAGGCAAACCTGGAAACCCGTCATTCGACGGCGTATACAAAACAGTCATGATGGATGACAAAGAGTATACGAAATGGGGCTGGGAAATCGCTCCTGACGCATTCCTCGATGGTATGCGCATGCTTAAAGAGCGTTACGGAAACATCAAGATGTATATCACTGAGAATGGTTTGGGAGATGAAGACCCGATCGCCGGTGAAGAGATTCTTGATCAGCCCCGAATCGACTATATTGAGAGTCATCTAAGAGCTGTAAAGAATGCCGTAAGCGAAGGAATTAATGTTTCAGGATACTTTGCCTGGTCTGTCATTGATTTGCTGAGCTGGCTGAATGGATACAAAAAACAATACGGATTTATCTACGTTGATCATAAAAATGGTCTTGCACGAAAACGGAAGCAGTCGTTCTTTTGGTACAAGGATATTATCGCCACTCGCGCAGAAGAACTTTAAGGAGGCAATCAGATGGGCCGCTTAGAAAGTATATTTGAAAAGTTCATGCCTTTCTTCCTTCGATTTGCAAATGCGAAACCGACACTTGCAATTAAGGATGGATTTATTTTAACCATGCCGATGACCATTATCGGCTCCCTTTTCCTGCTCATTCTTGCTGCTCCGATTCCTGGCTGGGCAGAAACTATGGTAAAATTGTTCGGTGAACAGTGGAGCCTTCCGCTTACTCAGGTTGTCGGTTCTACATTTGATATTCTGGCGCTGATCGGCGTCTTTGGAATTGCATACTCATACGTTAAGAATGAAAAAATAGAAGGTACGCCGGCTGGTATTTTAGGAATCATCGCATTCCTGATCATTACTCAGGCTTCTGTACTGACAAAAGACGGCGAAACGGTCACAGGCGTTATTCCAAAAGTCTGGACCGGCGGACAAGGTGTACTTGCAGCCATTGTAGTCGGACTATTTGTCGGATTCGTTTACGCACAATTTATTAAACGCGACATTCGCATTAAAATGCCGGATGGTGTTCCGCCTGGTGTAGCGAACTCGTTCTCTGCCTTAATTCCGGGATTTGCAGTTATCACAGCTGCAGTCATTGTATTTGCACTTTGTCAGGCTTTTGCTGATAAGACATTTACTGAGGTTGTTTATACACTGCTTCAAGTGCCTGTGCAAAACTTGACGGACACGCTTACTGGAGCTGTCCTGATCATGGTCTTGATGTCCCTTCTATGGTGGTGCGGAATTCATGGTGCTGCCATCATCATGGGGGTTATGGGACCGCTTCTTACAGCCAATGCCCTGCAAAACCAGGCAATTATTGATTCTGGTGAAGCACTGGTTGTCGGGAGAAAATGCTAAAATTGTAACCATTCAATTCCTGGATGTGTTTACAAAACTCGGAGGATCGGGGATTACGATCGGTTTCATTATCGCGGCTCTTATGGTGGCAAGGTCGTCACACTTAAAGCAGCTCGGCCGATTATCTCTTGGTCCAGGACTATTTAACATCAACGAACCAATCATTTTCGGTATGCCGATTGTGTTCAACCCAATCATGTTTGTTCCATTTATCGTTGTTCCTGCACTTGCATCGTTCATGGTCTACTTCTCCATCATTTGGGGATGGGTAGAACCGTTCAATGCCCTTCAGGTTCCTTGGACAACACCGCCGATTGTTTCCGGCTTTTTGATTGGCGGCTGGAGAGCTGCCCTGCTGCAGCTTGCAACGATTGCGATGTCTGTGGCAATCTATCTTCCATTCGTCAGAATGCAGGATCGTTTATCTTACGGCGAAGAGCTTAAAGCAAAAGAACAGTCAGAAAGTGCGATTGCCTGAAAGAACTGAATAAAAAATTACCCCCCGTACACAGATGCAGGGGGTAATTCTTTATTTTCATGAGAGTGGCCATATTAAATAGGAAAGAAGGAGATACAGATGAAGCATCTATTAGCTTTTGATATCGGCGGAACCGATTTGAAAATCGGGAAATTTTCTCTTGCAGGTGACCTTATTGAGTCCGGGAAACTGTCTTTGGAGAACAGAAAAGGAGAGACGATTCTATCTCAAATTGAAAGGCAGATCGATTCGGATACAGCAGGTCTAGCTCTCAGTATTCCGGGGTATATTGATCCGGCCACGGGTTTCATTGAAATGGGCGGTGCGATTGTCGATTTTAATGGCTTCAACATTTTTGACTACTTTAAAGAGCGATATCCCAGCCTGACTATAAGTGCAGAAAATGATGCAAATTGTGCAGCGCTGGCGGAAAAATGGAAAGGCAGTGCAAAGAAAGAGCGGGACTTTCTTTTTCTGACGATTGGAACGGGTATTGGCGGTGCCATTTACTTGAACGACGCTCTTTACCGCGGGGTGCGCAACCGCTCAGGTGAGTTCGGGCACATGTTCAGTGAACACGTTACAAGTGACGTTGCAGAAAGTCATAAGTTTAACAAATCAGCGACGCTTGCAATTCTCCGTCAGAAATACGCAGAGTGCAAGAACATCCCTTTTCAAGATGTATCCGGCGAGCAAATCTTTGAAGCCTATGACAACGGGGAAGAAACTGCCTCGCATCTTGTCGGTGACTTATACACCGGTCTTGCAATGAACATATTGAATTTATATTATGTATTTGCACCGCCTGTTTTTTATATCGGAGGAGGCATTATTTCAAGAAAAACATTCATGCATGAATTAGAGCAGCGGATCCTGGAAATTGAGCCGGCATTCTCAGCAGTAATGAAGCCTGCCAGTTTCGGAAACCAATCAGGTATAATCGGTGCAGTCTATCATCATATCGCTTCAAAAAACATGGAGTAAAACAGAAAAAAGAAGAACCACAGACTAAATTGGGGTGTACAGGTTCGAATACTATAAGTGAATACCAGCAAATAAAGCCTGATTCAAGTATGAATGAGGCTTTTTCTTTAGCTTTTCATCATTTAACTGATTCATCCTCGTATCGCCCGGCGATACAGCTTGCAAAAAGGAAGGAAAGCCTTCATAGTTAAAGGAAAGGGGGGCCGATATGAGACGCGATATACAACCGAATGAACGGGCATTTTCTTCAAAGGAAGCAGCCGAGGAAGTGGGAATTGCAACGCCCACCGTCCGTAAGTATGGCCAAATCTTAGAACGGAACGGATATGAATTCTTAAAAGATGGAGACAGGCGGATTTTCGTTCAGACTGATCTGAATGCGCTTATAGCGCTCCGCGATACGGACAAGCCGCTGGACGATACGGCAAAAGATCTAGTGGAACTGCAAAAGGAGCGTTTAACTGAATCCGATACGTCAGAAATTGCTGTATCAGGTACATACAATCAGCTGCCGAATGATCCGGCTCAGCTGAAAGAAGCTCTGATGTATGTGGTGAATGAGCTTGCAGCTGCGAGGGAAATGAATCTGGAGCTGAAAAACGATATGTCTCACCTGAAAACAGCTGTTTCCAGACTTCAGCAGGATCACCACGTCATCAGCTCCACAATCGGAAATTCAGCTCACAAGACGAACGTGAAGATGGAAAAGCTGATTCAGCAGCAAACAGCTCACTATGAAGCGCTGCTTGAAGAGGAAAAACAAAAGAGCGAGCTGCTCCAAAAAGAAATACAGGCTATGCGTGACGAGCAGAAGCAGGAATGGAACTCGCAGAACGATTTTAACAGGCGACTTGAAGAGAGAATGCAGGGGCCTAAAGAAAGCTGGAACTGGCTTTTTTCCTTATTCAAAAAATAACAAAACAGGAGTCAACCCCATCATAAGAGGATTGACTCTTTTTTTATTGTATCGCGCAGCGATATACCTTCAATAGACACGATATGATAGAAATCGGTCTGTATCGGCAAAAGGTGATCTCATTCCCGGGGAAATATCTGCATTTTTCAACTTTGTTCAATCATTTATTTCTGAGCATCAGCAGGGCTTCATTCTGAAACTGGAATTCGCTTCGCTCATTGGTATGCTGAAGAAATTGCTCTTCCCAGCCGGGATTTGGATTTTGATAAAAGGTGACTCGCTCACCGTGAATCTTGCTTTCAAAAGCAATAAGGCTCTCATCCAGTTCGGATAAGTATTTTTTCTCTGTCAAAAAGGTGAAGATGTCTAGTGCTGTCTCTACAGTTTCTTTATCCTTTCCAGCAGGCGTTTTTGTCCTAAGCTCAGCTACCACTGCTTCAAAAAACGGTTTTGCTGCAACCTGCAGATGAAGCAGTCTGTACTGCAGTAAAGTGAACTCATCCATTAGACGAATGATTGTTTCTACATCTTCCTTCGTTAACAATCCCTCTTTTATTACAGCCTCATACGTCTTCATCGCCTCTTTATACATTCCTTCGAACTGTTTATAACCTTCATCCAGCTGAGTAACGTTGGACTTGGCCCGTTCAAGTTGATTCAGATTACTTTCAATATGAGGTCTCGTTTCATCCAGTAACTGGATTGTGTTCTGGAAAACGTCTGTCGGTTTATTCATCTCAATTTGCCCTTGATGAGTAATGCCAGTTAAATATTCATTGAATGTGACAAAGAACCGGAAAGGAGCGATTGCTTCTTCTTTTTCGCATTCTTTTCCGTCGAAAGCTATAATTACATACCCTTTTGTTTTTCCGAATTTGGAATATACACCGACACGGTAGTCATTGACATCATTTCTGACGAGATAAGGAGAGATTTCCAAAGTTTCCAAAAAGCGCTTGTGTCTTTTGAATGCAGCTTCAGTTGTCATGCGATGCCTTCCCTTCATTAATTTACCCTTCATTTCCTCTTTGGAAGTAAGTATAAACCACTTGTCACAATAAACGTAATGATTGTCATAGTAAATTCAGAAAGTTATAATAATTCAAGCGGTATGTGTACAATCATTTCATATGAAAAAGGTGAAGAACAAATGAAAATTACTGACGTAGAAGCCATATACCTGCGCCTGCCGGAAATTGATGCCCTCCGATGTGACGGGACACAGGATACCCTGCTTGTCCGCGTTCATACAGATGAAGGCATTACGGGGATAGGAGAGGTTGATTCTTCGCCTGAAGTGGCAAAAGCTATTATTGAAGCATCTGCTTCTCATTTAATCAGCACAGGATTAAAGAGTCTTATTATTGGAGAGGATCCTTTTGACCGCGAGAGGCTCTGGAACAAAATGTTCCAGGGGTCTTCTTATTACGGGCGGCAGGGGGCAGCCATCCACGCCATCAGCGGAATTGATATGGCTTTATGGGATATTGTCGGCAAGGCGGCAGAGCGGACAACTGCTCAAATGCTTGGCGGTGTATACAGAAACCGTGTAAAAGCTTACGCAAGCCTCGTTATGCCGGAAACGATCAAAGAAGCCTGCTTGTCAGCAGAAAAGTATATGGACATGGGGTATAAAGCAATGAAATTCGGCTGGGGTCCATTTGGCGAAGACGAATATTTTGATGTTGAGGCTGTGAAGGCCATTCGGTCTGTTATCGGAGAACGGACAGAGCTTATGATTGATATCGGACAGCGCTGGGATGCCAAGCATGCCGTCAAAATGGCCAGGCGGTTTGAAGAGTATGGTGTACAGTGGATAGAAGAACCGCTATCTCCGGATGATCTGGAGGGCTATGCCATGCTTTCTGCAGCAACGGATATTCATATCGCTGCAGGAGAAAATGAGAGCGGAAGAAAAGCGTTTGAGAGACTCATTAAAGTAGGAGGGGTGGATATTATCCAGCCTGACCTGGGCAGGTGCGGAGGATTGACGGAAGGAAAGAAAATTGCTGATCTTGCTTATGCCGAGCATAAAAGGATCGTCCCACACGCATTTAAAACGGGTATATTGGTCGCTGCAAGCACTCATTTTGCCGCCAGTATTCCTAATGGATTTCTGATGGAATATACAGTTTCCGATTCACCTCTTGCGAGAACGCTTGTCCAAAATCCGGTCGTATTTGAGGATGGTTACGTAAATCTTCCGGATCGTCCCGGTCTTGGAATAGAGATTGATCCTGAGGCGGAAAAAAGATTCAGAGTAATGTAAGAGAGCTTGTGAGAGAAATCTCACAAGCTCTTTTATATATTAATAATGATACCTCGACAAGCGCCATGTCTTCCTGAAATGAGTCGGAGAGACGCCTTCATGCTGAAGAAATGTTGTCAAAAATGCGTTATAGCTGCTAAAGCCGGCTGCCTCTGCAACTTCGCTCACTTGATTGTCTGAATAGATCAGGATCTTTTTCGCATGTCCGATCTTCAGCTTGGTTAAGTATTCTTTAGGTGAAACGCCATAATATCGCTTAAACTGGCGGATGAAGTGGTAATAGCTTAAGCCCGCCGCTTTGGCAGCATCCTGAATGTCTGCTGCTCGAGAGAAATGTTCTTCCATGTACATTCTGCCGTGTTCAAGTGCCTCAGGCTTTGCTCTGTTCAGGTCTTTCGGTTCGACTCTGCTGTATTTCAGCAGCTGTGTCAGCATCTGATAAATGAGAATGTTGATTTCGGTTTCTTCTTTGTCATCAGCCGAGTCGCCCGTTTTTAAAATCCGGATAAGCGTTGTTTCATATTCGTCTTTTCCTGCCGTGCCTCTGATTAAAGTGGAGGGGGATGGAAACCATTTTTCCATGAGATGCTTTATTTCATCGCCATTAAAGACGAGGTACATCATTTCGTACGGATCTTCAGGGTCTGCTTTATATTTGTGGGGGAGTCTCATGTCGTACAGGAGCCCGTCACCCGGTTCGAGTTTAATCCATTGATCATTTATGGCAAACCAGCCTCTGCCGGAGGTAACATAAAGAAATTCCCATGCCGGATAATAGTCACGTTCAAAATAAAACTCAGGCGACATTTTATTGAATCCGCCGATTAAAGGGAAAAACAAATGCGAGCGGGCAAACCCGCTCGGCGAATAAACATGTTCAAAGTATTTTTTTTCGCTCATTGACTGACAGCTTCTTCTTCAAACGCCTTTGCATCGGAACACCATGGCGACATGCCGAGAAGCATTTTTCGCAGGTTTGTATCCGCTTTTGCTTTTAAAGCTTCTGAAGGCTCATATCCCGGCCAGGTGCGGACGAAGGAAGGAGCGTAATTGAAAATGAGGGAGCGTCTTGTTTCCTCAGAGAAATTGTTTAAAGCTGAATGGTAGGCAGAACCGTGAAAAACAACCGCTGTTCCTTTTTTCACATTCATTCGAACATGCCCCGGCATATCTTCCTGATTTTCAACCTTAGGCAGTTCATCATTGTTCATGTGGACACTTCCCGGAAGGAAAGCAAGACATCCTCCGTCATAGCTTACGTCGGATAGGAAGTAGAACACTTTAATCATAAAGGGAACTGGTTTTTCATCGACAAACAACGTTGTGCCTGTGTCGCGGTGCCAGTTTGTATGAGCTGCTTTTTTCGGAGGCTTGATTAAGCCGTCGTTATCGATCATCACGAACTGGTCTCCAAGCAGATCCCGCATAACATTCATCATTTTTGGATTTTCCATCAGCTCAAGAAATGCCTCTTCATGCTCAATGATTCCGCAGATTTGATCAACATGATCAAGGACACCTGTTTCAGGATTTTTGCGGTTTTCCTCGCGAAATACTGTCATCGCCTGATCCAGCTTCTCATTATAGTAAGCGGTTTCTTTTTGCGGCAAAAAATCCTCAAAAACCAAGTATCCGTCTCGTTCCCACATCATTTTTTGTTCAATAGTTAAACCGTGTAAATTCATTCCGTCTCCCCCTTAATCCCTTGAATAACCTCATTATAGAAGAAAGTTTATTGATAGGCTATATTGATTTGTGCTCAATATACACAAAAAATTGCTGTCATTACTAACAGCAATTTTTTGTCTTCATTTTGTCTGAACGGTTTTTAAATGTTTGATTTTCACATTCTCAAATACGGCTTTCCCTCCGTCGGAAAAGAGCGTGATTCCTTTGTCGCCGGGGTTTGGATAAACAAGATTGGAGTGAACGGTCTTCCCGTCATCTATGAACACTTCCACACTTGTTTTATCAACAAGAATTTTCATATGCACCTTTTTTTTGCCTGCATCAAACGGTGCTTTGCTTTCTGTGAGCTGATTGCTTTCGTCCGGGTGACCTGTGGGTCCGCGGTTCACAAAGGAATAACCTTCTGTTGAAGAGATTCCTGCGTCTGCGTGCCGTTTTCCATCCTCTGATTCAAGCAGCCGGAATCCGGCATTTTTCAGATCTGACCAGGAGATGTCCGCTTCCAGCATGTAGGTGTCATCGCGGACATCAAGGGTTTTGGCGCCGTCTACTTCGATTCTCTTGTAGGCTTTCGTGACGGTGTTCAGCTTATCCAGCTTTTCGCTGGGCTTTGAAGAAAGGTAATAATGATTGTTTGCTTCGTGCGTCAGCCTGATCTCACGAATGACAGAATCCTGGCCGTTAAATCCTTCTTCCATCGTTGGTGTGTTATTGGCATAAGCCCAGTTGTTCATCCAGGCAAGTGCGTAACGTTTGTCTAATGGATCTGACTCTGCGTTTTCAAATGTAACACCTCCATACCAGTCAAAGCCGTAGTCAAGCCATTCCGGTTCCTCGTGATCAGGCTTGAACTCAGTTCCGTCAAATGAGCCGGTCCAGTAGGCATAGGTGTTGGGCTTACCTGACTCTTTCCCGTTTGCGCTCATGCCGAGCACCCACTTTTCAGTGCCGTCATCTGCCCGCATGCGGAAAAGATCAGGGCATTCAAGCACACCGATATTTTCGGTTTGAAAGCTGCTTGTATAGCGCCAGTCTTTCAGGTTGTCTGATTCATAGAAGCCGATTTTATTTCCTTCTGCCATCGTCATCACCCATTTGCCGCGGATGTCATCGCGGATGATTTTAGGGTCCCTGAAATCCTTTGTACCGGGATTTTTCATGACAGGTTCTTCGCTGTAAGACTTAAAGGTCTTGCCTTTATCTGTACTGTACCAGAGGAACTGCTCCTGCTTCTGTCCGTCTTTTGACGGCTGGGTGACGACAGCAATAAAGGCGTCTTTTCCGAAGCCGGCTGTGTTTTCTTTATCAATAACGACAGATCCTGACCATGGATCTCCGTTTGCGTTTGTATATTTCGGGATAGCGACGCCTTCGTCCTTCCAGTGAACGAGGTCTTTTGAAACCGCATGGCGCCACTCTGTGCCGTTTCCGTCCGGATAGTCGCCATTATATAGATAGTAATAATGGTAGGTTCCTTCGTAGTAAACAGGCTTTTGCGGGTCATTTTTCCAGTGATCAGGGGCTGTAAAATGATAGGCAGCCCGGTATGAATGCTCTTCTTTTTCTGCTGGCGGAACATCTTTTGTTTTTAAAAAAGCGTGGATCAATATGCCGGTTGAGACGGTCATCCATATTCCGATCAGGATAATGCCTGCCGTCTTGTATCCTTTTTTGAGAAATTGTTTTTTACTCATAATCATCACCACTTTTTATATATAGAAAAAAGAAAATGCCCCGTGACATTTTCTTTCTCTTTTTTCTTTGGTTCTTACTCGTCGTCTGTGATCTGTCCCTGTTCAAGGATGCTGTCTTTTACGACCGATGTTTTGTTTCCTTTGATGTTCAGCTTAAAGCTCGGAGCAAAGGTTGACTTGTTGTCTTCAAAGAAGCCTCTGTTTGTCATATAGCTTGTGACAACGGCATCATCGCTGTCTTCCTGAGGGATGGCATAGTGAGCATAGTTCCAGGTAATATCATTTGGATCAAGGTCATGATGAAGCACGATGCCTGTTTTGTTAAGCGGCTTGAACTTGCCTGTCAGTGAGTCGGCTACATAGCCAAGAAGGTAGATATCCTGATTATCAATGCCGTCGATCGTCATTTTTGAACCTCGTGAGCTTGTGAACAGGTACCATTTGCCGTCCTTTTTGAAGATGTTCGGACGTTCCACTTCGTCAGTGACCGTATTTGATACGATCAGCGGCTTCATTTCCTTTTTAAGGGTATAATCGTCATTGATTTCAATGATTCCGATTGCGCCGTTCGCTACTTCAGCCAGCTGCTTTTTGTCACTGTTAAAAAGAGCGTTCTTTTCCTGCTGGAAGAATTTGTTGCTGTTGCCGTAGTATGCTTGATTGTAAAGTGATTCTTCCCCTTGATAGCCGTACTCAGTGCCTGTGTTTGCTTCGAACACAAGGTATTTCTTGCCGTCTTCTTCAATATAGTGAGGATCTCTGAATGTATGGTTGTCATTCGGAGCTCCGTCTTTAGCAAACTTGTCTACTGTCTGATAGTATTTGCTGTCTTTGCCTTCGTAGATGGATTTATAATCAGAAACGCCATCAATTTTAAGTGATTTTGAATCAGGCTGAGAGACATTTACTTGTGCCGTTGTTAAGGTTTGTTTTCCATAATAACCTGCATCAGCATTGAAAGCTTCACGGTTTGTATAGAATAAGCGGACCTCTCCGTCTTCTGTGAATGTAGCTGAACCTGACCATTCTTCAGACTGACGTTTTAAGTAAGGGTCATTCGGTACGTTTTTATCATTGCTGTCAAAAACGCGTCCTGCATTTTTCCAGGCGTCAAGGGAGTTGTCGCCGGCTTTTTTATAGAACATGTAGATAAATGTGTCATTTGCATTTTTAGGATCGCCGGCTAAACCGAAAACAATATGGTAGCCTTTGTATTCTGCCACTGTGCCGTCAGCATTTTGAAGCGGCCATGTATCCCACACATCAAGGTCCATCGTTTCCCCTGATTCTGTTGTTTTCTTGGCAGAAGGGATATTTTCAATTTTTGAAGCGTCAAATTTTGGTACGGTGTATCTTGCATCACCATGCTGGTTAATCATGTCTTTCATTGCAGAACGAGTGATTTGCGAAGTACCGTACGTTTCTTTGTAATCTGCCGGATCCTTTGGAGCTGCAGATGTTTGGGTTACCGCGCCGCTTAAAAGAATGCCTGTGCTGAGTGTTACTGCTGTTGCCTGTTTGGCAAGCCTGCTAAAGTTCATAAGTCTTCCTCCTCGTTTTTTGTATGATTGCTAGTACAACTTGAATTATAGGTCAGTCCTGAGAGAACAGGTATGGCACATATTGACCTGAATTTAGTCGTATATTGATATGGGATTTAAGAGGGAGAGAGTCGAATTTGTCGAATTGATAAAGAAAGGGGAGGAGAAAGAATGAATTTTGCTGTTAAACCAGTCCTTACCGGAGAATTCGTCCAGTTGAGGCCGTTTCTTGTGGAAGAGGATATGCCTTATATAGAAGAGTGTTTAAAAGATCCTGTGGTACTGAAGTACACCGGCAGTGAAGCTGCCTATGACAAGAAAACAGTATATACATGGTATGCCTCAAGAAATGAGCAGTCCGACCGCCTTGATCTTGCCATCGTGGACAAGGCACGGCAAGTGCTTGTGGGAGAAGCGGTTGTTAATCTGTATAATGCCGAAGACCGCAGCATGAATTTCAGAATCCTGATCGGTGCGGGAGGAAGGGACCGCGGGCTCGGAACAGAAGCAACCCGGCTGATCATTGATTACATGTTTGAAAAAACAGATTTAAACAGTCTGACTCTGAGTGTGTTCGCTTTTAATCCCCGTGCAGTAAGAGTGTATGAAAAGTCGGGGTTTGAAACAGTAAGCATTGATAAAGATGAATTGAAGCACGACGGGAAATGGATTGATTCGATCAATATGATGCTGACAAGAGAAAACTGGGAGAAAAGAAGAGCATGAATCTCTTAAAACAAGTATAGATAAAAAAGGCATACCGCCTCTCCTTGAGCGGTATGCCTATTCCTTTGAAAACCTTTCCCAGGATTTCTGATATTCATTAAGCAGCTGTTTCCTGTTCAGCTGTCTGCCGACGTAAAGCTGGGTGGCTTCACCGAATTCCTCGCGGATTCCGACGGGGAAATCGAACCAGTTGGACGGAACGGCGCTGCCTTCTTTATAGGTTTGCAGGGTCTCTTCTGCAAGAGTACCGAGGTTCTCTGCTTTAATATGATCGAAGGCGGGAATGAATTTGAATTCTTCGGTCATGTACCGCTTTCCTTCTTCTGATGAGACCATCCAGTTCAAGAACTTTTTAGCTTCTTTTTTCTTTTCGGGACTGGACTGCTTGTTGACGGCCCAATAATTTGGAACACTCACAACGAGAGATTCCTTCACCGGTCTGTCGTTGATCGGAATGGGCATAAAGCCGATGTCCATATCCGGAGCAGCCTGATCAATCATCGGCTGGATCCAGTTTCCCTGCTGAATGACAGCTGCTTTGCCTGACGTGAAAAGGTCGACTTCCATTGCATAATCTGTTGTGAGCGGGTTGTCATTTCCGTACTGAAGAGTGAGGTCGAGCAGGTTGAGCAAGTCCTCAAAGTTTTGATTATTGCTGATTTTTTCTTTTCCGCTGTTCAGGTTTTGAATAAATGCTTCGGTGTTTTCCTGCTGGGCAAAAGCGATGTTCATGAGGTGATCACCGAGCTTCCAATCCTCATAATAGCCGGTTGCAAATGGAGTGACCCCAGAGTTTTTCAGTTTTTCTGCCGCAGCTCTTAGTTCAGATAGTGTTTCAGGAAGTTTCGCAACACCTGCTTTTTTGAAAAGGTCCCTGTTATAGATAAAACCATATCCCTCAAGGTTGACGGGCATGCCGTACACCTTTCCATTCCGTTTCATTGGAACCAGAGCTTCGGGGTAGGCGTCATTCACCCATGGTTCATTGGATAAATCCTCTAGATAGTCCTGCCACAGCCTGGCATTTTCATAGCCGGTGTTAGTGAAAATATCCGGTCCGCTGCCGGCTGCCATTTCCGCTTTTAAATCTGACAGATCATCCATGGCGCCGCCAACTGTATGCACACGAATCCTTACATGTGGATTTTCCCGTTCATAAGCCTTCGTCATTTCTTCGAACTGGGTGGAAACCTCTATCTTAGGGTTCCGCAGATCAAGTGTAATCTTTTCCTCTTTGACGTTCTGTTTTTCCGGCGCGGCATCGTTGTTGCATGCAGTAAGCAGCAGAAGAATTCCAATAAAATAAATAACCTTTTTCATTCAGCCGCTTCCTTTCTGAATTCAAATGGTGTCATTCCGACCATTTTTTTAAACAGCTTGGAAAAATAGATTTCATCCTGATAACCGAGCATGGTAGAGATGGAATAGATGGTTTTATCTGTTTCCCGCAGCCATTTTTTTGCCTGTTTGATCCGCAAATCCGTCATATATTTGGAAAGGGTCATTCCCGTTTCCTGCTTGAATTTCCTCGAAATATGCTCCCGGCTTAAAAAGAATACGTTCGACAGCTTTTCAAGGCTTAAATCCTCCATATAATAGGTATCCACATAGGACACGATATCTTCCATGCGGCGGGCAGCATCCAGTTCATCCAGCCGGTGGATTGATCTGAATTCCTGGTTTTCAAGTTTTTTCAGAAGCTCCTGAAAAGAGGATCTGATGTGTGCAAGGGAGATGGCTGACTCCCCCTCGACAAGTCTTACAGGGATGTCAAACTCTGAACTGATCCATTCTTCCGCTGTCAGCCACTGGTTCGGAGTGGTGATCACCAGACAGAGATTTAAGTCTGTCTGCAGGTGAAACGCATTTCCCAGTCTGCGGTTCATAAGTTCTTCTGACAGTTTTTGAATATAGGGTTCCGGCTGGTGCATCTGATAAAAAGAAAGCAGAGTCAGCTCATAGTCATCTGCTTCAGGAAGAAACTCGGCCAGACTTTCTGCGTCAGGCCTGTCGCCGTGACAGATGGAGGTTGCAACCTGGTTTCTTCTAAGTTTTTTCGCATCTTCCAGCACTTCGGCATGCTGAAAATCGTCTATCCAGGCCTGAACGGATTTTTCAAGCGTATGATTAAACGCTTCATATTCAATCGGCTTCAGCAGATAATCAAAGCTGCTGTGCTGGATCGCTTTGCGCATATAGGAATAATCATTATAGCCCGTAATAAAAACGACCTTCCCCGGATAAGAAATGGAATCGAGCCACTCAATAAGTTCCATGCCTGACATGCCGGGCATTTTAATATCTGTAAAAATCAGCTCCGGCTTTTCTTTTTCAATCCATTTTTTAGCTTCCTTGCCGTTGCCTGCCTCAAGCAATTGTGTAATTCCGTGCTTTTCCCATTCTCCCAGATGACGAATGACATCCCGCACATTAAACTCATCGTCAACAATCAGTGCCTTCACCTTGTTCAGCTCCCTTCTCCTGAGACCGGTATTTTCATCCGGACCGAAAATCCTTTTCCGTTCATTGAATCAACATGCAGCTGTGCGCCGGGTCCGTACCGGAGCAGGAGCCTGTCACGAATATTTTTCAAGCCGATATGTTCGGTTGAATAGGTTCCCTCAAATGGGGGCGTATAAATGTTGTTCCGCAATGTCTCAAGCTTGTCCTCTGTCAGTACGGGTCCGTCATTCTCCACCAAAAAATCAAGATGTCCGTCCTGAACGGAACCTTTAATAAGCAAATGAGCACTGCTGAATCCTTCCTCGTACGTGTGTTTGAAAAAGTTCTCGGCGAGCGGCTGCAGAATCATGCTTGGAATCGTCATGTCCAAAATGGTGTCGTCCATCTCGACTGAATAGCTCACTGAATCACCGAACCGTTCGGACTGCAGCGCAAGGTACGCTTTTGTATAGTCCACCTCGTCCCGGACCCGCACCCACTGATCTGCCTGCAGGGAGTAGCGCATCATTCTCGACAGTGAGGTGATCAGCTGATATACCTTTGGAGCCTTGGATCTAAGGGCAACCGCTCCGATCGACTGCAGGGCATTAAACAGGAAATGAGGATTGATCTGTGATTTCAGCGCCATGAACTGATTTTTTTTGTTCTCTATCTCAAGCTTATATTCCCGGTCAATATGGGTGTTGATCCGGTTCATCATATCCTTCATGTGAGACTCAAGGTGACCAATTTCATCATCCCGGCTGTCATCAAACGGAACATTTTCGTTTCCGCCTTCAATCGAGCGGACCTTTTGGCTCAGGCTTGCAATTGGGCGTGTAATCCGGTTTGAGATAACCGCAATCATTAAAAGGCCGAGCAGTCCCACGCCGATCCCTACGATAATATTCGTATAGGCTGTTTTCCTTACATCCTCATACAAAGCCTGACTGGAAGATTTTTTAATCAGCTGCCACCCTTTTAAGGACCCGGACAGCTCTTTAGAGAGAATAATATCCTGATTGTTTCCTTCAAGACGTTCCTTTTCTCCGTTTGGAAGGACTTCGCCAATCAGGGATCTGTCATTTGAATACATGACCCGGTTCTTTGAATCAAGCAGCAAAACAGAAGAATCATTGCCTTGTACAAGGTTATTGCAGATGCGCGCGTACTCTCCCATGTCGATATCAATTGAGATAACTCCGAGAAATTTTTTGGAGAGTACGTCTGTTATTTTGTGATGAAACGTCAGCACCACTGTTTTATCCGATTCCGGAACAATGGCTGCGTTGTTGTAGTTTATAAGCGCGTGGGGCGGATCAATGATGTAATTCAGATCAGATGCATACAGTTCTTTCACCGGACCCTGCTCGAGAAAATCCGGCTGGTATCTGCGCGTGCTGATCATGGCATTATACAGCGTAAACGATTCTTTATTTTTATCAATATAAAAACGCATTTGTCTGATTTCCTTTCTCATCAGATAAAAGGTTTCGAGACTTTTTTCCATTGTTTTCGGGCTGAAGTAGATAGAATCTTCAAATCCGTTGTTGAAGATCCTGAACAGGTCCGGATTACGGTAAAGAAGAGACGGGAAGTCAATCATCTCCTCAAAATACTGTTCGAGCTCCTCCGCATTTTCCTGCAGCTGCTCCCGGCTGTTTTCAAGCTCATACTGCTCGACACTGCTTTTTGTATATGTATAAATGAAAAAAACAGACAGAAAATACGGCAGCACAATGAATACCAGCAGCATAAGCAGCAGACGGCTTTGTATGCTTTTCACACGGGACGCTCCTTTCTGATTGTTCTTTCTGCATCCTGCCATCATATCAGACCCGCATTCCTGGTCAATCATACCGCGGCAGGATTTGAGAAGGCGTCATATCCTCCTATTTTTTGCAGGAAGGGTCAGGATTATGTTCCCGTTCCTGTATGAGGTGCAAACAAAATGAATGTCACTCTATTAACAGTCTCAGCTTGTCAAAAGAGAGAAAACAAAGTATATTTAATTGAGAATGATAATCAATCGTAATTGTGCAATCATAAATAGATAATTCATAAAGGGGATGAAGGGTGTGAAGAACCACGAATTGTTTGATGTAACAGTCATCGGAGGAGGTCCGGCGGGGCTGTATTCAGCTTTTTACAGCGGGCTTAGAGAAATGAAAACAAAAATTATTGAATTTCAGCCGATGCTTGGCGGAAAGGTTCACGTATATCCTGAAAAGATGATCTGGGATATAGGCGGAATGACCCCCATTACAGGTGCAAAATTAATTGATCAGCTCGTTAAGCAGGGGCTGACGTTTCAGCCGGAGGTCGTGCTGAATGAGAAAATCGTGTCCATTTCAAAAAATGAAGAGGGAATCTTCATACTGAAAGCGGCATCAGGCCGCACACATTTCTCCAAAACGGTTATTGCGGCAGTGGGAGGAGGGATACTGAATCCTCAGAAACTCGAAATTGAAGGGGCAGAGAGATTTGAAGTATCAAACCTGAATTACACAATTAAATCGTTAAAGCGCTTTAAAGATAAGACGGTCATTATTTCAGGGGGCGGGAATTCAGCGATAGACTGGGCGCTTGAACTTGAGCCGGTAGCAAAGAGCGTCTATGTTGTGTACCGAAAGGATGCGCTGAAAGGCCATGAAGCACAAGTATCCCAGCTCATGAACAGCAGAGCGGAGTGCCTTTTCCATACATCGATTACAAAGCTCCTCGCTTCTGATGATCACGAACGGATCGAGAAGGTAGAACTGACGAATCAGAAAACAGGGGAAACCTTCTTTCTCGATGTGGATGAAGTTGTGATTAACCATGGATATGAAAGGGATGCAACCCTGCTGCAAAACAGCAGCCTGAACATAGCTCTTGCTGAGGAGTTCTACATTGCCGGAAATGAATCAAGCGAATCATCTGTCGAAGGACTTTATGCAGCGGGAGACATTCTCATGCATGAAGGCAAACTGCATCTAATTGCGGGAGCTTTTCAAGATGCGGCAAACGCCGTGAACAAGGCAAAGCAGTACATACAGCCGGGAGCGCAAAAAGCAGCAATGGTTTCTTCTCATAATGAGGTGTTTAAAGAGCGGAACAGAGAGCTTGTGAGAGAGATGCTGGGCTAAAAGAAAAGAGGGAGGAGCTTTCTGATGAGGAGGGCTCTTTTTTTGCTGATAGCATTTAAAGCAACGGCAGATCGGCGATTGTCCTTTCAAACCTTCTCCCAATGTGCTCTGAAAGGTTATCCTTTGCCGTTTGCGTGATATTGTTAAGAAAAGATTAAATGTGTAAAAAGAAACAGGAATTTGTCGTTTTATTTCGAATGTGTATAGAGTTAAGCAACATGCCCGATAAAAGGTCCTAGGAGGATGAGAATGGCTCAAAATGAAATGATGCATCCGAAATTAAGCAAAGTGATTGAAAATATAGAGCACGTTATGGTCGGAAAGCGCGATGTTGCCGTGCTAAGCCTTGTGGCAATCCTTGCGGAAGGACATGTTCTTCTTGAAGATGTTCCCGGAGTCGGAAAAACGATGATGGTCAGATCTCTTGCCAAATCAGTGGGAGCAGATTTTAAGAGAATACAGTTCACGCCCGACTTGCTCCCTTCCGATGTCACAGGCGTATCCATCTACAATCCGAAAACCCTTGAGTTTGAATACCGTCCCGGTCCGATCATGGGCAACATTGTCCTTGCGGATGAAATCAACCGGACATCTCCTAAAACGCAGTCTGCTCTCCTTGAAGGAATGGAGGAGGCCAATGTCACGGTCGACGGGGTGACGAAATCACTCGGCAAGCCGTTTTTCGTAATGGCAACACAAAATCCCATTGAGTATGAAGGCACCTACCCTCTGCCTGAAGCACAGCTTGACCGGTTCCTTTTCAAAATCAGAATGGGATACCCCTCAGCAGGTGAAGAGCTTGAGATCCTGAACCTTGCGGAAAAAGAACGTCCGATTCACAAACTTGAACCTGTCATCACAAAAGAAGAACTTGTTAAGTTGCAGGGTGAAATCCAAACCGTGTATGTGGATGAAACGGTTAAGCGGTATATTATTGACCTCGTCACAAAAACACGCAAACATCCGTCCGTTTATTTAGGTGCAAGTCCCCGCGGGTCCATCGCTCTTATGAAAGCCGCGCAGGCATATGCCTTTTTATACGGCCGTGATTATGTCATTCCGGATGATATCCAGTTCCTCGCGCCTTACACCCTGCCTCACCGGATGATACTCAAGTCCGAAGCGAAATACGAAGGGAAGTCTGCCGGACAGCTGCTTACTGAAATCATTTCCAGGACACCAGTTCCTGTGCAAAGGTCGATGAGCCGTTAATGAAGAGCTTTTTTCTGAAAATCCGTTATGTCTGGAAGCTTGTCAGTCTGTTGTTTTTCACGGCGGTTACCTTTGCATATGCGATGTTTCAGGGGGGATTTGTCAGCTGGTTTCTTTTTTACAGCTTTCTGCCGATCTCCTTTTATTCGCTTCTTGTCGCCTTCTATCCGGTGCGGACGTTCCAGGTCACAAGGTCCATTAATCAGGAGCAGTTTTCAGTGGGAGAAAAGCTGATTGGGACAATAACAATTGAGCGTGCCTTCCCGTTTCCTCTGTTTTACCTGGTGGTGGAGGATGTACTGCCGGAGAAACTCTCCAAACTTAAGGAGCGACAGGAGCCGAAAAAGCTGCTGTATCCATGGTTTAAAAAGAAAATCACCATGAGCTACGAATTAAGCCGGATGCCAAGGGGCGAACACCGGTTTACACAGGTCCGAGTCAGAACCGGCGACTTGTTCGGGCTGATTGATAAAGAAGTGACATTCGATGCTGAAAACTACTTCCTCGTTTATCCGCATTCTGTTGATTTATCCTACAGGCAGAATGAAAAACAGTTTGAGCAGGGTGCAGCGAGTTCAAAAGCGAAGTTCTGGCAGGATACGACAATGGCTATCGGCATCAGGGATTACCAGCCGGGAGACAGGTTCTCCTGGATTGACTGGAAATCAACTGCGAGACGCGACCGCATCATGACAAAGGAATTTGAACAGATGCAGAGTCACGATGTTGTAGTGATGATGGACCGCTCGCCATCAGATGTATTTGAGGAAATCGTCACGTTCTCGGCATCCCTCGCTAAATCAATCATCAAAAGCGGTGCCAAACTTGGATTTGTTTCCATCGGAAGCGAAAAGTCCATTTTTTCCATTCAGGAGACGGAACAGCATCTTCAGCAAATCTACTATCACCTTGCAAAAACGGACTGCGACAGCGGGACATCGTTTGCGGAAATTGCAGAAACGGAGCTTCCTGTCTGGCAGTCTAAAAATGCGACCCCTCTGCTTGTCACATCCGCCTTATCTCTTGATTTGGTAAGAAAGCTTGAGCGCCTGGGATCGCGCAGCCATGCGGCGCTCGTCTTTCTTGTGAAAAAAGAGGGTGAACGGATAACAAGTGAAGAAAAAGTGATGATGGACCGGCTGATGAAACGGAAAATCATAACAAAAGCCGTCGGAGCGGGACGGTTTGAAGAAGCCTTTAAAGAGGTGAGCATGCTGTGAGTGAACAAATGGAAAAACAGACAGCGATTTTTATCTACTATGCCTTTGCCTTTCTTTTATTATGGGAGTGGCTCAGACCCCTTCAGGATTTTACGGAAACAGGAAATACCCTTGTCTTTGTTCTGTTTATCGGCATCAGCTTCTTTTTCATTTCAATCGGAGCCAAATGGTACACCGCTGCTGCTGTAAAAATTGTCTATATTCTGTTTGTGCAGCATCTTTTATTTTTTGAAGGATCTCTTTTGAACCCTTCCTGGGTCGGGACGTTTATAAATGATATTAGAGATAACATTGCTCTTATGATGAATGCGTCATGGATGGACATAACATCGCCATTCAGGACGCTGCTGTTCTTTGTCCTGCTTTGGCTGCTTGTGTACCTGATCAATTATTGGATCGTTGTCCAGAAGCGGATCATGTTCTTTTTTATCATCACGCTTGTTTATGTTACCGTTCTTGACACGTTCACAGAGTATGATGCAAGCATCGCCATTGTAAGAATTGTCGTGATTGGCTTTGTGCTGATTGGTCTTTTATATCTGGAAAGGCTGCGTATTCTTGAACGGATCAAGAGGGAGCGCTATATGACAGTCAAGTGGGTTCTGCCGCTTACTGCCTTGATCGGTTCTGCCGTTTTTATCGGAATCCTTGCCCCGAAAGCGGAGCCGCAGTGGCCGGATCCGGTTCCTTATTTGACGGCTTACGGAAGTCAGGATGAAGGACCGAATGGAGGAGTAAATAAAATTGGCTACGGCCCGAATGATGAACAGCTCGGGGGATCCTTTGTAGCAGACAATACCCCTGTTTTCACCGCTGTTGCTGAAGACCGTCACTACTGGAAAGTGGAGACAAAAGATGTTTACACAGGGAAGGGATGGGAACTGTCAGATCCTGAAGCGGATAATGTGCAGATGGATCCGGATGAAATCACTGTCCTTTCAACAGAAGAAGGGACAGAGACCGTTCCGATGACAGCCAGTGTGGAAATTGACCGCAGGTACAGATATGATCACATTATTTACCCTGCAGGCGTGCAGTCTGTCAGCCTTCCTGAGAATGCCGTTCTTGATGTGAACCCGGTTTCTGAACAGATGAGACCGCGCATTTCAGAAGACAGAGGCTACTTCCCGCCCGGCTCCTACGAAACGGCATACAATTTTCCTAACTTTAAAATTGACGAACTGCGGAAAGTCACAACAAATGCAGGACTCTCAGAAGAGGAGATTGCCCGGTATACACAGCTGCCTGAAGAGCTTCCGCAGCGTGTCCGCGATCTTGCGCTTAATCTGACGGAGAGCAACGGCAATTACTATGATAAGGCAAAATCAATTGAGACGTACTTGGGGGGTTCGCAGTTTTCCTATGAAACAACGGATGTTGCGGTTCCGAGAGGGGAAGAGGATTACGTTGACCAGTTCCTTTTTGAGACGTTTAAAGGCTACTGTGATAACTTCTCCACTTCCATGATCGTTCTGCTCCGTGCTGCGGATATTCCTGCCCGCTGGGTGAAAGGCTATTCAGACGGTTCCTTCGTCCAGAGTCTTGGAGGCAGCAAAAAAGAGTATACAGTGACAAACAATAATGCCCACTCCTGGGTTGAAGTTTATTTCAGCGGCATCGGCTGGGTGCCGTTTGAGCCGACGAAAAGCTTTACAAATCCCTATGATTTTACGTTTAACCTGAATACTTCCGAAACGCCTGAAGCCGAAACACCAGAACAAATAGAACCTGAGCGGGAGCCGGTTCCTGAAGATAGCCGGACGGAAAATTCAGGAGGAACATCAGAAAACCCTCTTCCGTTCAACATTCAGGTCGGCAGTACTGCTTTTTATCTCATTCTGGCAGCAGCTGCGGTCATTGCGTTTGTTCTATATAAAACAAGATTAAGATGGATGCCGTACGTTATCCTGTTCAAGTATAAGCACCGGAAGGACGAAAAGGTCTACGGTGAGGCCTACAATGCCCTTCTTAAACAGCTTGAACGATACGGTCTGAAGCGTCAGGACGGGCAGACCCTGCGTGATTATGCCCGTTATATCGACTCGTTTTTTGATATGCGGGATATGACCCAGCTGACGGCCAGCTACGAAAAATCGCTGTACAGGGGAGACAGTTCGAAAGAAGAATGGATAAAATCCATGAAGTTGTGGGAAAATTTAATTAAAAAGATAGCATCTTGACCGAATTGCGGGAGATTGTTAGAATAGGGAAAAATTAATAGTGCTTACCCTTCATATATCCTCGATAATATGGTTCGAGAGTCTCTACCGGATTGCCGCAAATAATCTGACTATGAAGGCAGAATATACACCTGTAAAAGCTGGAATTCTGCCTTCTTTTCTTTTTGGATTGGAAGGTATAGTTCCAGCTTTTTTTATGCCCAGTTTCTGAATCCTATTTTTATAGGGTATCTTTTAAATGAGGTGAACATCCGTGAACAACTTGCAAGATGAAATGGTAGTCGTATTGGATTTCGGAAGTCAGTACAACCAGCTGATTACGCGCAGAATCCGTGAGCTTGGCGTATACAGTGAGCTTCATCCCCACACTCTGACAGCAGAAGAGATCAAGGAAATGAACCCTAAAGGAATTATCCTTTCAGGCGGACCGAACAGTGTATACGGCGAAAATGCTTTCCGCTGCGATGAGCGGATTTTCGACCTGGGCATCCCGGTTTTTGGGATTTGCTACGGTATGCAGCTGATGACTCACTACCTTGGCGGGAAAGTAGAAGCTGCCAATCACCGTGAGTATGGAAAAGCAACATTGAACGTTCAAACAGAAACAGCCCTTTTCGCAGATCTTCCTAAACAGCAGATCGTGTGGATGAGCCACGGCGATCTTGTAGCTGATATCCCGAATGACTTTATCGTTGATGCAACAAGCCCGTCATGTCCGTTTGCTGCAATCAGCAACGAGGAAAGACGTCTTTACGGCGTTCAGTTCCATCCGGAAGTGCGCCATTCAGAATTCGGAAACGATATGCTCCGCAATTTCGTATTCGGAGTGTGCGGATGCAGCGGCGAGTGGTCCATCGAAAGCTTTATTGAGCTTGAACTTCAAAAGATCCGCGATGAAGTCGGCGACAAAAAAGTGCTTTGTGCACTGAGCGGCGGCGTAGATTCTTCTGTTGTAGCCGTACTTATTCATAAGGCGATCGGTGATCAGCTGACATGTATCTTTGTTGACCACGGACTTCTCCGTAAAGATGAAGCTGACGGTGTAATGAAGACTTTCAGCGAAGGCTTTAACATGAATGTCATTAAAGTGGATGCAAAAGACCGCTTCATGGAAAAACTCCGCGGAGTATCCGACCCTGAGCAAAAACGCAAAATCATCGGCAATGAGTTTATTTATGTATTTGATGATGAGGCAACGAAGCTTGAAGGCATCGAATTCCTTGCGCAGGGTACGCTTTACACAGATATTATCGAGAGCGGAACGGCAACAGCTCAAACAATTAAATCTCATCATAACGTAGGCGGACTGCCGGAGGACATGCAGTTCAAACTGATTGAGCCGCTTAACACTCTATTCAAGGATGAAGTGCGCGCGCTTGGTTCAGAGCTTGGCATTCCTGATGCAATCGTTTGGCGCCAGCCTTTCCCGGGTCCTGGACTTGGTATTCGCGTATTGGGTGAGATCTCAGAAGAAAAACTTGAGATTGTTCGTGAATCAGATGCAATCCTTCGTGAAGAAATCGCAAAAGCAGGTCTTGAGCGTGATGTATGGCAGTACTTCACCGTTCTCCCTGATATCCGCAGTGTAGGTGTTATGGGGGATGCAAGAACGTATGACTACACAATCGGCATCCGTGCCGTAACGTCAATCGACGGCATGACCTCTGACTGGGCACGTATTCCTTGGGAGGTTCTCGAGATCATCTCTACTCGCATTGTAAATGAAGTAAAACACATAAACCGCGTAGTTTATGACATCACGAGCAAGCCGCCAGCAACAATTGAGTGGGAATAAACGAACAAAAACGAACATTTTATATAAAATGTTCGTTTTTTTTTGTTGACGACTTTATGCCTATGCTGATAAGATAGACCTATCAAAAATATTGTCTAAATACGTCGTATAAAGTTGGGGATATGGCCCAAAAGTTTCTACCAAGCTGCCGTAAAGAGCTTGACTACGAGGTGTTATATAGTTCGGTGCATTCGGATAACTCTAACATGTGCCAACCTGTCTAATATCCATGTCGTCAAGCGCTCCTCTGCAGCAGGAGCGCTTTTTTGCACTTATCTGTTTGTTTATACACGGGCCCCCGGCACGGCGTTAAGATACAGGAGGATTTAACATGAAAAAGTATTTTCAGTTTGAAGAGCTTGGCACGAACTACCGCCGCGAGTTTATCGGCGGACTTACAACGTTCCTTTCTATGGCTTACATCCTGTTCGTCAATCCGCTGACACTTTCTCTGGCGTCAGTGCCTGATTTTCCGAATGAATTAAGAATGGATCAGGGAGCTGTGTTTACGGCAACTGCTCTTGCTGCGGCAATTGGATCTCTTTTAATGGGGCTCATAGCCAGGTATCCGATAGCACTTGCTCCGGGAATGGGGCTGAACGCATTCTTCGCCTTTACAGTTGTTCTTACAATGGGCATCCCTTGGCAGACAGCATTGTCCGGCGTTCTTGTTTCGGGTCTGATCTTTATCGTTTTAACAACGTCAGGTCTCCGCGAAAAAATCATTAATTCAATCCCGGAGGAACTAAAGTACGCTGTTGGAGCCGGTATTGGATTGTTTATTACTTTCGTAGGTTTTCAGAATGCAGGAATCATAACAAATAATGATGCTGTGCTTGTAGGACTCGGCAATTTAAAAGACGGAAACGCATTGCTTGCGATTTTCGGAGTGTTTGTGACTGTGATCTTTATGGTTAAGCGAATCAACGGCGGAATTTTCTACGGAATGATCCTTACGGCGATTGTGGGAATGATCTTTCAATTAATCGACGTTCCAACACAGGTGGTTGGAGCTGTTCCGAGTCTTGAGCCGACATTCGGTGCTGCTTTTGCAAATCTGGATCAATTGTTCACTCTTCAAATGCTTGTAGTTATTCTGACTTTCCTTTTTGCAGATTTCTTTGATACAGCCGGAACGCTTGTAGCGGTAGCTAACCAGGCTGGTCTTATTAAAGAAAACAAACTTCCTAGAGCAAGCAAAGCGCTTTTCGCGGACTCTGCTGCAACAGTTATCGGATCGATTTTAGGTACATCAACAACGACTTCCTACATTGAATCATCTGCAGGAGTTGCTGCAGGTGCGAGAACGGGATTTGCATCCGTCGTTACAGCCGGGCTGTTCCTGCTCGCCTTGTTCTTCTCGCCGCTGCTCGGTGTCATCACAGCGCCGGTAACAGCACCTGCACTTATTATAGTAGGAATTCTCATGGTTTCATCTCTCGGAAAAATTGACTGGAACAAGTTTGAGATTGCTGTACCGGCATTCCTGACCATCATTGCCATGCCGCTCACGTACAGCATTGCAACAGGAATCGCGATTGGATTTATCTTCTATCCGGTAACAATGATTGTGAAAGGAAAGGCGAAAGAGATCCATCCGATCATGTATGGATTGTTCATCATCTTTATCCTCTACTTTGTCTTTTTGGCAGGATAATAGAATAGAAGTAAAAAAGAGGTGCTCCGGCATCTCTTTTTTTATTGACTTTACCTGCGGGTGTTGGTATATTAACTCTTGTGCTTTTTAAGAGAAAGGCGCGGAGCTGAAAAATACCACTAAAAAAACGTTGACGCATCAAAGTTATCGTGGTATATTAATATCTGTTGTCGCGAACGAATGACAACACAGCTTCTAAAAAAA
>NZ_JBRJIP010000006.1:0-157586 GCF_053629595.1 Metabacillus sp. SLBN-84
CCTTTTCCGTGCTCTTATCTCTTTTTTGGATTACAAGCGGCCATTCCGACCGCTCAAATCCTTCCAATTTTACCACGAACGGCCAGATTCGACAAAGAGGGGTGCGAAAGACACCCCCGTTTCTCTTTATTTTGCTTTTGCCAGCTGCTTTTTCTTCATGGCCACTGCGGCTGGGCGCAATTTCTGAGCGACCTGGTACAGACCCTGCACGTTCAAAAAGCGTGAGAACTTGCTGTCCAGGTAGACGATTGGAAGCAGGTTGTCGTCCCCAAATTCCGCCACGCGGCTCTGGAGTTTTTCGAACAGGCTCCACTCAAGAGGCGTTGCGCCGCCACCGAAGACGAAAATCACTTCGATAAATCCGCCCACGCGGCTGAACACTTTACTCACTTCACCTGCAACCACGTCGCCGAAGCGGCTTTCTTCGGATTGGTTCACGTTTTTCACATGCGTCCACTTTTTCTTGGTGAACGGCGACGGCTCGTTGTGAATCAGTTCAGCAAGTTCCTTGCGTGACTTGTATGGATACCCCTCTTCCTGAAGTTTAGAAAGAGTGGATTCCAAAACCGAACCGTAACCCTGATTCATCGTAGAGCTCGCATCCGAGTTGAACTTCCCGTTTGAGAAGACAGCAAAATCAATTGTACCCTCTCCGATGTCAATCCCGAGCGTGTTTTTCGCACTCACCAAATCCCGGCCCGTAATGCCGTCCAGTTCCCCGTTCGGGAATCTCTTCACGGCTTCTCTGTAGATCATGTCCAGGAACGCATCTTTAGCGAACATCAGGCCGTACTGGGCACTCTCGCCTTCGTTTGCCACATACGCATGTTCAAACAGGATTTCGATATGCACCGGACGCTCGAAGTTATGGAACGTGACCATGTGCGGCATGCCATCGTTCAGGTACTTCTGGCGGTAGACTTTCGCGTGATGACGGTGTTCTCCGATCGGAAGGGCCGTCGCGAGATCCACTTTTACCTTTAACTTATCGGACGCAGGTAGGCTCTTGTTCTCGTCATAGTGCGCATACAGGCGGTCAGCTGCGATCGTCGCAAGGGCAAGGACGCCAGAGAGATCCACTTCCGCTTTCCCGATGCGGGCAAACACGTCGAATTCTTCTAAGTTAAGCCCTGACTTTAGCGCGCGTTCTCCGAACAGGCGGCGCTCTGTAGAACGGACGAGGGGGCTTGAAAAGCTCACGTCCATCTGATTGATGATGTCGCTCA
Organism: Metabacillus sp. SLBN-84; assembly: GCF_053629595.1. Taxonomy (NCBI): domain Bacteria; kingdom Bacillati; phylum Bacillota; class Bacilli; order Caryophanales; family Bacillaceae; genus Metabacillus; species Metabacillus sp. SLBN-84. The sequence goes on from NZ_JBRJIP010000006.1 coordinate 1,227, forward strand.
TGAAGGTACCCACTTCATCGTCGCCAAGCGGCGTATGATGTGCCGTGTTGAACTGTTTGACGGCGATTGACGGGAAAACCCTCACCAAACCGTTGATATTTGCTTTCACATACCCGTTTCCTAAATCCAGACCTGCTGTGATGGCTGCTGTCATAATCGCATCCGCTCCTTTTTTGTGAGTTCATACGCAGATTCCTGCGCTTTATCTGTTTTATTTGCTGAATGTGCTCCCAATGTCGTTCATCATGATCGAGACGGGATCGTATTCGGGTTCTGCATCTTCATCCGGAAGCACGTCGTCCTCCTGCTGCATCAGATCCGAGAGATCAAGCGGCAATTCTTCACCCGAGGGCTCGTCCGAATCGAGCAGAACCTCGTCTTCGACGTCCAGAGCTTCCTCCTGGAGTGCGAGTGGTTTTTGTTCTTTATTTATAGACGGTGCGGCTTGCGCTTGGTCAACCGGCGTGATGATCGGTGCAGCCTTTCGCACCGGTGTCGGCGCGGGTGCTGGCTCATGCGTGTCGTAAAACGTTTCACGCTGGCTCAAGTGGGCCTTGATGACATCCCCTTCGCCGTATTTATGGATCGCATCCACGATGATGAGCTGCAGGCTCGTTCCGAGATCGGACTGGGCATCGAGCCAGTCGTTGAGTTTCTTGGACTCCGGCTCCCAAAACGAGCGCCGCTTGCGTTTTTTCTCGCTCATGTGGTGTCTCCTCCTTTCGGTTCGGTTGTTTCTTGGTTGTTCGTCCCTTTTTCGGGCGTTTTCTTGGACCGGGCGTACTCGGTCAGCTGATGGGCGAGCCCGAACCGGACGGCTTCGATCGGTGTGTGGCCGTTCGCGATGCGGGAGAGCGTCGACTCGGCAATGCCGAGGTCTTTGCTGATTTTATATCGGCTGATTCCACTTTCGTGAAACAGCCAGTCGATTAAACGGCTGTCTGCGTCTACCATTGGATTCACCTGCTCTATTTATTCGCTATTTGCCTATACACACAGTATATCACGATACTTGCATACACGCAAGTATAAATAACATAAATTACCATTTGTCGTTAGGAGAAACGTTGATTCTGGTAAATAAAAAAACCCATCACAGATGGGTGCATGGAATCTTCTATTTTGCGGCGCATGCGATAAAGAATGAAGCAATGATAACGATAACAATCGGTGCATAGAGGACAAATAGCGTTGGTGAAAAAATCGCACTAAATAACCGTTTTTTACTCTTATATTGGCCAACACGTAATGAAAAATTAATTTGATCGTTATTTAGGTTGATGACGTGCTGATAGAGCTTTACATACGCTCTTTCCTGGTGAAGAAAATAGCCATCGAGCCCCCAAAATACGACGGCCGGAATCAGAGACAAGAGTATAAAGCCAGCGTTCATGTCTTTGACGTTCGCGAAAGCAAATAAACCGACCACTAAAGTCACAGTCCACCCTTTCAAGTAGAAAGAATTTGTCGCCATGCGGGATATTACGTTTTGAATCATCTCAAGATGTCTCATTTTTTCTTCCAATTGCGGCCATCTCCTTGAATTTTAACTTTTATATGTGCGAAGGTCGAACTCTAGCACACCTTTTCTAGTGTATAAAAGGTCTAACGGGTGCTGCCAAGATCTATCCCGCTCTCTAACGTATTTCGTACGCCACCCATCGAGGTCAGACGTAGACAATTTAATCAAATGGTTGAGGTCTACGGTATAATTGATGGTCAAATCCTTTTTCTCATCGGAATGTTCAAATTTAGCAGATTTCGTTAGTATTTCATGTCTCTCCGGTCGGACTGTCCGTAGCATCGTGGACATCGCGATTTCATTGTAAATCCAAGGAGATTTCGTTCTTTTTTCAATGACATCTTTAGTAGAAAGGGAATTTGGGGTGTTAATAAAGATGAGACACTCCGCTTTGTCCATCATTTTCGCTAATGCTCCCGAGAGCATCATATGGACGTGACTCGTAGAAAAGTTCCTCTTGTTGTAGTCGTATGTCGCACCGGTCTCATTCTTGCAGTATTCTTCATCAATCTTTTTTAAAAGATTGTCAGCATAACCCCAAACAGCAGAATCTATAAATGCATTCAATCCGAAATTATCCTTCAGCATGGCTGCAAATGCGAGAGTGAGCCTCTGATCTCCGTGAGAGTGAGAAAGAAAAATGTCTGCGTCCACTTCCGGAAACCAATCATCCTGCAATGCCACCCCATCTATGCTCCCATCTGCTAATAAAAAGCCATCCAGCTCTTTTTCGATATGCGCTTTCTGCTCATTGAAGATCGTTTCGCCTGAGCCAATATAATCTGAAAGAAATCTTTCATCCAAACCTACTAAATTAAAACCAACAAACATCTTAAAAGCCTCCCTTTGTCATACGTCAATCTTTCTGCCAAAACAAACTTAACCGTAAATTACTAATCTTGTCAATACAGGAAAATCCAATCATAATGAGGATGCCGAGATCAGCATCTATATAATAGAAGAAACACGAAAAAAGGCCGCCTCATTCGGCCGCCTGATCCTGCATCGTTTCTGCTTCTTTTCGTTTGTTTAATTCTTTATATAAAAGCGCCTTGCTTACACCCGTCTCCTGTGTGATTTGTGCAACCGTCAATTCCTGGCGATCATACAGTTCGAGCGCCGCCGCGACTTTCTTCGCACTCATCTTCGGGCGCCCTCCGCGGCGCCCTCTCGCACGGGCTGCAGCAAGACCTGCAGCCGTCCGCTCCAGGATCATGTTGCGTTCAAGTTCCGCCATCACCCCGATCATGCCGAACATGGCACGACCCATCGCGGTTTTCGTATCGAGCTGCTCGGAAATGCTGAAAAGCTCCACGTCTTCTTCCTGGAGACGGTCGGCGATCTCGATCAGCTGCTTCAAGCTCCTGGCGAGCCGGTCGAGCTTGTAGACGACGAGCGTATCACCGGGCCGTAAATGTTCGAGGCACCTCGCAAGCTCTGCCCGGTCCCATTTTCCACCAGATTCTTTTTCTGAGTAAATTCTCTCTGCGCCTGCTTTTTCCAAAGCGTCGATTTGAAGATCCAGGGACTGATCTTTTGTCGATACCCGGGCGTACCCGATTTTCATACCAAAAACCCCCTTTTTTCTGCTTTTATCGTACACAAAACGTATGGAGCCGTCAACATAGAAAAAAGAACGGGTTTAAATACGTGTGAACGACTTTGTAGACGATTTGCCACAAAACAAGTTCCGGTGTCTATTTAACATCCGTTTTGTAGACGGACAAAAAATACAGATATTGTAAATGATTTCGGTAACGTATTACGGTTTTTGATTCCGTAACATGTAACAGTATTTTTTTCTGAATTATTCAAAGAGGTATAAATTTTGAATAGTTTGTCAATAATGATACTAACCGTGGAATACCGACTTTTTTTCAAAAGGTCTTTTCTATTAATTTTTTTGATAGTGAGTAGGAGACTTCTATTTTTATGAGAACAAATGATTAGCACCATTTGATCCAACGTATGTGTCACGGCTTAACAATCGTGGGCGCAGCTCTATCAAGAGCTTCCGAAGAATGGGGGTGGTCAGCCAAACGCGGATTTGCAGCGGTTAGATCCAAAAATTTTCTGCTAATGCCTCCGACCTCGACCTAGTCTTGACCGAACGCATTTTCGACCATAAATCCGCTTTGCTTCCCCTAGTGCGGTAGGGCCAAATCGTTTACAATGTGGGTGTGGGCAAACCGGTGTCGAAAAGAAGCAATTTTAGAAACGGAGCTCAACTTGATATAATAGTAAGGGAAGGATGGAAAGGGGTGATGCGTGGAATTAGGCAAACAGTTGAATCAAATGATGCTGTTTGCGGTAATACTGATTAATAGATAGAAAAGGATCCGCATTGCTATCGTTTTTAGGTGAACGTTTATAAATCAACGGTAGAAAACGGGGCGGACTTCCGATACAATTAACCACATCAGCATAGAATGTTTTGGGTCAGCACCCCGCCATACTTTTTTTGAAAGGAGTGGCTGCGGATGCTGGAAGCCGTTGAGCTCATCAATAATCTGGTTGAGCTGTACAACAATGTCAACGCCATGTCGGATTCGGATTCAGGCGTTTTCTACTTGGCTGAGTTGTTGCTGAAAAAGTACAACAATCAACCCAAAACACCACGGAACAAACCGCGTAAGAAGAAAAAGCGAAAAAGACGCAACAAGAAAAACTGACTTAACGGTAATTAAGTCAGCTTCACAAAATCTCTTATGGAATTCTTCACTTAGCTTCACTGGCGGGTCAGTCCAAAACCACACCATGAACGGTTAGAAAATCAGATGTTGGCGCATCTTGATTTTCTTTTTTTTTTGTTATTTCAAGTATACCGTTTTCTATTTTATTTTCAAAGCATAATTCCGATGAGTATCTTAGATACATTCTGCGGAACAGGCACATGTTTCACATCCAACACTTACCACATTCAGACATCAACTTCCAATGATATGATGAATGGTGAGGTGATAACCATGTTCGTTTCCCCTATGCTGCTTCAAAAAGCCGATGCTCCATTTGAGGACGAGAATTGGATCACGGAACTAAAACTGGACGGTATTCGCCTCTTGCTCTCAAAGTTTGACGGGAAAGTGAAACTGTACACCCGTCACCATAATGAGGTCACGTCTAAGTTTCCGGAGCTACACTCGATTTCGATCCCGGACGGAACGATTCTCGATGGAGAGCTAATCGTGCCAGGTGAAAAAGGAAAACCTGACTTTGAAGCCATGATGGAACGGTTTCAATCAACGAAATCACAACACCAGATTCAATTTTGTGTGTTCGATATAATCTATTATGAAGGTCAAGTCGTGAATCTAGCGCTATACGAACGAAAACAGCTCTTAGAACGACTGATACCAGATTCCGATGTGCTATGTACGTCTAAATGGATATACGGGAATGCCGGTGCTTATTTTGATCTTGTGAAAGAGCAAAGCCTTGAGGGCATCGTTCAAAAGAGAGCCGACTCCAAGTATCAGATCAATAAACGATCGGATGACTGGCGAAAGGTGATCCATTATCAGTACACAGATGCCTTTATCCTTGGTCTCAGAAAAGATAAATTCGGACTCTTGCTCGGTGTTGGAGAACCGTCACGCTTACGCCCTGTGGGTGTGATGGAGTTTGTGACAAACCAAGAGCGTAAACGTTTTTACAGCATGTACAAAGAATTCGTCACCGGCGAAGATAAGACCTTCATTTATCTTCAACCGCAGCTGCGCTGTGAGATCAAATTCAGAAACTGGACGAAATCAGGAAATCTTCGGATTCCCTCGCTTGTCCGCTTCTTAGCATAAAGTCTACCCATCGGGTAGGCTTTTTATTCGCAGCAAACATTCGCTTGGTAATTAAATAAGAGGGGAAATCAACAATTCCCACCCAGATAACCCGAGCGGGATGAAAAATTTAGCAATTTTATTCGATTTCGCTTCAAAAGTTGTTAGATTTGAAATTCTTCTTTGATATAATGTTGGTACGAGAAGCGACCTGTCCTTTCATTCTCCAATGAAAGGAGTGAGGGCCGGTTGGCACGCAATAACCCCAATAGCAACACCAACCAATGCCCCCTAAAAAGGGCAACCGCCTATAAAACCCGCAAAGAGGGACAAGCACTTGTGCTTAGAGAACTAAAATGGCCGATTCTAGCAATCGTACTCATCTTAGGAATCACCTTCATGTTTTTTGCGGGCGTTGACCTGTCACAAGTGGGGGATCTCATCTCATCCACAGACGGACTGGTTAACATAGACACGCAACCAAAGCCATAACAATCTCCGCTTGACCATATCATATGGAGATTCATTGGTTTTATGCATCGCGTTTTCACCGGGCCTGGACAACCCGGAGCCGCTTTCTCGTACGGACATTGCAGGACAGGGTGTGAAACTGTGGGTCCCCCAGTGATTTTGGAAGATAGCACAAAAAGAAAAGCCCGGCAGTTGGACGACTGCTCGGGCTTTTTCTTTCTTTCTGCTTGCATTAGGGTTCTCGGAACGTCTAATCCAAGCGCTGCGCTGTGTATGTGACCTAACAACACATACATAAAACGTACTGGATCTGTGAGCTCCAAAGCGGCTGACGGACAATCAGCTTTTGGGTTCAGTTGGCTGGATGAATCTATTTGCAATAACTCCCTACTTAAAGTATATCACGATGAGCTTGATTGTAAACCTAAAAGTTGACCGGGGTCATCTATATTCCCCTTTTGCGAGCATATTCATGACAGATTGCATGAGACGGCACACTCTCACACCTTTAAAAAAGAGCCGCAACCCCTTGCCGCACATATCTGCAGTTAACTATGATTATTTAGAACACTGTTCTAAATAATCTATTGATATACCGATCCTAGTTACCAAGGAATTGAAAGAATTCAAACAAAGTGCCATAAACCGTTGACAGCATAGCGTTTTTATACGTAAAACGGAAAAACCAGCGGTTTATGCGAGAAACCGAGCAGATACCTATTCGATTATTGGGTAGGGTGGTTGGAGTTGTCCCCGAAAGGGGGTGATTCCATGACAACTTTCCAGGCGCTTACGCTTATGATCTCTTTCTCCACGATGGTCATCGCGCTGATCGCGGTCGTTGTCGCTATTTTTAACGCAAAAAAATAGCCCCCCCTGTTCGACCGGGTGAGGGCTACGCTTAGCTTCCAGATTCGATGACACCAATCCCCTATCGGAAGAATGGGTATCGATGACCACAGTTCCCAGCTGTGGTCATTTTTTTTGTGATTTGTTACCTGCATCATACCACATGCGGCCATACGAATTCAAAAGGCGCGTCACTCAGACCGGTACCGCGCAGCAAGTCTCTTGTACGAATCGACCGACGACGCATGATGGTCCAGCAGCGCGCGCAGGTTATCGGCTTCCATTCCCCGGATCGCCAGGTCGTTCATCTCTTTTTTCCCAAGCCGGAATGCGTGCCGGTGGATAAACGTCGGCGCCCCTTCAAACGTAAGCTCTTTTAATGGATTGTCACTGAATGCATCGGCGAGGATCTCCTGGGTGTTGACCGGGAGCGATAGGCTTGAGAGCCGATTGTACCGAAACGCCGCATGCGGGATCGTAAACAGATTCTTCCCAAGTCTTACACTCTCCAGATGGTTGTACGTAAACGCGCCGTCTTCGATCAAGGCGACCGTGTCCGGGATATAGACCGTTTTCAGCTGGTTGAACGCAAATGCGTAAAAACCGATAACGGACAATGTCGGCGGGAAGACAACAGACCTCAAGCCCTTGTTCCAGAAGGCTTCCGGCCCGATGGATGTCACTTCCATCCCATCGATATAAACCGGGATCACGACATCCTTTTCTTCTCCGTCATAATCAATGATCTCCCTCCGGAATTCATCAAATCGAAAATGCTTTTCATTAGTCGTCATAAATAATGCCATCCCCACACTCTCCGCTCTCCGCATAGTGATTATTCTAATGGGTTGATTTTACCACAAAATCACAGAAAAGGGGTGCAATGACGTGCGCAAACTCACTTACCGGCTGCAGGATACCCTCTGAACGCATCTACTTTAATTTGATCTTTTCTGACCTTTTGATTTTTTAGCAGAGTCGAAATAGATGTAACCATAGACGGCAATCCTGCAACAAAATAATGACTGTCTCGTTTGTCGTCTGTGATGTAATTTTCAATAGCAGCTGTGAGTGTTTCTCTTTGTTGATGGTAATACACATCAATAATTCATATAATAGTTTAATTATATTTATTGTTTTACCGCAGAATATCTCTCGAATAATTCCACTGACATGTTTAAGATACTCATTGCCTTTCTCTTTGTAAATAGATAAATCATCAATTTTATTAAGAACCTCTAATGCTCGATCAAATTCTCCCATATTAAACAGTGTGAGGAAAGATATGTACATTAAATGATGTTTTTCAGAATGAATATAGCTTCTCGAGCCTGTTTCTAATTCCATAGAACTACTAATTAATTTATTTAATTTATGCTTGTAATATTTAGTGTGCAATATTACATTAAAATAATTAATATCTACACAATCCGGAGAGCATTCTTTTAATATTTGCAGCTTATTTTGCAGGTCGCCCCACCTTCCAACTTTGACATAGCTATTGCAAAGTACAACTAATACTTCAGGAAGATATTTGTGGTAATCAATTTCTTTGGTGAAATTAGCAATAAAAAATTCCAATTTCTCTATAATGATATGATCACAAATAGTTTTATTGCTATGATCATTCTCATAATAACTCTTGGCAGCTAAATCTCTGGCATAAAAATAGTACCACTTAGGACGTTGTGGCTCTTCAATTAACATTCTCTCCAGCAACCTTATATTTCTAAATAGTTTCTCTTTTCCAGATATTATTTCTTTGGAATAGCCATCGTGGAAGAATTTTATTTGAGTCATTACATGTTCTGGGTTTTCTCCAAATGAAGTTAATGGCTCTTCATGAATTCTTCCGGAAAATTTTATACCGGAACTCTTTTTAAAAATTCTCATTAAGTTGTAATGCTTACCACCGTTGATTTCTTCAACAATTGGGCTAAGGCAAAACGTTTGCTCGCTAGATATTACACTCTCTACAACTTTTATAACACTCTTTATTTTACCTTTATATTGGGCATCCAAGAATTCATCAGCATCTACAAATAACACCCAATCATATTCAGCTAATTCTAAAATATAATTCCTTGGCTCCGAAAAATCGTCGTTCCATTTCTTTTCAAAAATCCTAACAAACGGAAATTTATCCCTGACCAAATCTAACGTCCCGTCTGTAGAACCACTGTCAATCAATATAATTTCATCCACATCATCCTTTACGCTATTTATGCATCTCTCTATGCATCTTGATTCGTTATAAGTCATAATCCCACAAGTAATTTTGGGATACGATAGTAGCCTGTACCTATCAATATCTATTGAGTTAATGTTCATCTTAATTCCATCAGATACTTTTTCAAGTAACGATAAGTCTTGGGCGAATAAATAGTTATCACTACACCTGTCAAAACCACTCAGATTATTCATAATTTTTAGTCCACCTGTTTTAGGGTTTGTTATTTATATCGCAGCTGGCAATAAAAGACTTTAGTTTTTTTTCAGACATATAGCCTACATTTCTCTTCTTTTCAATTCCATTTTCGTAACATAATAGAGTAGGAGTCTCCATAATATTCTTACTATCATATAGTTCTCTATCTCTATTATCTTCTACATCTAAATTAACAGCATGAATTTCAACATCTTCCTCTTGTATAACATTATTCAAGACAGGTTTAAACTCTTGACACGCAGGACATGATGTCGCATAAATATAAGAAATAAACGTATTCTTCTTTTTAAGATTTTTTTCATACTCATTCGTAGATATATTATTATATAGTGGCTTATCTTCAGTTATATTACTAATTACTAACGCAATTATGAATATTGATAATGTTAAAGAAACACCAACAACAATAATTTTTTTCATGCCATCTGCCGCTCCTTAGTTATAGCTTTTCCATCATTAAATTCAAAAATTTTATCAAATTTTGATAGATCGTCTACATTATGAGTAATAACTATTGTGATACAATCAAGTCTTTTTAGATTTTCTATTATCTGGTTTCTGGTGTTAACATCAATGTTCCCAATCGTTTCATCTAAAATAAGAACATCCGGATTAGAAATTAAAGCCCTTGCTAAAATTAGCACTTGCTTTTGACCAAGCGATAAGTTTTTTGCATTTTCCTCCAAACGATAATTCAATCCACCAGGAAGAGTATTAAGTACATGATCAAGGCAAGAAGCCTCAAGTGCCTTTCTTAATACACTTGGATCCTTTTCTTTTCCTAAATTAATATTCTCCAGTACGCTATCTTTAGTGAAAAATGATTCTGGCGAGACATATTTTATTCTATCTCTAAGAGATATATCGTCTATTGTATTTATATCTATTTTATTTACATACACACACTCATCAGACACATCAAGAAGTTTTGTGATAATTTTAGCAACCGTTGACTTTCCACAGCCACTGCTTCCAACAAATGCAACAAATTCACCATGCTTTATATCAAGATTAAAATCATTCAAGATATTATTACGACCACTATAAGTGAAATTAAGATCCTTTATTTCTATTTCATGAATAACATCTTCAATTTTTTTAGTATTGTGACTATCTTTAGTTGGATAATTTATTATCTCAAAAAAGCGTTCTGCTGCAACAATTCCTTTTTGGACCACTGGTTGTAAGTTAACTATATTCTCAGCCGAACCTGCAAAATACACTAACAGGGCGTTGAAGGTCAATAGTGCTCCAAAAGACATTTCATCTAAGAATATTTGTTTTGTCCCCATCCACAAAATAAAAACACCGAAGACTGACTGTATTATTTTTTTTAGAAAAGAACTAAAGTTTACCGTATTGTCTTCTTTGATAAAATTCCCTAATAGCTTTTCATATTTATCATTCGTCAGCTTATTAATTTCGATGTGTTTATTCAAACTTTTAATACTCTCAATATTCCTTACTACCTGAAATAAATAACTATCCATATCTGCATGCTTTTCCATAACGGTTCTGTTTTGCCTTTGCAATCGATCGAAAAACAGATATGAAAGGGTTAAATATAACCCAATAGGTACCAGAGATAACAGGAATAAGTTTTCGTTTTGATAATATAGAAAAACTCCAGATAAAATAAACAAAAAGAAATCAATTATAACAGTAACAACAAGCATACTGACAACATCTCTTAAAGTGAGGGAATCATTGAACCTTGAAATCATTTCTCCCTCTTGGCGAGAAGTGTAAAATTTTGGAGGGAGCTTAAAAAGTTTGGAGAAGTACATGTTTGCGAGTAATTTTTCGAAGCTCCGACCCACTCTGATCACCAAAAATCCCCTGATGTAATCAATAAGACTCTTTAATATGGCAATCGAAATAAAAACTGTAGAAACCACAAAAAGTGTATGATCTAGGTGGTTAGGGAGTATGTAATCAGCTAAAATTTTTATATAAAATGCACTAGCTACTGACAATACCATCAAAAGAATAGAAAAAACGGAAATTAAAAGGACTAAAAGCTTATGCTGTTTACAAAAAAACTTAATCAATTGAAACAAATACGATTTTTTCCGCACACTCGAAAAAGTCTTATTCCCATTTGATTTTGGTTGTGGCATTAATATAAGTTCCAAGTAACTATCAATAAAAGTATCTAATTCTATGTATTTTAAGTCACTTTCTCCAGGGTCACTAATTAAAATTTTGTTCTTTTTAATACTGTAAACTACCACATAGTGATATAGTTCTTCCTTTTTTACGTAAGCTATACATGGAGCGTTAATTTTTTTTACAAATGAGACAAATTCCGATTTTTTAATCTTGAAACCTTTGCAAGAAAAACCTAATTTTTCAAATCCACTAACCACATCCGATGCTTTTGTACCATAAGCATTAGTATTTATAAAATCTCGAACAGTAGTTAAGTTATAGTCTAACCCATAATAAAACAATATAGTTGAAACGCAAGCAGCCGCACAGTCATAAGAATCTTGCTGCCTGACATGAGTTAGTTTTTTTTTCATAATCAGCCCACACCTTGAATTATTTTTTATAAAAGCCCTACCAAAGAGGCAGGGCTTTTCTCATAATTATTAATTAATCATGTGCATTGATTTCGCCAAGTTTGGCAAACGATAGATTGAGAGGCACTACTAACACCTGTGATGCATTGTAGCCAAAGAGATTCGCAATATGCAGATGCGCCACCTACCATCTCATCCAACTCTTCCACATTTAAGGTATCATATTCGTTTTCTAAAAGTTTAAAGTCTTCCAAATGTCTCTTCCTCCCATTTATAAAAGAATTAGGCAAGCGCTTACCTTACAATTAATGCTATATCATTCATAATATGGAAGTCAACACAAAAGTAAATATCAAACTTTAAGCCTATATTCTGAAATTTGATTTCAGAGTTTTTTTGTATATTTTTGCAATTTGATAAGGTTCTTTTGTTCTTCTTGTGTTAGCTTCTTTTTCCCTGAAATGTGATCAATTAACTTTTTTACTCCTACTCCTTCAGTTTCTTTTACGCTCCGTTCGCTCATATCTTTATCAAAGACAGAGCCATAAGTTAATCCTTCTTTTAAACCCTTCTTTAATCCGTTTGAAAAGCTACTTTTATCGACCAATTAAATTACCTCCATCTTTTATTTAAATTTTTTTCTTACTTAAACTTAACTCATAGCTATTAATTTAAACAGTGTCTTATGATACATTATATACCATAGTTGTAATATTAGTGAAAACAGGAGGGGAATATGGATAAGTTTACTAAGTATGCGGTAGAACTCGCTTGGATTATTTCAATCATAGCCACTATGATAAGTCTCTCATTTAGTTTAATTTTTAAATTCATCCCTTGTGATTTATGCTGGTACCAAAGAATCTTAATGTACCCATTAGTAGTAATATTAGCAGTTGGAATTTACACCAAGGATAAAAATGTTAAGTTTTATGTACTCCCATTATCAATTTTTGGCATCTTAGTGTCTGGGTATCATGTTTTAGTGCAAAATATTGACATCTTAGAAGACCACACCTTCTGCAATATAGGAGCTTCATGTTCTACGGATTACATAAATTTATTAGGGTTTATAACGATACCACTAATGGCTTTAGTGTCGTTCATTCTTATTACAGCCCTTGTATGGCTTGATATTCGAGCTGTTAATGTAGTTGAAGAAACTACTACTATGTGAGGGAAATAGCAACAGAATACCAATAAATCCGAACTGACCAGATCAACATTTTAATTTGAGAGAGAATCTCGTGTTCAGTTCGGACCTATTATCAATACATATATCTTTTAGACAGATACCCTCTAATCGATACTCATTTCCTGATTTTCTTCCACGTATTCTATCTTTCCAGCTCCAGCCAGATTCTTTGCTTCTTTGCTGCTCATCGTTGCGGTAAACGCCCCGATGCTTGAGAGGTGATTGACGTCTTCTCCCCCATTTTGGTCAATTATTTGAAAGATCTCGTCAGGATCTACCCCATCTTTATACCCAATAATATATTCCGTCCCTGTTTGTGTCAGATACACCCCTGCAAATCCAGCTACGATAATGCCTATGAGAACCGTAATTATTATCCCTTTTTTCCTCATACGTTCGTTCCTCCAATCAAAAAAAATATCTTGTAAACGTATCCAATGCCCCCACTAATGATAATAAAGACCCACGCCAAACGATGAGCAATATACGAATCATGTATTCTGATTGTCCTCGTCTTCTCCATCAAGCCGTATGACATGGATAGGATTTCGGCTGCCCTTGCGCTTCTCCAGTTTCCGTTGATAGGCAGCTGTCAGGTAGTATCTGATTGTGTCGGGCTTTACGTTTCGAAACGCCGCGCACTCGTTGACCGTACCGGAACATACGAATTCGTCCCCTTTATACACCGCAACTTCAATCATATTTCTCGCCATGATACTCATCATCCTTTCTATACACCATCGCCCTGTAACTCCATTTCGCACAGCTGCGCGTAGGACGCTTCGATCTCTTTCATCTCCTGCTTCGCTCGAAGGTAACGCCTCTCGGCGTAGTCCAGGTTTGCCCTCGCCTCTTCGACCTGCATCTTCGCCATCGCCTTCACCGTGACATAGCCCCTGTGCAAAAACGGGTCCGTCTTGTCGTCATACGTTTCATCCAACCGCCGCAGCTCGTTCTTCCGCATAAAACCCCACCACCTTCCAGATGTGATCCGGCTCGTACAGCATGCCGTAGACCGTTCGTAGCGCCGACTCGGACAAAAACACGTAGGCCCATTTCGCCTGGGCGCTCACTCGCTCCACCGGACGGGTCAGCTCGTCCATCTGCGGCATATCCGGGTCACTTGTGACCTGGAGGACATACTGCCGGATCGGAAACGGATTTTTGTGATAGATTTCTTCAAGTTCGGGTTCGGTAAGGGCCCAGCTCCCTTTTATGATGTTTTGAACGGTCTTCGGTCCGACCAAGCTCTCCCCGTTCTCTGCCGCGCGGTCTTTTAAAAACTGGACGCACAGATCGGCGAGCGGTTCGGGCATCCTCTTTTGGGCGAGGTAGGCCCGGATTTCCGGATACGTGATCGTACGTGATTTGCTTCGGAATCTTGCTATGAGTTCCTTCATTCTTATCGCTCCTTTTTCGCCTGGTTACGAATCTCCTATATATTCCCATTTTATCAGATTACTTGCATACACGCAAGTATAAGTTCAAGGTCTGTCACACTCAAAAACCGCAGATGTCCCTCTGTTCCTGGTTTTTTTGAGAAACCTTTATATGTGTAACACGCTTATGTATATATTATTTTTTTATAGTCTTTGATTAAGAAAAGAAGGAACAAAGGAACACGATTCTCTGAGCCCTTGATACATAAGGATTCAGCCATTCCTTTTTGGCGTGAAAAGTGAGGGACATCCAAGGGACATTTCGCGTGAAAAAGGAACAAATGGCCGCATCTGACCCTTTTTTGCGTGACTCCGGGCTGCCCCGACCGGGCCGATTTGCTGCTCATTTCTTCGAAATCCGGCCTGATTCGGCCCAAAAAAGGAACATTTCGGGGGTAAAAAGGAACATTTTGACCCCAAAAAGGAACAATGCAGGAACAAAAAAAAGAGTCCCGCAGATGGCATGCGAGACTCTTTATAGTTTAATGAGGGACATCATACAGCGGAGTGTCCGTTCCGTAATAGCGTTTCAGAAGCTCTTTTTCCTCGTCTGTGATAGACAAGAGCACGTCATCGTTTGGCGGCTGGTTGCCCGTGAAGGTCTGATACAATCGTCCAGCTGCTTTCAGCAGCTGTGACTTGGCAATCAGCGGTGGCTGATTGGCGTCGATGATCTCCAGACCAATCGCCTCACCCTTTTCTTCAAACAGGCAAAAGTATTCGTCCCTTGTGTACCGGAGGCGCTCGATGTCGGATTCATACAGATCGTTGTCCCCATATTTGCCCCTTCGGTGCATGCTCACTTCCGGTTCAACATCGAGGTAGAGCACCGCATCCGGCAGCCGCATGAATCGTGTGAGCTCCTGGAGCCAAGCGTCATCGTTGTCAAACGCGCCGTATGCCCATTCCGTATGGACGTAACGGTCGATCAAGAGGATGTCGACCCCTTGCCGTTCGTATTCCTGAATCTGAACCTGCGCACGCTGTTTGTCCGCCGCCTGCAGAAGTTCGAAGGTCTTTTCGTCGGCCAAAAACTCTCCTTTCAGCCACTTGTGAATCAAGACTCCGATCGGAGAGCGGTAATTAGGGAAACTCATCGTCTCGACCCGGAGCCCTTTCTCTTTGAAATACGCTCTGAGAACTTTCAGTGCCGTATGCTTGCCGGCCTTGTCCAATCCTTCGATTGCAACAATCTTCATGGCGCGTGCTGTTTTGTTGCGTTCAGTGTGCTTCCCTGGTCTGTCTATGCATGCTATCATTTTATCAAAACCCTCTCTGTTCAACGTTTTCATGATTTTATTATATTCCATTTTATGGATTTTTTCAATCGAGTCCGTGAAACAAATCCCGTTGCTCTTTTCATTCAGAAAAAAGACGGGCGTGAAAAAGTGGTGCGAACCCGCCGCACCGATTAAAAAAAGGAACATGAGAGAAATTGGAGGGAAAACATGAAACCAATCCGCCAAAACACCCAGGCAGACTGCACCGTAGAATTCCTAGTGATCGACCCGAAGACGAAAAAGCCCTCTTGGACGGTCTATGAAACCATGACCATCCAGGCGCCGACCGTTGAGCATCTCATGGAGCGCGCCCACATGTACATCGGCCGCCCCGAACGGCATGACAACGTCTCCGCAATCCGCCTCACCGGACGCATGGCGATCATGAAACAGAAAAAAGACGCGTTTTTCCAACATGAAGATTCGATCACACTCGACTTGCATATTTTACGAGAACGGTCGGTTCCCCTTTCTGTCGATGACAGACTGGCGAGCGGGCAATAACAAAGGAGGAGATTCATATGATTACGATTGAGCGCCGCATCTTGAAAGCGGCGTGTTCAGCAGCTGCATCCCTGCCTGATAGCCGGACCGAAAAAGACAGCCGGTATGCACTTGATACCGTAAACGCTGTGATGGCCGCTTTGATTCAGGCAGAGGAGCCCGTCAACAAAGCATGCCTGTTTCACGAACAGGCGCAGCGAAGTGCAAAAGCCTTGGCCGCCTTTATCGAGCACCGAGGCAAAGAGATGTGGCGCCCCGACTCGACGTTTGATTATGGACAAAAGACCGTTACCGCGATTAACGCCTAAATTCTAAAAACAAGGAGCGATACCCTATGAGCATTTTATTGACCGACCATCCGAACTTGAGCGCCAAACAGACGATGAAGCGCCTTCGCGCGTCAAACCTCCGCCTTCACGCTAAAAAGTCAGACGGCTGCTTCATCTGCCGCATCACCGATGCCACTGGAAATGTGGTTAGCGTCTCATCCCGCAGCACGCTTGAGAGTGCGATCACGATTGCCGTCGGGAACCTGCAGAAAGCCGTTTCTGTGTGACCAAAAATCAATATTTCACAAATCTAAAGGAGCGTGAACCCATGAATACAACCGTCGAACCAGCCGCTATTCCAGACAGCAGTCAAAAAGAGCAGCTGCTTTCAGACATCCTGCTTCTCGGCATGAAGGCGCATTATCAATCCAGCCGGTGCGTCATGATTGAATTTTATGGGCACACAAGCAATCTGTATGTCAGCATCCGAGAGAGCGAAACCGAATACAAAAAAGAGCTCGCCTCGACCGTTATCCGGTTCGAGCCGTATTCCTTTTTTGATGAAGAGGAGAAAGCGGAATTTGAAACAACGATCATTCAGACTTTGGAGACATTGAAGCGGTATCTGACGGATTTGCTTGAACACGACATCGTCCACACCAAAGGCTTTCTGGAGATCAGTACGCGTGCGAGCTGACGGGTGTGACTGGTACCGGTGCGGGAATCATGCACCGGTTTTTTATTACATAATATAGTTACAAAACATGTAATACACTATGTGAAACCTTTCCGTAAATGGTATTCCAGAATGTTTTCTATCAAGCAAAACCAGTCACAGTCACCCTATGACTGAAACTGAATACAAAATCCAATTACCTAAAGGAGCGAATGCAACATGATACAAATGACAGTCCAGTCAATTAAAGAACACGAAGCAGAATCCCTGAGCGCGATAGAATCCAGCACCCTGACCGACATCAAAGGCATCATCGGAGCGGTCTCTTTCACAAATAATGAAAAGATCCACCTGATCGAGAGTCGTCTGATTATCGAAAAGTCCGAGCGGAGCGAGCTTGCTGCAGAAATGAACGATTTGAGAAAGCTCGAAGCCATCATCCAGTCGACCGTCGGCCGCGAAAAACCCGGCGATAGTGACGCACCATACGGCCAGCTTACGATCTTTGATTTTCTTGGAACGGAGACGGAAGAAGACCCGTCTGAAAAAGACGTCCCGGAAGAAATCCAGGTTGCAGTCAAAGAATTCATGGGATTCCTCCAGGCGACGTTCGGAAAATAAAAAAAGATCCGCTCTTTGTTCAAAAGAGCGGACCCATTCTCACGGAAAAGATACGAGAAGACGACCAACCAGACCAACGGTTTGCCGTCTGGGGCGCATGCCCCAAACTCATATACAAACTGTACCTTGAGTATAGCACAGCGCATGGACAGGGTTCAAGCACGCGCTAGATACCTAAAAACAGAGCAAAAGACGCCCCGAATGAATCGGGGCCGGAGAAATGAGTGAGGAAGAGGCCAATGTGCCTCAGGTTCGATTCGGTTCCCTATCGAGACCGGTCGAATCTTAACCCTGCAAGTCGATGTGATGGTGGACGTTGAAATGTCCGTTCGTCATCGGGCTCACACACATTTCCGTGTTTTTTGATCCCATTTTTGTCTATGACAACAAAAAAGGGATAAACCGAAGGAGAACGGTTTTAAAACTCACCAGGGAATGCGCGCCGGCCTCGACAACCGGGCACCTTCCTGATAAAAAGGATCACGGTATTGGTCGGATGCCGGATTCTTTTTTAAAAAGAGACCAGAGAGTCATAAGGGAGCTGCGACTGCGCGGTTCCCTTATTTTTTTTGAATACGAAATAAAAATAAAAGGGTGAGAACAATGGACGAACGAGATCAGGACTTACTGAACGAGATTAGGCAGGCCCTATACATGCACGGCAAGCTCTCGCTTTTGTTTTACAACATGATGGATGAGTGGATCGTCCACAAATGGGGCGAGTTCTCAAGACTCGAAGCCATCCAGCAAGACCTGTTTGCGAAATACCAGAAGGCGGGACTCACCGAAGAAGCTAACTCCTTGACGCTGATGGAGCTTCCAAAAGACGAAACCCTTATTTTTCGGATCTTAACCTGCGGCCACCTCCCTGCTGTCTTGCGTGAAGTGGGATTGATTCAGGAAGACGCCCCGGTGTCTCGGGGCCCATCAATCAACTGACCACCTTAAAGGAGGAGATCCATCATGGCCAAAAGCAGCGCCCAGAAAACCCGCGCATGCTGCACGCAACGGGGCGAGGAACCCAGAAGCGAACCGAGTATACGCCCCGGGTTTCAGCACGCACGTCCGCAAGACTCCGACCCTGCATGAAAAACGCGCGAAACAGGAGCAGAAGCACCGGCAACGCGCGTATGTCTAAAAACCAATTCAGGAGGCGATCCGCATGAATCAGCTGCAGAAAATCTTACTTGAAGAACGCGACGAGATCATCGAGTGGTTCCAGGAGCAGGAAGACGAAAACATGCTCGGTTCGACAATCAGTGTCCGGTCTTTCCAATGGAAGACTCATACCGTTTCGTTTGAAGGTGACTTCCGTCATCGCATCAACGGGGAGAGTCCGATTTATCCGACACTTGACGAAGCGCTAGACGAGATCATCGTCCGCGTCTTGATGCAGTATAACCAAACACCATAAACCGGAGCGAAATTCGCTCCGGTTTTTTTATGTAGCGCACACGCCATGCTGTATGCAGTGTGACATCTCGTATGCGCGTATACACCCATCGCTTAGAGCAGCGTTTCTATACGATATGCGCATGGAATGCGGCATGTGATTTTAAATGGCATACGGTGCGTATGAAATGCGTACGACATGTACTTATTCATGATTACGTAATATGTAACAGTAAACATATTATACAACCAGGTGCGGTAAACCCGCACCGACGAATCGAGCAAAATCTTATTCACATAAGGAGCGATCCCCAATGAAACCCACTTCACCTAATCTGCCAGCCCGCGTGAACGACAGCGCATATTATCCATCCAAAGAGATGCTTTCGGAGATGATCCAAAACTTTCAGGCACCAATCACAAAGTGTGTGATCCGCCCCGGGTTTCTCGCCCGCACGGACCGGTTCGACGTAGACAAGGCGGTGCGTGATTTAGAGAAGCATCCAGAGCGAGCTGGCCTCCTCTCTCGCCTATTGAGTGTGAGCGATCTGTCTGCAAAAACCTATGAGCGATTCTCAAACAACCCGAACAGCCTGTACAACTGGTACCCGGCACTTGAGCTCGCATTGCTCAAAAGCAGTTCCGATCTAAAGACGCCAGATACGAAAGTGCTGCGCCTTCCGATCGAGCTTGCCCAGTTCATCCGCCTCGAATACCAGGAGACGTCTCAGACGGATAAAGACTTGTTCAACCAGTTCATCTTCGATCAGTTCGGACTGGAGGACGGCAAAACGTATTTTATCAAGACCGGCACGTTCTCAAGCAAGTTTCAGTTCGCAAACGCGAAGTGCAGCGAGCCGCGCGAGATGGGTGAATACTTTCAGGTCGTAAACAACTTCGCAATGGAAGTCGGCGCGGGTCACAGTGTGGACCTGGTCGTGCGGGAATACATCGAGGACTGTGAAGACAATCCGACGATCTATAACGGCATGCCGCTCCGCACCGAATTTCGCGCCTTTGTCGACTGCGACAAGAACGAACTGATCGGCATCGTCCCCTACTGGCACCCGATCGTAATGAAGCGTGCGCTCAAAAACGGACTCGCTGAGTCGATCCAGGCCGACTACCAGACCTATCTCGCCCACGAAGACAAACTGACCGAGGATTACAACGAGAACCTGAGCCGTGTGCGCCGCGAGATCACGGAGCTGTTGCCGGAGCTTGCACTGTCCGGGACTTATTCAATCGATGTCATGAAAAACGGCGAGGATCTCTATGTGATCGACATGGCGCTCATGAGCGAGTCGGCACTGGCCGATTTGCTGTGACAATATATGTAATAGGTTTGTATTACATGTTACGTAAACATATTTTGTAGATTATATACTCTTACTAGAAGCCATTCATGCTTGTGAATCCTTGAAGGGCTTCTTTTTTATATAACACTCTTTAAGATGCACAGGGGACTCAAAAAGGTAATTGGGAGGAATGAATTTGGAACACAAGTACCGGATTGTTTATGCAAATTTAAAGTTAGGAAAATTCTATGATATGCGTTGTATAGACAAGGTCTACAAGACAATAAAGAAGATGGAGAGCAAAGGGGAAGTGCAAATTTTTGTTGACGAAAGACAGTCTTTAGTAGATCCGTAGTACGAAGAAAATACGCATCTACCACTTTGAAATCTCATCATCTCCAATCCAAAGAATCCCGATATCCTACATAATCCTGTTACGTAAAATGTAACAGTCACAAATAATCATAATTCGATAGAATGCGAGGTTGAAGCGCTTTGAAACCATTAAAAAACATCGAGGAAACCGGATTGCTCAAACAAAATGAAAACAAAATCAGTCTGAGTGAGTTTTTGAAAAGACACGAGCCAGATGTTGCTGAAGTTATGCAAGAACTAGAGCGTGAAGAAGAATACGGTGAATAAAAAAGTGCTTTGGATTTCTTATGCTTTATTTTACTGTTACATCTTACGTAACACAGTTACCTAACCATCTTATCTTTCATTATTAAGGAGCGAATATAATGAACACACAAAGTGAAAAGTTTTACGATGTTATCATGACCGTAGAAGTCAGACGCACTGTTCTCGCAACGTCTGAATCCGAGGCGCGCGATAAAGCAGACACGTCTGACATGATTCATGAAATTAAAAATTACCGGTTGGACGAAACCATCACCGTCGAGGAAATCAAAGACCGGTTTCCGACTGAGTATGACCGGATCGATGACATCGGGGCGCAGATTGTCGCGGACAGCTATGCTCCGATGCATGTTTTAAAAGCGAAGTACGGGGAGATCCGGAACTTGAACCAGGCGCTCGCGAAAGCCGGAAAGCCCGAGTATGAACCGCACATACTGAACCGTATGACTGACGACTTTCTAACGCGGCTCAAATGATAGCTTTCATCTTACTGTTACGTATTATGTAATACTCATATGAAAGCCTCATTCTATTCATGAACAGGAGGACAAATCCATGAATCTTAAACAGCAAATTGAACAGGTACGAGCGGAGCACGATGCGCTTAACATCAAGCTGCAGCAGCTGCTTGACTCGTGCGAGCACGAAACCGTCGTGAAGTTATCCTGCGATTCTGCGCAGTGTGACATCTGTCAAGAAAATCTCGGCTGGTATTGCCCCGATCCGCGCAATCCCGTCCGTACCTGCGAGTATGACTGGGATGAGAACGGCGAAGACTGCATTTATTGCGGGGCACCAGAAGAACGAAAATGACTTTCGTCAGAGGCTTTAAAATAAACCCGGGGTCGGCATACGCGTCCAAAAAAAGGAGGCATTTTCTTGGAACTTTTACACCTGGTGATTCCTATCGCTAAATATTTTGCAGCGCTACTGGTTATGATTGTTGTGCTGTGTGTTTTGGCTTGCATCTTTTATAGTGAATAAATCAATGATCGGTGGATGATTAAAAACAGCGGCAAAAGCCGCTCGGTGAAAACGCTGAAGAGTGTTATGTATTATGTAATACTTAATGTATTTCATTAATCTATTATTAATTATACAGGAGTGATTCGTATGTATTTTGTTATGAGTGACATCCACGGCTGCCACGCCGAGATGATGGCTGCCACGCCGAGATGATGGCTGCCCTTAGATTTTGGGATCCGAGCAAGCAGACATTAATCGTTATGGGAGATCTGATCGATCGCGGACCGGATTCGCTAAGCGTTATCCAAACGCTCGCTGACTTACAATCGCGACACCCAGACAAGGTCGTTGTGCTAAAAGGCAATCACGATGAGTCCTTCACAGAGTGGTTGCTGAACACCCCGGAAGAAGACCTCGGGTTTTACTACATGCTGACGCATGATGCAACAGTGCGATCATTTTATGGGAGTGACCCCGAGAACGCTCAGAAGTTCAAACGTGATTCACGCAAACAGCGCGGTATGCACATCCGCTACCTGTACAGAAAAGAGTTGCACTTTTTGGCGCGTCTTCCCATGCTTTATGAGACCGACCACTGCATCTTCGTTCACGCAGGTATCAATTTGACCATCCCTGACTTTAGGGATGATGAAAGAAGCATGAACGAGATCAGGAATCCGTTCATCTATTCGAAAAAGAAAGCGCCAAAGCGAGTCTTTTTCGGCCACACGCCAACCGGACTTATACGGGACAATCAAGAGGACTGCTCAATCTGGATCAATGATGACGGCGACAAGGTTGGCGTAGACGGAGCTGTCGCATTTGGCGGCCAGCTGAACGCTTTGCTTGTCAATCATCAAGGCAACATCGTTCAGAGAGTCATCATTCCTGCAGCAGCAAGCGTAACGACTTGATAGTCGCCCTCTAACCCGGACAGGAAATCCCTGTCCGGGATTTTTTTTTTGAATGAAAAGGCGGTTGCGGACCGCAACCCGGTCAAATACGCGAAAACGATAAACCCTAAAAGGAGCGATTCTAATGGCATTCACATATGACGGCTTAATCAGTGAAATCAAACAGGAAACGAACGGACTCATGGGGATCCATGTTCCGATGAAAGCGATGCATTACTGGGACTTTGTTGAAAACGCCGGACTGAATCCAGATACCTACTATTCGCTTGATGCCTACATCAATCAAGCATCCTACCAGGAAAAACGCGACACGTTCGAGTCACTTGGCTTCAAGGTGCTCTACCTGACGCTCTCAGCGGTCAAAGTCATTCATTATATCGAAGGTCGCGCAGATGGCGCTCCGAACGACCCGTCAATCGAAGAGGCGTTCCTGGACAACAAGCGCAACGTCTTTATTTTAGACATTGAGACGGGAATGAAAAGCCTGTATTTTTGTGATCGAGTACCAGAGCGAGGACGCCCTGGCTAAATACACCGTCGACCAGGAGAAGCTCGCAAGAGAGCTGGAGCAAAAAGAACAGGTGCGCGCACTTTTTGGCCGTACAAAGAAGAAAGAGACAAGCGACTCATCAATTTTTTAGTAATCAACTGAAACTAAGGAGCGATTCCATTATGAATGCAGCGATCAAACATATGACTCAAACTCAGGAAACGAAAATCAAGAACCTCGACGAAAACGAGCAGCGAAGGTATAAAGCGGGCCTGCTCCTCTTTGCTTCTTTCATCCGCGAGGACTTTCTCGATCTTCCGATTCTCCCAGATAACAAGTACGGCACAAGGGACTTTTTTACACACTTCCGTTTCTTCATGATGGTACCTTGTATCAGAACGGCCGCACTCAAATGCTGCTTGTCGTCTATCAAACTCAATGCACATCAGAGTGTCCGCTGCGCATTGAGTTTGAAGTGACAGACGCCGAAAAGAGAGAATACAAGATTCACCTATTCGATCAATCAGGCGTGCGAACTACCAAACATCTCCTCGTAGAAAGAGTGCAAGGGGAACATTACATTAACAGCAAAAACTATTTGTCTATGACGCTTTCTGAACTCGTCGCTCATTTCACATCATGCAGCGCCTAACCGGACAGGGAATCCCTGTCCGGTTTTTATCTTGTCTATCAAAGTTCGCAACAGGGATGCGCAAGCGGCCTACCAGTAAGCGTTGCGAAGAAAAAGGAGAGGATGATAATGATGGTCACAAGCAAATGGGTCAATCAACATCTGAACGCGGATCAAATCCAGTGGAGATCCGTCAAAGGGGAATTCGCTGAGCTTATTCAGGCTATCCAAACGCAAAACAAACAGGAAATCCAAGAAGAAATTGCGGATGTCCTTTATTTCACGTACTGCTTTTTACAGGGGAAGTTCGGCATCAACCTGCCCATGCTCGGCGCGATGCCCACAGTGAAAAAAATCATCGGCAGGCTTGATGTCTGGAAAGAAATTTTCGCCGAACGCGGGCTGAACTTTGAGGTGCGGTATTTAGTCGGCGGCAGCAATTATCATAAAAAATCGAAAGTAAATAAGGCCATTGGGATGACCAACCGTAACACATAATGCCAGACAAGGTTGCTCACCGCAACCCAGTCAAAACTGTGAAGACGATACCGACTAAAAAAGGAGCGATTTCTTTGAAGAATCTCATGGGAACCGTGATTTCCGAAGCCCTTAATCCCAACGAACAGACCCTCATTCTGACGAACCTTCAATCACACAAAACGAACGAATTCCGCGTCGAGCGCGGAACAGTCATCATTGCCGGAGAGAGAGAAATACCGACCTTCGCCCTGCTGTCTGCCTCGAATGCAAACGAGCTCAAAGATGCGTGGCTGCAAAAAGAGGGTACCTCCTTCCTTCTTTCACAGAAAGAACTCCAAAAAGCCGAACAGCTGAACCTTACAGATTCCCTTGCATAATCCCATAGAAAACCGACAGTCTATCCTGACTGTCGGTTTTTTTTTTGAAAGAGTGTATAAGATTCATAGAGTTGGGCATCCTATTAACAAGAAAAAAATGATAAGGGGTGTGACACCATTGGCTTCGAAAGAGATAATAGACAAGAGTGTGCTCAAAGCGTTCGGGAATCTAGCAAAGCAATCCAAGACGATTGTGAAAGTGAAAAGAAAATAACGAAAAACGTATGAAATTCCGTTACCTTGCCCATACTATTAACGAACGAGTCAATCGTTCCGCATAGTCCTTCTTTAAAGAGAGATCCATGATGAAACCACTCTTCCCGGTAGGCGGATAGGTGGTTCTTTTTTACATGAGCATTACATATTACGTAATACAGTTACGTATCTTTTATACGTTTGTGTGAAGAGAAAATAGAGCGACACATCCGATTATCGAACGTGCCGTTCTCCCATATACGCCTGAATCATCCGAACCAATGGCGGCATCTCATCTTCCAGATCGCTGAATCCTCTTTTGAGAGCGTGGTTTTTCACAGCTTTAATCATGGCGAAACCAATCTCTTCAGGAAGCTCTATCGCAGCGTGATGGTGGCCCACATCATCCAGGTTGCCATCCTCATTTATGACTTGTTGAGGCGATCGCTGCTCGCCTACTGCGACCTTCGTGAAATCACTCAACCCAATCAAGAACTGACTATTCATCCCGTTGACCGGATTCAGATAGTACATCATGTGAGGAACTTTTTTATACAAACGAGCGAAAAATCGACGCACTTTCGGAATTTCATACAACTCATCTGTGACATCGTCATAACCCTGGATAAACAACATGAGTGTGCCAAAACCTCTCCATGAATGGTCAGTTTCATCCGCCATTTTAATAGCTTCCAATACGCGATCAAATTGAAGATTGATAATTTCCTGTTTACCCAGCTGGATCATCTGAATTTTTCTCCCGGCAGGGTCTACAAATAACCCTCTTGAAAATTCCACTTCATTCCCCTCCTATTTAGCGCTGCGCATCTTCCATTTCGTCAAGTAACGCTTCAATCGCTTTGTTGAGAAACATAGTCTTGAACCCTCGCTTGCCATTAGCCAGGTTGTCGAGACGTTTCTGGAGGTCTGTTCGAAACAGGAATGTCGCCCGTGTATGAGTTTCTTCGACAGTTTTCTTTTTACTCTTCGCGTCATACATGTTCATCAAGCTCTCCGTGACTTCCCTGATTGTCCGCACAGGCGCTTCATGCTGCGGTGTTTCTTTTATGTATGCCGGTTTCTGTCTCTCATTCTTTGTTTCGGAAGGTGTAACAGCCGCTGTATTACGTTCTTGTGTTACATCTTTTGTAAGAGTTTCTGTATTACTATTACCTGTTCCATTCCCATGAATCGTTTCTTGTGCGGCAGATGCCTCCTGTGACCCTGCGAGCAGATCTTCATCATTCTTTGTTTCAGAAGGTGTAACAGTCGATGTATTACGTTCTTGTGTTACATCTTTTGTAATGGTTTCTGTGTTACTGTTACCTGTTTCATTTTCCTGCGCTGCTTTTTCAAACGCACCAGAAAGTGATCTTTTTTTTCTCGCCATAGTTCATCTATCCTTTCATTGCTGTTTTTGATCGTTCGATTTCCATGAATTCTTTTGCTAAGTCGTCGTATGAACTGACCAGTTTGTTTTTTGCATCGGATGAGAGGATTGCCGGGACGCTGCTGTAGGCAACGGATTTCGCAAACGCAATGGTTTTTGGAATAATCGTGTCAAACATATGAAATCCTGATTGGCTGCAGTATCTTCTGGCTTCCTGGAGTAGTTCCGAATGCAGGGACGTGGCCGACTCGACTTTCATTCCAATAACGCCTGCAACGTTTAGTTTTGGATTGTAATTGTTTTTGAAATCCTCGATTGCCTTCACAACCCTGATTAACCCTTTTACATCAAACATTTCAGGTACAAAGGGGATAATGACGTGATCGGCATAGGTCAAACAGTTCCCTGCCACAAATCCTAATGACGGAGGCGTATCGATAAAGATATAATCATAATCATCTTCAATACCTGCCATCCCGTCTTTTAATAAATAATAAGGGCGGGTGTATTTATCCAGGTGGGGGAGAACATCAAACTCCAAAAAATTCATGTCTCCGTTTGAAGGGAGCAAATCGATATTCTTCTTCATCTTACAGATTGCATCTTTTGGAGGGCAACCGTGAAGCATGACATCATAAATGGTGTTCTCGTAATCATCTGGTTCTTTTCCAAACGCGATGCTGCTGTTACCTTGCGCATCTGTATCGATAATGAGCACGCGTTTTTTATATTTCTTAGCAAGTATGGACGCCAGGTTCGTTACAAGCGACGTCTTACCCACACCGCCTTTATTCATGCTGATCGAATAAATTTTAGCCACACACATCACCCTTCTATATGAAGATAATTTCATTCTATAAGTGGAAGTACATTCCGTCAACGGAGAACTTAATCATATTATGTAAGATGTAATACTTTTATGTAACAGTTTCTTACAATTGTCGACAGTTTCCGGGGAAGGCCACATGGGTTTCTGATTCATAGGGGATTGAGTCAGCAGGATGTTTCGAGGTAATATCCGAATCGATATTCAAGGTTGAGGATCAGGGAAAGGGAACGCTCTTTTCCCTTTATCTGACCGCAGACCTCCAGCAACGAACGCTAGTGAGGCGGTAGGGTTTTGCTTTGAAATCGGGGACGTGCTGTTTACATCAAGTGCGGCACACAAGATATAAGAGGGGAGCTCCGAGTTATTCACTTGTGGATAACTATTATTCGTCCTTTTGCAGCAAGGTAGCTGTTGTGGATAACTATTATTAAAAGCGACCCCGTCACAGAACGCTTTTTTTGAAATGCGACCCTGCGGTAGAACGGTTCATTTTCGATGCGACCCCATACGAGAACGCTTTTTATTTGAATGCGACCCTACAAGAGAACGGTTTTTAATGCATGATTTTGCCCCTATTGGCGAAAAAGCGACCCCGCACCAGAACGCTTTTTGCAAAATGCGACCCCATGAGAGAACGCTTTTTATTTTTTATTGAAATCTATCATGAAAAAAGACCCTCTTAGAAGGGCCTTTTCAATTTATCTTATTAATTATCGTGCTGTTGGAACAGTGTACGAATGTGTTTTGTATAGTCGTCGGTCCCATCATGATCCAAACGGAACATAAGATCCGGATGGATTAGATAACGGGTTTTCCCTTTGTTCTTGAGAACCATGACCGCTCCTGCTTTTTGCAGAATATCCATGTATTTATCGATTGTTGTTCTGTTTGCTTTCTGATAGCCGAGAATGCGTCCGATTCTTGCTTTAGAAAGGTGTTTGAGAGCCCTAGGATTGCGTTCTAATGCCTCTTGAACCTTTTCACCTTCATGTGTGATCTGCTCATCCGGATTCGAAACCAAGTAATAAGCTTCAAAATGGAAATAAGGAATCACGCAGTGTAGCAGGCCTATGACGTTATGAATGCTCGTTTTCGTTTTTCGGTGGCGGTTTTTAAGCTCGTTGATCTTTTCTACTTCCTCAATAACGTCCCGCAGCTTGTTCTGAAAGAGTTTTACGAACTTTTCTCTTGGTTTCGTGACTTTCCCCTTCTGAAAATAGAGCTCATTTAGCACATAATTTGAAATACGACCATCCTGCTGATTGCGAATTTTTTCGACTAAACCGATCCTAGCAAACTTGCTCAATCGATCTTTCGCACGGTTGACAGGAATCCCCCATATTTCCGCAATTGTTTTGTTGTTTAGCGGCTCGCCTTCTTTCATCAATGGTTCCCCATTGAATCCAGCATAAATCACTAGCATCATGAAGTATCGTCGGTCTGCGACAGTTAATTCCGACCCCTCAAGCGAACGGATTGGTTCATTCTTTCCCATCACAAATGGTCCGCGCGGGTCCCGTAAGCGCTGTTGTTCCCGTTTCATTTTCTCTATGTAGGCTCGCTTTTGGTCTTTGGACATCAGCTCGTACTTCTCTGGGTCCTCGATGATCAACCGGCGGCGAAGGCCACCACCATCACTGTCAATCACTAATTCCAGCTGGTATTCTCTTTTACCTTCCATCTTATGGTAATCTCCCTTTCTCCTTTGACAGAAAAGGGTTGGCCATATTATAATGACATTGTTGAATAATCGAATTAATTGGTCTTTATATGGCCGACCATTGAACTTCTTGTTGCTGCCCAACAAGAGGTTTTTTTTTCGTTTCTGTCGGTTTTAGTAGTTTTCTGTACATAATCGTATCATAATTCGTCTTTTTATGTAAGAGTGAGAGAAAGACAGATTGGGAGACTGGATTCACATCTCTTCTGACTGACGAATCTCTCGTTTTAATCGTTCAATCTCTTTATCGGTATATAGGTCATGAGATTTCAGTGACTTCATCGCTTCCGCACGGATGCGAAACGTGCGACCTTCGAACGTATCCATTATGACTAACGATTTTTCAGCACCTGTGGCCGAGATATTCATTTTAAAAAACCGCTGCTCTGTATGCGGATCTACCTCCAGGTCTGTTATTCCGGATAATTGTGCGATGTATTCCAAAAGTTCTTTGACAGGATACTTCCAAAGTGTTTCAGAGTACACGTCAGAGGACACGCCATTTTCCATGAGGATTCGAATTAGTTCACGCATGCCGATTTCTTTTCGGTAAATTTGGTTAAAATGCTCTAAGACAATCTTTTTCCACAGGGTTGGATCAGAAAACATGGTTTCTGATTTGATGGGATGATTTAATACATGCTCAATCTTTTCTTGTCGATCCAAACAGAACACCTCTCCTTTTCACACGATTTTTTCTACTATAACATGATAAGGCGGGGAATAACTGAGCGAAGAATCATCAGATGGCACCTAATCATCCATAGGTTGAAAGGATTCTCATTAGGGAATAGAGAAAAAGAATCGAACGGATTTCAATATTCAACGATAGGGGGTTCGAATATGAACAAGAAAGCGAAAATTACGATTAAGATTTTCGCCTCGGAGGAAGAGAACGGTGAGAAAATTCGCGCGGTCTTTGAACTGGATGGGAGCGACCATGACATCATGGATCTCGCGGAAATCGCCCAAAGCACCGGAGTGATTGGAGAGTTTGGAATGGATAAACTGCTCCGCCACGTCCTAAATGAAGACGGGGATCGAGATTTATCTAGTTCAAGCGGCGGAGCGCTGCATTGATACAAAACTATTTGGAAAGCTCCACATCCATGACGATGACAGACACGACATCTTGGTTTTATTAAAGGTGAGGGTTACGATGTGTCTCAAATCATAGGCTGACAACAAACGAACTCATATTTTTTCTACTAGAGACCGGTGCGGAAATCGTACCGTCTTTTTTTCGTTGCGACGGACGCAACCGGAAAAATGAGTACAGATAAAAACTCACACATTTATTACTAAAAAACAGTCTACCGGTACCCGATAGAGTAGACATCGATAGAAAAATACGGAGGAACTCAAATGAAGCTGCAGCTAATGGAAATAACATACTTATTAATGATGCCACCGGTTATCTTAATACTACTTTTGAATGTTTTGGGCGAATTGACTTTCACCTCATTCATCGTATTAACCGGTCTTGTCTTGTCCGGAGGGGGTATTGCCATCCTCATTTTTCTCTACTCCATTCGTTATTCTAAGGTCGCATTCTATAACTGGATTTCAGGTTTTGTAGAATTGCATTTAGGGCGAGGCGTATCACTTCAAAAGAACGTGCGACAAGCGGTTCGATTGGGTCAGAGATTAGGAAAAAATGTCATGTTCTATACCAACCATTATCCAGAAGAAAGACTGCGGACCAAATGGGAAGGGAAAATCATCATCAAACGCGCCAACACCATACAATCATTTTTCTTCAATCTTACGTATTATCTAATTACAACGGGAAAGAAACGTGGAAAGAGATACCCGGTACTCCAGTGTGAAATTCTCTGCGACTCTATCAAAACAATGCGAAACTGATTGACCGGTGCGGAAGTCGCACCGGGATTATTTGCGTTGCGACGGGCGCAACCGAGAAAAAAGCCAGGACACTAAAATAGGAGAGGTGAACGATATGCAAATTCATTTAGGCAAAAACGAAGCAGATAAAAGACGGGTAGATTTTTATGGAAATGCGGTCGAAGGGGTGTTTGTAGAACTCGTCAATGATAAAGGGGTTACTTATTTCTCCAAACAAATTACTGAGACCGAGCGAGCGCGGCTGATTGAAACGTTGACCCGAACAGATAATGGGCGCGCCGTTTAAGTTAACAGTCTCACATACTTTCATAAGGAGGCTATTCCATGAATTTCAAGCAGCAATTCTATCAGCATATTCCACTAAGATTGATCAACCGAAATTATAAGCACTATAAAGCCAAGCGATTCTTGATTAACGATACGAGCCAGAACGTCTGGATTCCAAACAAGCACCTTCAGCATGACGGAACGATTAAGACGGGTGAAAATCTGGACTATATCTTCCGGAAAGCGAAACGGCAGCTGGAGCTTGCCGGCGTCGAAGGAGAGACATGATGAGAAAAGCATTCTGCCCCGTCTGCAGGTTCACCGCATATTCATTAAAGAAGGTCAGGGGATTGTACCAGTTCAAATGCGCATGTGGATGTGCGTTTAAATTAAAAGAAGAATTTACAAAGTGAGGGTCGCACCCCCTAACGCCTGAGCGGCAGGGGGATCGTCCCTTTCACATTACGGGTTCTTTGGCCGCGAGGAAATCTTTTAGAATTTCTCTTCCTTCAGGGCTCACGTAAAGGCCGCCTGGCAACTGGACGTTTTGATCGCTTACGTCTCCTGTAATAAAGCAAGCCTTCTCAATCGTATACTTCTGCAGAATGATCCGCTCATCCTCGACAAACATCTCAAGGGGATCGCGCGCCTGGATGTCCAGACTGCGGCGCAGCTCCATCGGGATGACGATTCGGCCTAACTCGTCCACTTTTCTTACGATTCCGGTACTTTTCATGGTTTGAAAACCCCTCTCTTTCTGATTGGTGAAACAATTTATTCCATTATAAAATGATAGAATAATAGGTAACTATTAACAATATTAACAGATTACTGGCATTATTTCGATAACTTAAAACCCATTACGCTGCGCAATACGCAGCCGGATAAACGAGAGGGATAGACCCAAACAGATAAATGTATAATATTCCCAGGAGGAATGTCAAGTGATTTTTGAAATTAAAGATGAACAAGGTTTCATACATAACAAGGTAACAAATCCCGCCGCGGTGTTTGATAAGGATTCCGGCACGCTTCATAAAATAGGGGAACGAGAGGAAATCCTGGATTATTTCAATGCGATGAACGAGGCATACAGGGGAGCAGGGTTTCACGACATCGCCGATGATCTGCATTATATAGAGTTGCCGAAAGACCAGGAGGAAATCGACAAGGTGTTCCAGATCACGGGATACATCAAAGTGCTGTACGCTAGGCTGTTCGCCTTTGCGCACTGATTTCCAACTAATCGAAGCGAGGGGGTGAAACAATGGGGCATTACGGCGGCACGACAACCCAAATTAGTTCACTTGAGGTGGGCACGAAATTCTACGTATGCAATGGGGCTTGGGACGGAGAAATCATTCTTGTTGACGGCATCAAGCGCGTCCTGGTTGAAGGGGACAGCATTGAAAATGCCATCACTTTTCCAGAAGGGCACACACTAGATATTGAACTCAAATAGCACACATAGGAACCCACATCGTAAAAATCGGTGCGGGTTTTCTTTTTGCATCACTCTGGCATGAAAGATTGTGTACGGTATGTGAAATTATTGTCTCCCGACAGCTTGGTTGCGGAAATCGCAACCCGGTCAACGGCGCGAAAATCGAATCTTAAAGGAGCGATCTATTTTGGCAGATTACACATATGTTGGCCTGACCGCCTATATCGAATTATCAGAAAAGAGCGTAGAAGGACTGAACGTGCTCGCCGAAGCGATTGACGCCATTCGGCCATTCGTTGACATCGCTCAATTCGATGAAATGGATTATAAACACATCCTGCATTCGCCTGAACTGCAGTACCTATACGATAACGATCATATCTGCTATACGGACCCATCTGAGCTCCCGCTTCAAACGCCGGATGCTTACCAGCGCGCCACGATTGATTCTGTGAACATAAAGGGTGCGCCGATGTTGCGCCTTTACGTACCGGCTGTCGCGAAAGATGACGACAAGGTGCGACACTTCATGCGGCACGCGTTGACGAACGTGCTGAGCGAACTGTTCCAAGAGTATCTTCTTTGCGTGAAAGTGAAAGAGGGGATTGAGTACGAACGTTTCGAAGACCTAAAAGAAACGGTCCTGGTGTCTGCAAGCAGGCATGTCGAATCCGTTGCGTAAAATCTAAAACCGATTGTCTTTTATAGACGATCGGTTCTTTTTTTGCCAGCAGATGCCTATTTCATGTGAACAGCAGATCGCACGGCATGTGACATCCAGTGTGACAGAAACCAATGTGTATGACGTACCGCATCCCGTGCCGCATTTCATGCTGGGTTTGATAAGTGCTTTCCTGCACACCGAATCGGCACGGGATGTTGATTGCATGGAATTGCATATATCATGTGTATGCCGTGCGAAATACCGTGCAGCATCTCATGGTAAACCCAGTATGTGAACGGTATATCATACCGTGTGCGTATACGGTGCGGGATCTCATGATTGATAAGAGCTGTTGCTCACAGCATGTCACATGGCGTGCCAAATGAGATAGGAGAATGATGACGCATGGGATACCTCTATTTATCAGATGCTGATTTCATACGCATGCTATGCGACACGAGATACGTCATAGGATGCGCACCGCATTTCGCATCAAAGACCACTCTTTTTTTTTTGCCAGCAGAGACACTTGACCGTAAGACCAGAGCGCCGGGGAGCATTTCCGAGTGCAGCGCGCGCCATCGGGGCGGGTCCCGCGCCCGTCGGTGGTCTTTCCCGCCTTCTCTCGCTTACGCTCGTATAACCGCTCCGGGCTTCCCGCCCCGTTGTCACGCAGAAAATAATCAAGGGCAGCAAGCCTTTTCGAGCGGGTCCCGCGTCGGTCGGTGGTGCCTCTTGACTTCTCTCGCTTTCGCTCGTATAACCGCTCCCTCCTTCCCC
This sequence comes from Metabacillus sp. SLBN-84, assembly GCF_053629595.1. Lineage (NCBI taxonomy): Bacteria > Bacillati > Bacillota > Bacilli > Caryophanales > Bacillaceae > Metabacillus > Metabacillus sp. SLBN-84. The sequence goes on from NZ_JBRJIP010000006.1 coordinate 35,142, forward strand.
CTCGAAACGCCTGAAAATCCTTCTGTCCAAGCAGCGCGGAGCCTTCCTCCGCTCGGTGGTTTTTCCTGCCCTTTTTTGCTCGCACGGTGTGCGTACAAGAGGCTTCTTTTTGACATACAACCGCCTCGCGTCGTCCGCGCTGTCGGACTCCAGGATCCCTTTTCTGACCGTCTCTTTTGATGACCCGCTCCCCGTTCGGTCCGCGTCTCGATCGTCTTTTCTGACAGCTTCCCCCTACCTGATTTTCTGGCAGCTCCTGACCGCCTGTGAGCCCTCAAATCCCGACACGCAAACTCCTGCCCTATTCAGGCCCTCCGCTCCCGCAGTCGGGCTGAAATCGGGCCGGGAGGCGCCTCGGAACTCGTCATACGCCGCTGCGCTGATTGGCTGACCGATGGAACTCGGCCGACCGCATAACGGCGCGGTTTATCGTATGCCGAATCCGCCGGGAACTCGGTACGATGTCCGCCCCGATGTGGCACAACGCCAGTCGCCGCAATGGATTGAGGATGGTTTGATGTACGCGGCGGAATTGCGGTGCGGTACGGGGGAAAGAGCATAAGGGGGACGTATGACAAGCTACGCTTGTCAGTCAGCATAGCTGACCGTCCCCCTTACTGCGTCGGCTCCGCCTCCTTGCCCCTGCGCTTACGCTTGGGGTGCTCATTCGAAGCGGCTCGCGCCGCTTTCTAGTCTGATAAATCCTCTCCTGCAGAAAAGCAGCGGCAAGTCGTTGCCCCTTCTTTTCTTTCGGTAAAGGTCGATTGAAGGATCCGTGCGCTCCCCCTCAAAGCTCGCGCTTCGAGTGTACACACACTAGAAAAAAGTCTGTACGCACACCGGTCTGGAGGACGGACCCGTGCAAGCAGTGCTTGCACAGGTGATGACGATCGTTTTCCGGTGTGCGAAGGGCGTGAAAGACCGGGCGTAAATGCTTGCGCATTTCCACCTCAAAGACACAGGTTAACCCCAAAGACCCGACATGTCAGTGACATGTCCAACAAACGAAACGAATCCGTGCAAAACACGTATGATACGAGACTGACTATATAGGAGTGATCGCATGAATCTAACTACAATCGAACAAATGGACGCCATCTATTTTCTTGACCGCAACGCATGGAACGTAAACGACCGAGAAGCGCTAGTCGTCGAAATGGAGATCATCGAAGAACGTGGCAAACTGCTCGCATACGCAGAACAGGGACACCACACCATTCAGTTTGAACTGACAGACCAGCTGGTTTCCGAATTGACGAAGGGTGAGTGTCAACACCTGTTTGAGTCGAGAAAAAAAGCCTTGGCGCACTATGACGACGAAATTCAGAAAGCCGTCCAGGCCATCCACGACACCCCGAAGGACGCTCTGGTTCGAAAGTTTTTCCAGAGCTGGTTAGGGGAGACCATCCATGACTCTGAGATCCACCAGGCCATGAAAGCTAAAATCAAAGCCGAGTTCGGCGTGGACGTGTGACGCGTCCGGTTCACCAGCACGCAGCGGAATTCCGCTGCGTGTTTTTTTTCTGAGACGGGATAAACCCGTGGTTTTAAAGGGGATGATCCACAGAGAGGTGTCCTCTCTTCTTTTGGAAGTGAAGACATGTCGTGCCACCCTCCAGTTTGTTCCAATCTGGAACCGGCTGTTACTGTTTGTGCCACCATGTCCAGTAAAAGGGATGAATGCAAAAAATAGACAAAAATCCATAACCTGAAATGCTATAATGAGACCGTAATGAACCGATAAATAAATTGAAAATCTTAATTCAAGAGAGGTGAAAAATCATGATGGCAAAACCGAATCTAAGACAAATCAAACATGAAGCCAAGCAAAACAGCAGGCATTTGAGATACCGACGCATCGCTGTACCGAGAAAGAATGCAACCAAACACACAAGCAATCCGTTCGCAGCCGAAGCCGCAAGCGGAAACTTCCAAAACGATATGTATTTCTCCATGAATCCTGTCTTCATTGCATGGGTCTTTATCAAAAACATCGCCTTGCATTGCCTTCCGGCTTTTCTTCTGCACGGGGTCATGTTCATGATCCACAGCATCTCCGTTTCCGTGATGGGAGATGAATACACAGCTCCAGCTGCAGCGTTTCAGATCCTCTTCATCGCATATGCCATCTGTCTGTTCTTCGCCTTACGAAAAGTAAGTGACCATATGGCGTACTACAACATCACGATGCTTGTGAGCAAATACAATATTAACCGGTCATTCGAAAAAATGAAACGCAACATCACCAATCTAAAGGCAAACAAAGAACTTACAGTGATGGATCATTATCGCATGAAATTCAATAAATGCAATCTGTTCCCAAGTACGAAAGAATTGGCGCTTGAGGAGCAGTTGTATCAGAGTGAAAGCAAAAGCCACACCGCTGCAGTCCGCCAATACGCAGAGACGCGCAGAAGCCGCCTGAACATCGAAAACAAGCGAGCTGAGCACCAGGCAGCCAAAGCCATTGCCGATTGGAAACAAGCCGAGTACGGCGGCGTGAACGAATACGAGGCAATGGTCGCAAAATATACACGGCGCACCGTCCCAGCGGTCCAAAACATCATCAAAGAAGTCACCAGTCAGCCAAACTATTACTTGTGAGTAGACACGGAAGCACACAGCGAATTATCGCTGTGTGTTTTTTTTTCGATAAAAACCGCCCGTACAGATGCCACGGATGGTCCGACCGACCATCCAACAAGGCTTCGCCCGATAAATGAGTCAGTATTTCAGAGCTTGGAGGAAAGGACGGAATGAGATGTTCCATGTCAAATGCGTAGAGAGCTGCAAGGGGGACAATGGTGTGGTGTTTGTGAAAGGCCACGTTTATACGTGTGCGGGACAAATGGACGTTGTAGCCGTCATCCACGATGACAGGGGTAAGCCGCACATCTTTTACAAGAGAGAATTCGAATCATGCTTTATACCAGTAAAACCGTAAGGAGATAAAAATCATGAGTGATATACTGAAAAAGATTAAAGACATCTGCATCCTGCAGGAGCAGGACGAAATCAGTGAACAGTGGGCCATGCACCGAATCGGGAAGATCATGAAGCATGATGATGTCATTAGAGAAGAGATCCAGGAGCTAAAGCGGGATTTCGACTTAGTGGAAAAACCGCTCAGCCGAAAAATTCTCGCTGATGCCATTTTGAGACGGGAACAAAAACTCGACGAATATCATGCGTTTCACGCGAAAAACAAAACGAGGGTGTCACATGACCTGTGACCCATTCACCCGGTGAATTCATTAAAGGAGTGATGAACCATGCCCATTACTATTAAGAACGGAACGATTATCAATGCAAGCGAACACATCATCGCACACCAGGTCAACGGGCTTGGCATAATGGGTGGCGGTGTCGCCCGCCAGATCAAACAGGCTTACCCTGGTGTCTTCGCGCGCTACAAGACGTTCGTCAGCAACCACAGCTCTCCAGAGGAGCTCCTGGGACGCAATTTGATGATTGTGACCGACGGCAAGCCCGTGTATCAATATGACCCGTCTGGCGGCGCCAAAATCATCAGCAATCTGTTCGGACAAGCCCGCATTGGAACGTCCGAGAAACAAACAGACGAAAAGGCGCTCCGAAAAGCACTTGAGCACCTTGCTGAATTCGCCCGGATGGATCAACTTTCGGTCGCCATGCCGCATGGCATCGGCTGTGGACTTGGCGGGGGCGACTGGGATGAGGTGCTCGCCATGATTAAAGACGTCTTCGGCGATTACCCCGTGACCCTGTACAAATATACCGGATAGGAGAGCTGTATATGAGTCAAAAACCAGATCTCGTCACAGAAGAGATTCAAGAAAACGCAATGGCCACCATCCGGGAGCTGTTGCAAAACGAAGATATAGCCAGATTTGCCCAAGAGCTGGAGGACCAAAACCGGTTCTGAGCAACAATCATCGACCCCTTCCTGTGTCCCTTCTCTCTAAAAATGGTATAATATGGATATGAAATGCTCCTCACCCCTCTCTCTGGATAGCGGTATGAGGGGCATTTTTTTATAAATCCATATTAAGGGAGTGAAGCGAGATGGGATTCTTTAGTCACATCGACAGCAACGTTCTAACCCTGGCTGCAGGAGGACTCATGCTCCTCGGCAGCTTCGCGACGATCAAGAGCGGGAACGCGTCGAAATTCGATCATGACTTCGCGCTAATTCTGCTCATCGCAGGCGTCGTGAGCCTGGGCTTCGGGTTCGGCCTGATTGACCCGGGGCAGATAAAGGCCTTGTGGCCAAGTTAATATTACATCTTACGTAACATGATTCCAAAACAGGAAAACGGCCAATGGAAACTCACGGAAAAGGAGCTGGGTACACCCTTGCCAGCACTCGTAGACAAACTGACGATTAAAAAGCACGGAACGAGCGAAAAGCTCGACCGGCGCGTCAAACTGACCGATGACGACAAAAATGCTATTCGATACCGATGGTTCAACTCCCATGAAAGCGAACGGCCAACGATGACCGCACTCGCTGCCCAGTACCGTGTGGATCGGAGGTTAATCCAGTTCGTCCTGTTTCCGGAGCGGGAAGTTCGACACAAAGAACAGGCGAGCATGAGGAGAAAAGACGGCCGGTATTACAACAAAGAAAAGAGCCGGAAGAATATGCAGCGGTACCGGGAGTATAAACAGATGCTCGTAGATAAGGGGGAGCTGAACACACAACCCGACACCCTGTCGCAAGAATGAAAGGATATTGACTATGGGATTTTTGGATTTTCTGCTCTTGTTTTGTACAGGCTCAACGATTGTTTACAACTTTATCGTGCTGCCAATTAAACTCAGTCAAGCAGAAGATGGAGAAACAAAACGTGTTATTAAAGACAAATACATCCCCATCCTCACCATTGCGGTAATTGCCCTGATCGGATACTGGCTCACCATTTGGACACTATCTGCCGCATTGTTGTGAAAAAAGGAGGCGTTAAACCTTGTTTAGCCCTGTCGACTATGGAAAAATTGCGAAAGCATTCCTGACATTCAAAGGCTTTTCCGAGCAGCCACTAAAAAACAAAGCATTCTGGCTGCTCGCATACCTCGTCTTTCTGGGGTTTATCGCCATTCGCCTTCTAAATAACGCGCTCTATGACGCAGAGCAGCTCAGAAAGGGGCGAAAGAAATGAACAAAAGAGACGTGATCGGAATTTCCGGCGGGGATCCGTCTGCTGACATCCTTATGCACGTACTGATAGCGGCCGCCACTCGGCCACACTCTAAACTCACAGATGAACAAAGGGCTGAAATCAAAGAGAAGCGCCGCCTGGCGTCAGAGGAACGAACAAGGCGGGCAAAGATCATCAAAAACGTATGCCCCGCCTGTGACAGCAAATTGACCCGAGGGAAAAAAGACAAAAAGAATGACTATAAGAGAACGTGGGACTGTACAAATTGCGGAAGTCGCCATACGGTTTAACCCGCATTAATATTGAATGGAAAGGGGTCACGCCATTATGAACATCTGGATGATGAGCATTCTGGTTTATCTTTTAATTGGTATTTTGCTTGCCCACAAAGCCCCATATAGCAAAGATGTTCCAACCTCTGACAACATTATATTTGCCGTCGGTTGGCTTCCAATAATCATATGGCTGCAGTTTCGAAGGTAAACATTTGCGAATAGTACGCAATCTATTACCCAAAACCCGGTACCGCAATATCAGCACAAAAAAGCCTTTACGATAAGGGCTTTTTTATTTTTGAAAACAATCGCCCAGGCAGCAAAATAAACGATTCATCCCTTGCTGTTCAAATTCATTAAAAGGGGCGAATTCAATGGAAAAGACTAAAATCGTCAACAAGCATCACGGGGAGTCGTTTGACATCTATATCGGGCGCGGCTCGAAATGGGGCAATCCATTCTCTCATCTCGACAACACCAAAGCGCAATTCAAGGCAGCAGATCGCGAGGAAGCCGTTGCGAAATACCGGGAATGGATTCTGACCCGGCCGCAGCTGCTTGATGATCTGCACGAATTAAAGGGTAAGACGCTCGCCTGCTTCTGCAAACCAAAAAGCTGTCACGGTGACGTGCTTGCAGAAATGGCGGACGCACTGGATTCTGTGACCCCAACCAGCCAGGAATCCAAAACCGTGATTCACATTGGCTTCACGGGTCACAGGCCGAACAAGCTCGGAGGATACGACCTGTCAAAACCCGGGTATCTTCATCTGCAGAAAGACCTCGAACTCTACATCGAGCGGAATCTTGCCGTATTCGATATAGTCATCGGGCACTCTGGCCTCGCGCTCGGAGGGGACACGGTCTGGTCAAAGGCAATCCTTGCGACGAAAGACAAATACCCGGGGCGCGTCCTGTTTCACGCGGAGATCCCGATGCTTGAGCAGGCGGAAGCCTGGTTCAAACAGTCTGACATCGATTTCTGGCACGAACAGGTCGAGCGCTCAGATTTTCAGTCCGTGTACGGATCACTCGCTGGATTTTCAGACCAGGAGCGCAAGAAGCTCGCATCGAAATTCCTGAACATCCGCAACGAAGGCATGCTCGGCCATTCGAACGTGCTTCTCGCGCTTCACGACGGATCATCCGGCGGGACCGGAAACGCCGTGGCGCATGCCAAAACGATCAATCTTGTGACCCACACGGTTCATCCGAGCGTCTATTTTTGACGCTCGGGTTTTTTTGTTTCATCACAAAAAAGGAGGAGTCCAAATGAATATCAAAGAATATGCAGGCCTCAACAGTGTGAATGAAAGATCGAACGGTGAGAAAATGTCCCACGAAGAACTGTTCACCAAAATCGTGAACGGAATTGGGCTCGACACATGCGCCCGCTATATGCCCGCTTCAATAAGCACATTGCGAAAAGCCCTTGAAACAGACCCGCACCTGAATAATATCAAGCTCGAAAAATGGGATCGGATGCATCCGTCCTTCCGCCATACCTTCCGCCGCATCGGCGTTCGTTCGCTGTCTCTCAGTGACACAGTCTGCACACTCAAGCAAGCAGCCCGCATGCTGGTGGAACGCGATAATGTAAAGACTGAAACCGAACGAAAAGAAGCTGTATTCTCCTGTTAGAAACCCACATCCGTCATTAATTTTTGCAATGTGTGCATGTTTTGATTAAAATATGATAAACATAGGGTATATACATTGTAGAAACGAGATGGTACAATGAAACCCAATGATAAAGAGCATGCACACGGCAAAAAAGGAGTGAGCCACATGGCGACGGTTCAAAAATGGGGCAACAGCCTGGCAATCCGTATTCCGACCGAGTTTGCAAAAAACTTAGGCATCGCCAACGGATCGAAAATCGAGCTTCAACTATCTGACAGAGAAATGGTTGTGAAGCCTGTGAAAACAAAACCTACTTTAAATGATCTGCTCGCAAAAGCAAAAGGAAAAACCAACCCGCATTTGGACTATGACTTTGGGAAGCCGGAAGGGAAGGAATTGATTTGAGCATAAACGTACCAAAAAAGGGCGATCTCGGCTTTTTGGATTTCAACCCGCAATCCGGGGTGGAACAGGCCGGTCATCGCCCTTGTCTTGTGTTAAGCCCTGAATCGTTCAATCTGACAACCGGACTCGCTGTGGTCTGCCCGGTCCGCACACGGAGTGGAGACTGGCCGTTTGAAGTAGAACTACCCTCCCATTTAGGCATCCAAGGGTATGTGCTTACAGACCAAGTAAAAAGTATCGACTGGAAAGCAAGAAAGTTTCGCATGAAAGATGAAGCGCCGCAGGAGGTTGTGCAGGAATGCCTGGACATCATCCACACATTTTTATCATAAAAAAGGAGCCACCTCTCATCGGGTCGCTCCTTTTATCATTTCTAACGCCATTACGCACGCATTAAACAGCCGAAAGGGGAAATCGCTTATGAACAAGCCGAAAAGCCTGAACGGAACCGTCTGGCGCTGTACGGAAAGGGATATGGAAGAGTACGGCATGACCTGTACGGTTATAGACGGCGAAATCCACCCGGACTGGAACGGCGACAACGACATCGAGATTGAATATGAAGACGGATCAATCGCCTACATGAAATATCGGAGATTTATTTTTAGGTTCGAGCGCACCCGCTAATAGGGCCGCTCGGGCCTTTTTTTATTTGCCGAACTGTCTGTATTCGGTATCGAGTTTTGTGAAGCCAATCAGCCAAGCTCCTGGACGCTCTCTGCGATGAGCTGCAGGGATTCATCGCCGTTGAACCGGTTGATGCCGAGCGATCCCGTGACGACGAAGACCCGGTTATCCGGCCCGGTTTCAGACGATGGCGCCTTAAACTGATCCGCGCCGTTCCAGTGAATCACGGTCAGTCCGTTGTTTAACATCAGCTTCGCGTGCTGCTTGTCGGCACCCATTGTGAAAACCCGTGGTACATCACTCATTGCAATCGCGACACTGAACGAAGGTTTCGGGAATCCCTGACCGAACGGCTCCAGCTGCTCGAAAAACCGCACCGCCTCCCAAAGCGCCTGATTTGTGAACACAGACGTGTGACCGTGGAGCGGAATCACTTCGCTCTCATGTGCGACGCCCGCTTCCATCATGCGGTCAAAGAGCTCGGTCGTGAGGATGTATTCACCGCCGAACACCGACGCGCCCTCCGGCTCTCCTTGTGCGCTGAGATGCTCAAGCATGACCGTCATATAGGCATTGATGAACACCGAGCGGAACCGCTCGTAATTCTCGCCACGAATCGTAATCCCGGCTGCCTGGGCGTGACCGCCCCATTTATGAATCAGACCCGGATGCTCAGCATCGATCACGGTTAAAAAGCCGTGAAGGTCAAACGATTCGGGAGAGCGGGCAGAACCGACCAGAAATGGTTTCTCAGACACATCGACATTGATTATGTCCCCTTCTCCCCCGTCTATCATTCCTCCGGATCCGGCACCAAACGCGATGCTCGGCAATCCAAACGCCTGCGTGAAGTTTCCGGAGAGCAGGCCCGCCACCCCTTTGTTCATGCGAGCGTTGAAGACCATGAATTCGACCGGTGAGCGGCGAGCATTTGGGGTCATAAATTCGACCGGTAAACGACCACCCTTCTCGATATGGGAGAAAAGAGCCGCTGTGAGTGACCGCACGTATACCTTCCGCTGTTCGTTTATGGTATATAACAAATCTCCTGGAAGCATTTGTGCGGAGTCTGCGAGGTCGCACCTCTTAGATTGGAACAGCTGGAACGATAGCGCACTTTCGCCCGTCATCCGGCGGGGACTGTTTAAAATAGGGCCAATGACGAACCCGAACGTCTCCGCGTCCACCCCGTATTTCAGCTTGCCGTTTTTATAAAGGGTCGTCACAAGCAGATCCACGCCCCGGTAATACTGATGAAGGGGTGTGTCATCGTACCCGAGCAGACGCTCCACGGAATACCCTTCGATGAAATGCTCCAGCATCCTCACGGACTCCGTCACATAATACCGGTTCTCATTCAAAAGCGGCATCACATCACTGATCGTGGAAATGCCGACCAGAAGCACCAGAGAGCGAAAATCCCGCATCAGGGAAGCATCAGTGATGTATTTGCGACCATACGCCATCAGCGCCTTGTAAATAACCGCCGTACCGCTGATATGTGTGAACGGGTAGGTGTTATCCCCGTGACCATTCGGGTTGATGGCAGCGTCTGCACATGGCGCCTCTCCGGCCAGGTGATGGTCTGTGATAAGGACCGTGAGACCCTTGCTCTTTGCGTAGCTTACGCCCTCATGTGCGTTGCTTCCGTTGTCGGTCGTGATGATGACCTTGATATCAGGGCGAGCCATCAGCACGTTGTCCACGCTCGTTTGAGACAAGCCGTAGCCGTCACTCGTCTTCGGCGGATACAAATAGGCATCCCCAAAACCGAACAGAGACAACCCCACCCGCGCAAGTGTGCCAGACAATACGCCGTCAGCATCGTAGTCGGGAATGATGGCCACAGGAAGTCCTTTTACGCGGTGAAGGGCATCAATCCAACGACCCACCCCTTTTAGTAAAAACGGGTCATGCTGATGGGACACATCCGGGTGCATCAAATAGAGCAGATCCTGAGCCCCCAGATTCCGCCGTTTAAGAAACGATTCAACAATTGAATTGCTTACCGCGACCGGTGCCGCCGCTATACCCTGTCCCATCGCCATCTACCCATTCCGCCTCTCTCATCCGTCCTGTGCAGACTTCGGCCGCACATATATGTCATATTTTGGTATTTTTATTATAACACATCAAAAACACTGTGCATAGAGCGTTTTGGATCGTTATATAAAAGCGTTTATCCAAATACAAGACCTTCACACCCGCATTTAGCACATGGATTAGCTGGGCATCGGCTGCGCCAACCATCCGCGCCCTAAATGCCAACAAACAAAGAGCACACCAAAAACCATTAAACCATGTCCACTGAGACATAAAACGGAGGGAAAAACATGGAGAACGCCTTGGCGGAGAAAACGACCTATCAGATTCAGGGCTATTATTTCGGAGAAGGGCGAAGCGTGATCCAGGACACGAACTATCATTATGAGGGAGCAGGCAGCATGATCGACCACCAGAAAATCTGGTACGAAGAAGCATTAAAGGCTGGACACCAGAGCGGAGAGCTCGACGAGGCCGAAATCATTCAGGCAAACTATAAAAGCACCATCACCGATGAGCAGCTCATGGCGGTCCTAAACGACGGAACACTCATGAGCACGCCGTTTAACGAATTGTTCCCGGCAAAGCTCGACGCGTTCCTCCTCGAATCATTTAAGAGCGAATAGTGCCCAACAGGTCACAGCATCCCATGCACAAGGATACATGGGATGCTTTTTTTATTTGCGATCCGGAGCCAAAATCGGAAAATGTCCCTCTGTTCCTGGTTTTTTCGTGAAACCTTTATATATGTAACATGCTTATGTATATATTATTTTTTTATAGTCTTTGATTAAAAAAAGAAGGAACAAAGGAACACGATTCTCTGAGCCCTTGGTGTATAAGGATTCAGTCATTCCTTTTTGGCGTGAAAAATGAGGGACATCCGAGGGACATTTCGAGTAAAAAAGGAACAAATGGCAGCATCTGTCCCTTTTTTGCGTGACTCCGGGCGGCCCCGACCGGGCCGATTTGCAGCTCATTTCTTCGAAATTCGGCCTGATTCGGCCCAAAAAAGGAACATTTCGGGGGTAAAAAGGAACATTTTGACCCCAAAAAGGAACAATGCAGGAACAAATTCTGTGACACATCGGACGAATCCGAGGCTCTGTTTTTGCTTCTTTGTTTAACAATCAGAGTTGTCACCCTGTGCCAACTCCGAACAAAAAGGCGAAACAGACCGATCTTCTCACGGCGGTTTTCATGCGCGGCCTATTGATTGTGTGACTGGAGCGTCAAACCGTGTCCGCACCGCGGTTTTCCTGCATCCGCGCCCATTAAGAAGGCTGGTTTAGTCTTTTTCTGCCCCAACAAGGAACAAAGGAACATGATGAGGTTAAGCCTTGATATAGCAAGGTTTTGCTGTTCCTTATCGATACCTTAAAACAGGATCAATCACCCGCCCGTCAGTTTAGTAAACACGGGCTGTTGAATCAAGGAAAAATGTAACCGCTTACTTAGAGAGAGAGTGGCGGGTTGGACCCATTTGTTGAAGGGATAAAACCTTGCGCTTACAGCAATTCGCAATAAATGTCAACCCCTTCATGAAACAAACGGATAAGAATTGTGAAACATTTTTTATGAAGTATTTTTGCATTTTTTTCCCTAGCAGATATACTTTGCGTAGGGTGACGAAATTTCCACATTTCGCCAAAATCAACAGTAGTCGACATATACAAACCAACCAAAGGGGGCTTCGATAGGATGCGGACCAAAAACCTGTACCATAAGCAGATTACACTGTACGACATGCGCCTTGCATCCGGAAAACCCGGATCGGGTGCCGCTCGGCTTTGCGGGACAACCTACCGGTCGTTGAGGAACTGGGAGACGGGCATTGCCATCCCCAACATCGTAAACGTCCAGGACTTGCTTCAAATCTATGGTTGCTCGTTCTACCAGCTCGATCTCGCACTCTATAGCACCAGCGCAGATAAAGAAAAACAAAAACGGATTGATGCCGCATCCCGGAAGCCGATTCCGGTGAGCGACCCGCCGGAGATCCGTTCTCTCTATGAGATGCGAAAGATGTCACACCTCTCAGGTGCCGTGATCGCACAGCTGTGCGGGATCTCTTACCGCTCTCTCAGGAACTGGGAGACAGGCGCAGCCATACCGAACGTCATTCATGTGAATGACCTATTGCAGCTCTACGGATTTTCTTTTTACGAACTGGATTTAACGCCGTTCTATACGGCTTTTGAGAAGCGTTCCAATAAACAGAGAGAAATGGACGCACAGACCGACAACCCACTTAGGGAAAGACGACGCTTCACCGAGGCGTCCAAATCATAAATAAAACGGGCATCACATAAAAACAACTGCCCGGCACCACACGGAAGAAATGCAAAGAGAGGAGACGTACTATGCCAAATACCATTGCGACCAAACAGACGTCACTCCCGGAATCCATCTATATACCGGAGTATCTGGCGGATTACCTGTCATCGTACCTGTCGGGCCGAACCGTACCCGATGGGATTGACATGGCTTTTCTGCTGGAACTGGGCCTTGGCGCCTTGAACGCGAAGATCCAGAACGTAGAGGAATTCAACATGACGATTAGATCCGGGAAAAAACGCATCCCCGACAAGCTCACCTTCGATGAGGTGGCCATCATCCTCATGACCCTGTTCACCTTCAAAAACATTCAAATGACCGAACGAATGGATGACACGTTGCTCGGTGTCTACATCAACGAAAAGTCATCCGATAAGTACGGCACGTATGTCACCAACGGCAAATACATGTTTGAAATCATGGAACGGATCGTGCCGAACTTCAAAAACAAAGACATGCAGGACGTCATCGACAAGATCGAACGCTCAGCCCCGACGGTCGAGCAGACCAAAGACCGCCACCTGTTCATCGTAAAAAACGGCATTTACAACCAGCGGACTGGCGAACTCAAAGAGTTCAGCCCCGACTATGTCTATCTGACCAAAATTCCCGTGGATTACGAACCGTTCCCCATCAATCCGGTGTTGATCGCAGCGGACGGCTACAAGTGGGACGTGGACTCCTGGATCCGGGAACTGGCTGTCGATGACGACACCGAAACGCTCATCTGGCAGGTCATCGCCGACTGCCTGCAGCCCCATCATTCCCGTCATAAATCCATCTGGTTTTATTCGGAAAAAGGGAACAACGGAAAGGGGACGATTGGACAGCTCATCAAGAACCTGCTCGGAAAAGGCAATTACGCCTCGCTCTCCGTTGCTGATTTCAATCATGAGTTCTTGAAAGAGACGCTGCTCGGGTCTGCCGCCAACATTTCGGATGAAAACGACGTGGATGTGTTCATCGATTCGATTAAGGACTACAAAGCAAGTGTCACCGGAGATGACATCAACATCAACCGGAAATATGAAAAGCCGCTCCGGATTCAGTTCCTGGGCACCAACATCCAAATGATGAACGGACTGCCGAAAACAAAGGATAAATCCGACTCGTTCTACCGACGGCTTATCATCGTACCGTTCTTGAAATCCTTCACGAACAACGGGGAGCGCAAGTACATCAAGACTGATTACATTCATGAAACCGCCGTTCTTCAATATGTGCTGTTCAAGGCGCTGAACATGGAGTTTGACGAATACATCACGCCGGAAAGCTCAGCGGAGCTGCTTGAGTCCTATAAAGAGAAAAACAACCCGGTTCTTGAATTCTGGAACGAGCTCAAAGAGGATTTCGTATGGGATCTCCTGCCGACGCAATTTTTGTATGACCTGTTTGTGAAATGGTTTGACACCAATAATCCAAGCGGAAAGGTCATGTCCAAACGGACTTTCTCGGACACCCTGACCAACGTTATTTACAACCTGAGCGACCCGTGGGAAGCCAAGACCGGTCAAAACGATAAAGTCCGCTCAGCAGGAAGAATGGACGCCGACGAGCCGCTTATCACTGAATACGGGCTCGACAAGCCCGATAAGGGCGGCAATCACACCAGCTGGGTCAACCCGGCCTATAACGGAACCAACGACCTGAAAAGACGGGATTTCCCGCGCAAAAACACATACAGGGGCCTGATCCGGCTTTAATCAGCCCGGACCCCTTTATGAATCACGACTCACGGAAAGGAACGATACAAAATGCCCTACGCCTATAAACCAGATGACATGTTTTATGATGTCGAATCCCTATCTAACGTCTTCACAGTTGCCTGGTGGCTCCCGAACCCAGACATGAACGCTATTATTCTCTCCTATCTTGACGACGACGGTATCATCAAAGGCGAAGCCGATGAGGACTACATCAGGCAGTACATCTACCAGCTGCACCCAAGACTGAAAAAAGCGGGAACCGCCATCGTATTTGAAAACATCAAGCACACGGGGTGCATCAACGAGTTTGTCGGCCAGAGCGGCAACACTCACAGTGTTCTCGGCCTGCAGAGCTTCGCAAAGCGCATGGGGCTTGCCAATCAGACGACGTACCTGAACGCCCGCATCGATGAGCGCCACAAAGAAGGCGGCGGCCTGCAGTATGACCCCGCTTATTATCCTGTGAAGCAAACCGACCCGGACTATGACGAAAATCGCCACGGCTACCGGTTCGGCTATAATTCAACGAATTATGACTTGACGATTCTCGCTTATCTTTTGTCTGAACTACATGACCAGCATTTTGAGTGCGGACACACGAACCGTCCGGTTCAGTGGGACTCCACGACGCCCTTCACAGCCGCCATGCTTCGCAATTTCAATGATGAGCTGTTTGAGGACGACTGGCGCTCTCAAATGTCCATGAGGCTCGCTCACGTCCCTGGCAGCCACCCATCGGCCTTTGGTGATTTTAAGAAGCCGGGCTGGATCTTGCGAAAAAGCTGGCTGGTGTCGGGGCGGTATATCGATGTCTCCCGACTGAACGAAAAACTCCAGAAAGTGGGACTCAAACGCTTGCTCGGCATGCTCGGACTCCAAATCATGGAATCGGACAAGCTCTCAAACGACACGAAAATCAACACGCTTGAAGAGTTCGCCGATCTTCTCGCCTACAATATTTCAGACGTTGTAAACCTGCAGCTGCTGTTTGAGCACAAAGTATACCAAAACTCCTTTAACGTGCGCGGGCAGCTCTTGAAGACCTTCCCTGCAACGGTTTACGGACAAAAACGCGGATACCCGAAAAACGGACAGGAGATGCCCGTTGATGACGGCAATTACACCAACATCCGGAGAGACCGTCTTGCCCGTGACTCGACAAGTGCGAAATTCGTTGAGTACGCCATCGCGCCGTACAATCCGATCAAGGACATCCCGGCAGTCTCGTTCGTCTATCCGTCCGAACTTGAAGCCAAAAAGCTCGGCATCGAGCAGTCGGACATCTTAGAAGATACAAAGAAATTCTTCGAGGAGAACGTGACGGCGGACCCGAACCATCAGGCACATAAAGACTTCATGGAAGTCTACAATTTTTATGACAGCATCCGGGGCCACAACTTCAATTCATCCAAAGCCTACACCCAGTATTACGGAGAAGATGCCGGAGCGAAGAACAACCAGTACATTCGTGGGCTCATGGCCACGTTCAATACAAATCTGTTCTATCATCATAAAAACGAAAACGGGGACGTGTATCGCTCATCCTGCCTGGCCAACTTCTCAATCGGGGGCATCCACGGGGCGGAAGTCAACATGGAACTCTTTAATCAAGACCTGGACACCTACTTAAACGAGCAAGCAATCCAGGATTACGTTGAGAGCCTCTATCCGTCTGCGACGGATGCATTAAACGGCCCGACCTATATTATCCTGCCGGAAGGATTCACCCCTACAGAGCGCGTGAGAGCCAAAATGAACGAGGATCGGACGATTAAAATCCGTGAATTCGTCAAATCCGGCTCCACAAAGAAAAAAGCAGAATGGCGGAGCGTTTCTCCTGTGAGCCTGTTCAAAAAAGAAGCGTCCGGAAACTGGAATGTCAACGATAAATATAAGTATGTCAGTGTCGGCCCGAGCCATCATGAGGATTTTACGTCCTATTATCCGCTTCTCCTGTCCCGCCTGTCCGTGTTTATCAATCCGAGCTATCACGGCTATGACGACAAGGGAAATCCGGCAGACCCGTACTATGAACTGTTCCTGACGCGCCTTGCGAAAAAGAAAGAATCAAAGGACATGTCGCTCTCAAAAGAACAGCGTGAACTTGCCCATATCGAACAGGATTCTCGCAAACTCTTAATAAATGCGGCTTCCGGTGCTGGTGACGCGACGTTTGACAACAACATCCGCGTGAACAACGCCGTGATTTCGATGCGGATCATCGGTCAGCTTTTTGCCTGGAGAATCGGCCAGGCGCAGGCACTCGCCGGTGCGCGCGTACCGAGCACGAACACCGACGGTCTTTACACGATGGACATCTCGGCCGAAGTGAACGACCGCATCTTAGAGGAAATCTCCAAAGACATGCATATCGGCATCGAGCCAGAACGACTCGACCGCTTTGTTTCAAAGGATTCGAACAACCGTCTCGAAGTCTATGAAAGCAAGATTACGAGCGCAAAGGGCGGCACGCTCAACTCATGGGAAGGCCCGCAGCCGACCCAAAGTTTGGATCATGCGGCGATCATTGACCATGTGCTTGCAAAATACCTCGCCGATGAGCGCTTGGAGAACCCGGCGAACCATGAGTTCGACCGGGCTCATGCAGAAAAGATTTTTGAAGAGTTCATCCAGAACCACATCCAGAAAGGGACGCCGCAGGAAGCACTCAAATTCTTCCAGTGGATCGTCGCAAGCTCGACCGGTACGCACCGCTATCACTATGCGAAACTCGTAAACAAACATACGGGGGAAACGATGGTTCGGAACCTGCAGCATTACAACCGCATTTTCCTAATCAAAGAAACAAATGAACCCGTCCGCCAGGAGCTGTACCTTGCCACCCGCCGTGCGGTTGATAAGAAAGCCTGGAGCACACGCGAAAAAGAATATAAGAACGGAGACCGCATGCGCCGTGACATGTGGGAACATGACGCTGACGCGTTGCACATTTTGGCAGATAACGGCCTTGACCTGCTCGGGCACAACAACAGCCCAACCTCCGCCCACCACAAAGACGAGGCGAAGACGAACAAGATCCGTACGATGCCTGCCAACCAGCATGTCGGCATCTACAATCAGTCCATCGTGGATCTGCCAGACGAAACGGCGCTGCAGATGATTGGATCGCTTGATGTTAAGGCGTACACCGACATTCTGGAAAGCACGTTCGCATCCTGGTCAAACCTGTAAGAGCGCCTTCCGTGCCCTCGGCACGGGGTGCTTTTCATAAAACACATCGAATAGGAGGAAGGCGTCATGCCCGCAAGCATCACACTGCACACGAACCGCACGCTCTATGACAAGTGGCACACCCGCTACACGGATACGAGCACGCGCATCAAAGAACTCAAAGCAAAACGGGAGTCGACCTTCATCGACTCCGATGAGCTAAGCGCCGACGAGGCGGAAATTCAGGAACTGTGCATCCAGGCGAACCTGATCCATCAGTTCTTGGCCGACGTCGGAATCATGGCCCGCATCGAAGACCGTACGGACGGAGGCGCTTATTAAAAGCGCCTCTTATTTATTTGAGAAAGACGGCACGCCCCGGCGGCCGATCAAACGCAAAAAGAATGGAGAATGACTGATGACAACCGCTACGCCTGTTCGCGACACCAGAAAGGCACCAGAACCACTTGTGAGAGCACCCGTTCAATCGTACTGGATTTACACGGAAAAAGGGTCACGTCTTCATCAGGCGCGTCCAGGAACCGTCGTGAAGGACAATCCGTATTCTGTTCCGGAATCCTGGGTCACAGAAGGACACGTTGAACCCGAAGAACTCGAATAAAAGGAGAGATGCTTTATGCCACGCCATAAAAAAAGACCAACCCGATACCGGTACATCACCAATGGGGTCGTGGTTGGAACGGATCCAATCAGCGATTTTAGATTGATTGCCGGAAGCAACCTGTCAAAGCCGTATCATGGAGCCACGGCCCTGCGTGTCCAGATCCCGAGAGACCTGAAACTCACGAAAGAGACTTGTGATCCTTATTCCACAACAGATGATGACCGGACTCTTGAGGAACTTGGGTATGATTTTATGATCCGGGACAACACAAAAGGCATCTGGGTCGCAAGAAATGAATTCAAGGGGACACGGCCGTGCGATGTCGACCTGTACGTTGCGCGTGAAGCGCTGAAAAAGAAAGCCGTGAGGACCTCATGACCAGCAAGAACCCCAAAATTCGAAAATTACTGAGCTGCATCCTGTTTATCGCGGCATTCTGCTGGCTTTTCATGGCGATCGGCATCGCGCTGTTCGAGTACGACCCTGGCGTACTTACCCGGACGATCTCGTTTCTGCTCGCTGCGGCCTACTTCTATCAGCTGTACGAAAAAAACACCCGACCTGAAGATAAGTGACCAGGCGCTGCCTCCGCAGCGTCTTTTTTGCTGTCAACCCAAACCAGAAAGGATGATTCGAGTGATTCAGCAGGCCAACCACATGAAACGCTTTAACCTAGACGGCTACATCCAGGCCAAAAAGCTCGTCAATGAGATCCAGCGGGCAGGCGGTCAGGCGAAAATCGCAGAAACCTGGATGGATTACGGCGCAGGGATTGCCTGGGAGACCGTTCTCGTTTACAGCCGCTTTCTCTCAAGATGGTGCCAGGGTCTGAATCCGGCCGATTTTGACGCCATGAACCGAGGAGAAAGACCGATTTATCATGACGAGATCTTAAAACTCGCCACGCACCAAACATGAACCGTAAGGAGGCATCGACCAGCATGTCAGAAAATCAATCATCTCCAACCACGCTCACCCCGTCTGGCTATTCGAATTTGTCATGGACGCTCTCACATGACGTACGCGTGGTGACGCACCAATATGACGACACACTGTACGCGTTTGAAGTCACACAGCATCTCACATGCCTTGGTACCGTAATTCCAAACAGCATCGGTGACATGGAGCGCATGAAATACGTACTCGATCACAATTTGCCGATCGACGGCTTTCAGTGCAACGACGAATTCGGCACGGTGATCCGTGTCCGGAAACGATAACCTTGCAGGAAAACCAACCAACCGAAAGGATGAAGCTCATGCCTTATGGCAAAACAGGCAAGACATGGACGACCGAACAGGATAAAGCCCTGATGACGTACTTTGATGGCTACACAGGAAACAGCTTTTACGATGACGCGGCAAGAACATTTGAAAGGACAACGGCCGCCGTCAAGCAGCGGTTCCGCAAACTCTCGAAAGAGCGGAACATGGGGAAAGACAACGGACGCCGCAGTGAACTAACGGATGCTGACCTTGAACACCTGGATCGCATCGAGAATGCGGTCGGAGACGCCATCCAGGCGATCACCGGAAAAGAGCCGGATTTTGAGCGCATCCATGACGTCATTGAAACGCTCAGTCAGCATTTACGAACGCTCGGCTATGACACAAACGTCCCCTACAGGGAGGAGTGATACACCATGAACAATAAAACGCGCCGTTTAGCTTTTGTAAAAGAAAAATACGGAATGTCTCCAACGGATGTGCTGAGGATCGCGTATTACAACTTGCATTTTTCTGTCGTTATGGTCGGAGAACTCACTGATGAACAATGGGAGGCCATTATACGTGAGGTTGAGGGTTTCAGCAAAGATGGACTTCTTGCCTCCTATTTGGGACACGACAAGACGGAAATTCGAAGTGGTGCGCTCAGCTTCCGCAAACTGACCAAAACGCAAGTGCGCTCCGTGATCCGCAACAGCGGCTGGTTCCACGGCTACCTCTGCGGCAACCGGGTCAATCCTTCCCATCTTGCAGATGGCTGGAATCTGGGAATGAAAATCGACACGAATGACCTCAAGCAATTCGAGACGATGGTGGATGACTTTCAGACGAACCTTTCGATTAACACACCCGATCTCGGGCAGTACCCGCACTTTTACGAAATTGTTAAAGGGGATGAGCGAAATGATGCAAAGCGTGAAACCGCGTCAGTATGAAAGCACAGAGCACTCTAAATCAAGCCGTGTGGTCCATCTGGAGCACCAGCTGGCTACTTTGGGGTTTGATGGCGCACTCAAGGCCTTTGACTTAATCCTGTCTGAAATGAACGCAGAGAATGGCTTTAAACGACATGACGGCTTTCACTATTATTATCATTTGGTTGACGTCGCCCAAATTCTCCTCAATTTCGGCATCAAAGACGAGGACATCATAACCGCCGCCCTTCTGCATGACTTCATCGAAGATGTTGAATGGGCAACGTATGAGTATGTCCATGACCAGTTCAACAACCGTGTGGCAGACATCGTCCTGCTCTTGACCAAGAAACCTGGGGTTGATTATAAAACCGATCTTGATGAAATGCATCGGTATCTTACAGGCATTGCGGGCCGGTATGAAAGTGCGCTAATTAAGACGGCGGACCGGATTCACAACTTCGGCTCCATGCGGAATTCATCCAGAAATCATCGGATAAAACAGGTCAAGGAAACCCGGGATTTCTATATGCCGTTTTTCAAGGATTGCCGAAACCGGTATGTGCGCTACAGCAGCTTTTTCTTCTTTGCCAAGACCACAATCGAACCGATCCTGTTTGAAATCCAACACGGAATTGAAACAACCGACCGGCTTGAAATTGAACTTGAAGAACGCGACCAGGAGATTGAACGGCTCAAGAAAGAGCTCGGAGTGTAATAAGATTCAAAGAACCGGCAGGCATCCCCTGCCGGTCTTTCTTATTTTCCGAAAACAGCCGACACACTCGGCGACAAAAGGCGTGCAAGCATACTTGAAAAAAAGGCGGGATCTTACATGCAAACTCAGGGAAAAATCACCGAATTCAGAGGTGAACACTACTTTTTGAGCAACTTCTTCTCCGCACCGGTCGTGTTCGAAGGCATCCGGTACGAAAACAACGAAGCTGCCTTCCAGGCACAGAAACAGCCTGAACGGGCAAGCGAGTTCTCTTCCCTTCCACCGAACGAAGCAAAGCGGCTCGGCCGCCGCGTGAAACTGCGCCCAGATTGGGAAGTCGTGAAACAGGACGTCATGCTGGGTGTTGTCCGCGCGAAGTTCACACAGAACGCGAAGCTGCGCGAGAAGCTGATTCAGACGGGCGATGCCGAATTGATCGAGGGTAACACCTGGGGTGACACCTACTGGGGCGTCTGCCGTGGAACGGGCAGAAATGAACTGGGCAAGATTCTGATGATGGTCAGAGATGACTTGAAGAAATGCAATGATGCTGAAACTAGAATTGGTGGGGTTAAGTTATGACTCTATTTGACCAACAATGGGTCTATTATCTACCAATCTCCATTTTGTTTTTAGTAGGTCTTCTCATGGTCGTGTTTGCACGCATCAAACACAAACGTGACGAATGGAGTCAAATTAATGGGCTCATCGTCATGTTTATGGCGTTAACACTAGCAATATCTGTTCATGGTGAATTTCAGAAAACCACAAAAGCCGTGACGGACCAAACGCAAAAAGAAAAAGTTGAAAAGACGGAATCGAACAGAAGATTGGGACTAATAGCTGACGAGCTAGGCGTAAGCGAATCAAATGTCATTGTGTATGAAGCAGAACAAGGACTACTCAAGGCAGTGACAAATCGCGGAAGCTACTTAGTTGAGTTTGACGATCCTTATGAAACCATCTTAAAGATTATTAAAATCCAAAATTAGAATCTAAGCCGATTTCCGAACCTAGATTCTCTGAGAAATTGCAAAGGGGGAGCGAGCCCGCATGCCAACACCTGTAAAAATCGGAGTCAAAACCGGCATCAATGGCGCCCTGTTTGATTTCAGCGGCATGAAAGACCCAGATACCTTTATCAAAGACGGCTATCAGCTGCAGGCGGCGTCCACAAACGGGCGAAATCATGTGACATCATACATCGCCAGACTTAAAAACAAACGCGTATATGGCTTTTATGACTACCAAAAAGGCCAATACGCCGAAGAAACCATCTGCTAAACAAACCCCCAAAAAAGGAGCCATGATAACCATGACTATGACAATGACCAAAAACCAACTGATCGATAAAGCCGAAAGACTGCGCCAGGAGCTCAATAAAACCAAAGAAGAAATCCGTCGCGTCGAGGATTTGGAAAGACCGTATGTCGCCGCGATCTCGTCCTACAGCGGAGGAGGAGAATCCAGATTTGAGACCGAGGAGCTGGCAAGGAAGAAATTCACGGACTATTGCATGAAGGACTATTACAAAAACGGACTCACGTATGGCGTTTTCCTTTACAAGCTAAACGAAGACGGCACGAAAACCCTGCTTGAGAATCATCCGATGGGTCGCAAAGACTTCTTCCCGTATCAATTCGACCAAGAGGACGAAGGCGGCCAGGAAGCAGGCTGATCCCGACTGTTCCAAACGAGAAAGGAGCGTGGCAGCATGCCGAACATCATTGTCACAAAAGGCAACGCGGACACGCCCCCGAGGTTTTGGGCGCGGGCAATCTGTGAAAAGCACGAACTGACAGAAGACCTGATAAAAGACGGTTGGATAGAGACATCCAGCCGTCTTTTTTTATCCGAAGCCCAGCTCGCCCGCCTGGGTGAACCAGAAGGAGGCGAATGACACATGACATCCATTAACCAGCCGCTCGCCACCCGCATGCGTCCGGCATCTCTCTTAGAAATCGCCGGACAGGAGCACCTGATCGGAGACGGGCAGATCCTGACCCGCATCGTGAAGACCGGACGGCTCAGCTCGATCATCCTGTATGGTCCGCCAGGGATCGGCAAGACGAGCATCGCGCATGCCCTGTCAAATGACCTCGGCATCCCGTTCGGGTATTTCAACGCAGGGGTTCACGCCAAGAAGGACTTGCAGGTAATCGCACAAGGCGGTACGGCAGAACGCCCCGTGATTGCCTTGATTGATGAAGTCCACAGACTCGATAAGACCAAACAGGACTATCTGCTGATGCAGCTGGAAGAGGGCTCTCTGATTATGGTCGGAGCAACGACCGAAAACCCGTACATGAGCATTAACCCGGCCCTGCGCTCGCGGAGCCACATCTTTGAACTGAAACCCGTCCCGCCGGAAAAAACCGCCAAGAGGCTCCGTGCGGCCCTTACAGACCGTGAACGGGGGCTTGGAGACATTCAATCAGACGTTCCGGACGACGTGCTGCTCTTTATCGCCCAGCAATCAAACGGCGACATACGCACCGCCCTGAACACATTGGAGCTCGCTGTGATGTCGACGGAGCCAGGTGACGACGAAACCCGCACCGTTTCACGGGAAACGGTCAGCAGCTGTCTGCAGCAACGTCAGATCGGCGGGGATAAGGACGGAGATTCGCATTATAATCTTTTGTCTGCTCTCCAAAAATCCATACGCGGTTCCGATGCCGATGCCGCCCTGCACTATCTCGCGCGGCTGATACAAGCCGGTGACTTGATAAGCATCAACCGCAGGCTGCTTGTGATTGCCTACGAGGACATCAGTCTCGCAAACCCAGAGCTCGGAGCGGAAGCCCTTGCCGCGATCACGGTCGCAGAACGCGTCGGATTCCCGGAAGCCCGTATCCCGCTCGCCCAGATCACGGTAAGGCTCGCACTCAGCCCGAAATCAAACGTCGCGTATAAGGCGCTGGATAGGGCCACTGAGGCGCTTGCAACAGGGCGAGACCTTTCGGTACCGGATCATCTGAAAGACGCGCATTACAAGGGTGCAGCCTCTCTCGGACGCGGTGTTGGATACAAGTATCCGCACGATTATCCTTACGGGATCACAGAACAGCAATACCTGCCCGATGAATACAGGAACGATCACTATCTTCTGTTCCGTGACGGGCTGGATACAGAGAACGTTCAGAATACCTATCAGTCCATTAACAATGCCGTAAAACCGAAGTGAAAAATCCTGTGTTGATGAGAGATTAGAACACAGAACACCTATAAAATTCGCGATTGAAAGAATGAAAGATTGGAAGATTCGCAGATTTTGATTTTGGAAGGGAGCTGCGGCGTGAGCCGTAAGCAACTGGGGCGAATCACGCCACGGATTGGTTATCCGTAGGCTTCCTCCTGCCTATCGCGTTACGGCATATGATTTCGCCACTCCGGCCGTCGGAGGGCGATAGGGGCGGACAGGAGCAAAACAAAAACGTCCGGGCTGCCTACCAGTCCGGACAGCATGCCAAACAAAGCGGTGGCGGAATAGGTAAACGCAGATAAGCCCATTACGCAGTCAAAGGGAGCAGGCCACAGCGCCAAACCACAAAGGCTGCATGCAGGGTGCAAATCCCTGCCCGCTTTGGTTTTTTTATTACGAAAACGAGGAGATCGCATGTTACCTAAAATCGGAGTGTCTATTGAGTTGAAAAATGGAACGCAGGTCACAGTTATCCAGCAAAATCCCAACGGATACGACCCGGAAAAACCGCAGGAATTTGTCGGCGAGGACGCCGACGGAGAGCGGCACATCCTTCAATCGAAGGATTTACACCCGAGATATTTCAAATAATCTGTGACGGAAAAAGGATGTGAAAGGCCATGACCTACGAAGAAAAAGCCACACAGTACGCCGAAACGTACGGCATCGTGGAATTTGAGGTTAAGGGAAATCGCATGACCTATACCGAGAGATTCCCGCTTGAGAATGCCGTCTATGCGGCAAGCGTGAACCTTGAAACCATGACAGAAACAAGAACGGCCCTTTAAGCCGGAAAAGGAGTGTTGAGATTGTCTGAGTTTCACCAGACGTACATGGGAAAAGCGTTTTATGAACACCACGTACCGAAAATCGCTCAAAGTCTTGAAATCATGGCCCGTGAGCAGCAAAAAGCAAACGAACTCAAAGAGCGTGAGCTCGGTATGGGAGCCGGTGCAGCTGCTCGGGAAATCCAGTCGATGATGACGCTGTCAACTGCTCACGTCAAAGCTGAAACCGCTGATCTACTGCAGGAAGCGAGCCATAACGGACTCTTTGTTGAAAACATCTCGGTCTATGAAAAAGGGGAATTCGGCTATTTTATCTATCTTGACCCTGAAACGATCGCCCACTCGCTCCCGGAGGACTTAAAGCAGGTGCTCGAACATGCGAGACGCCATCATTGCGAAGTCCTTGTGCTGGACCGCGACGGCCCGGTCGAAGAAGAACTGGAGCAATACAGCTGGTAGGCTTGCGGGTTCAGGCAAACTGCGCCTTGTAAGCCTGCCAGATTCATCGTTTTGATAATTTATATCAAACTCATATTCTCTTTCATGAATATAAACATTGAGTGACAGACGCTTAATGAAAAATCCAACCCACACACAGGTGTCTATATCGGACATAAGGTTTTTAATTTTGTGTGGGTTGGTGCAGGTGTACGACCCAGAGGCACTGCAGGTGCGGCTCCTCTTATGGCCGTCGGGAGAGATCGCCTCGGGCTAAAGGCCAATCGCCAAGCTCAGGAAGCATCCAGAGGATCATCCCAGCCATCGTGGATTTAGATCATGTCTCAGGACCAGCTCAAGCAATCACCAAGGTCCAGAGGCAACGCGGTGTTCAAGATTACAACTCCAGTTTCAGGATCCTGGTAACGACGGGGACATGAGTCCCTGGAGTCAGATCCAGAGGAGAGCCGCTCGCATCTCTCAAATCGAGCGCAGCTGGAGCTGATCTACATCACGATCTTCGAAGAACCAGCAGTGGCAGCAGGCAGGTTAACGCCAAATCATGAATGTCTTAGGGCCCTAACACGGGTTCCGAGGACACGGAAAACGATGAACGAACCGGTAAAAACAAATCCTTAACCCGAGAGGAGAATGGCAAATGATCGAAATCTGCAAAACATGCGGAAACGGCGTTGCTGATTATGAAGACGGATGCCAGGTATGAGGGGCAAAGAATGATAAACCGTCCGGCACCCCGCTCACCGACATCATCGCTATCGTTGGAAAGAAATTCTCGATGGATGTTTCTGAATCTGTGATTTTGCAGATTCAGATTTTGAGTGAAAAACGGGTGCGAGGCCAATTCATCAGCACGGATGATGGAACGAAAGACCCCGCGTTTGTGACAGATCTCTACATCAATCACGACGAGACCGAGGGTCACACTGATTACTGTTTTTCTGCGCCTTTCGGGATTTCGCACTTTTTCCTGTTCCAATTTGCTGAAACTAAAAAGAGGTGAACGATTAGATGGAACAAATCCCTGAAATCAACATCGGTGACTGGGTCGTCTTAACAGAGGACGGCCTGTGGGCGATGGACAGCTATACGTTTCAAAACCAAGAAGGATGCCATCGAAGAAGTATCCGCAGCGACGCTGGATACAAGAACAACGCCTAAAGTCAAACGTCTGTCTATGGGGTACTACTTGTATTTCCCAAAAGATGTGGACACGGGCACGTTCGGAGAATCATACGGCATCCGGAGAGTGACGGACGAAAACATCGAATACATCCGCACGATTCTGCAAGAACAATGGGAAAGTGATCCGTTAAACCGTTGACCTCCCCAATTCTATAGCCCTCTGAGGAGATATTTTCGCTGGTATCTCCAGCCTAATTATTTGTGCATTCCCCCAGAATGATAAAAGGTTGGCGAGCAGTACCCAATGGGTGATGGGAGTGACGACTCCCTGTCTGCTTAGAGGGCTATAGGTAAACAATTTGATGATAGGAGGAAACACAGATGAAAAACATCGTCATAATCATGGACGGCGGCATCATCCAAAACATATTGACAGAGGACGAAACCATTGAAATAACGGTCGTCGATTACGACACAGAAGGTGCTGACTCAGACGAGATCACCAGCATCAATGGGAATGATGCGTGCGTTTTAGGGCCGACCACAGAAGTCAATCCCGAGGAAATTAAAAGCATCCTCCAAACCATTAAGGGTGGCGCCGATGAGGGAGAGTATTTAGATGATAAAGACCTTTGATGGGATACCCGTTCTAATTCCTAACAAAATCACCAGCAGTAACGAAGAAGAACAGTATTATATCAGCTACAATCCCTCAATAAGAGATTACGGAGTGGACACAACGGCGTTAGTTATCACCATAGGCGATAATGAAAGACAGGTATTTTATATACTAAAGGGCAATCATTCAGCGCAATATGAAGACTGCAAAGACCTAAAAGAATGCATTCATTATTTTGTTAGCAATAAAGAGCTGATGCATAAATTCAGCGATGCGTTCGAGCATCAGTCCTTTATAAACGAATAAACCATTTATCGAAATCCCGAGACGAGGTGAACCCATGAATCCGACACACCCCTATTCCCTGCCGCTCGTTCAGGAAGGACAGAATCTTCTCCACATCGCGGATGACCGCCTGATCCGCAGGTTCAAAATCAAGAGCAAGGGCAAAATGAGGGACGTCAACGACCCCGTCCCTGAGCTAAAATCCGTGCTGAAAGAGTGGAACACGACCATCACTGATTATTATGTAGAACAGCTGCAGCTGAACGGAGTGAATCACATTGCCCATGCATACCTGCCGAACAAATCGATCCAAACGAACGCACAGGCGCACCTTCACTCCCCTGTGATCCAGTTCGATTTTAAAGGGTTTTATGACTCCTGCCGGTTCGAGTATTTCAAAGAGGCGCTGAAAGCCCTTGATCCATCGCTTTGCGATCAGAACGAGCATCTGGTACAAAGGCTCCTGATCGACCCGAATACGGGAGGGGTCACACAAGGGTTGCCTGTCTCAGGAGCCCTTGCCGGTCTTTCGCTCATCCCGTTCTGGGTGGAGCTTGCTGAAAACCTGCCTGCGAACATTCGGTTCACCCAGTATTCGGACGACCTCACGTTCAGCTACACGGGCCGGGAGCCCGGCGTGTTTAACGTCCCGGCGCTCACGCAGAAAATCTATGAAGCGCTGGCGAAAAAAGGGCTTGATTTCAAACTCAACACCGACAAAACGCGCACGCAGAAGGCTCAATACCGGAAAGTGACGGGAATCCGCATCAATCACCATAACCAGACGACCCCGTCCCGGGAAGACTACCGGTTTCTGCGACACGCTTTATACATCCTATCCAAATCAGATGACTTGGATAAAGAACTCAAAGCCTGGGGCTTCGCGTCAAAAGCGGCTTTCGTCGGCAAGGTGAGCTACATGCGCTCGATTGATTCCACCGGAAAGATTGACCGAATCATTATGAAATACCGCGCCGCCTGCCGGAAGCACAGCGTCTTTACCACCTGGATTGACCAAGCCTATAAGAAAAGCGCTTTTGCTTAAAAATCAGCCGCGACACCTGCCATGCAGGTGTCGCTCTCTTTTTTTGTTCCAAAAAGCGACGGACGGGGTAGCAGCGCGTGCTGAACCAGACGTCTGAGTGCACGCGATCCGTCGCCTATCAACTGCAAGAAATCTAAAACAGAAACCGAAAGAAGGAATGAACCAATGGGAAAACCAACGGTTGCCGTACAGGCTACTTCGAGCATGAACTATTTCTTTCTCAAGACCGTCACCGGCAAAATCAATCACGACATTATTAACGAAGAACTGGGGTCATACATCGAAACGATCGCTGACGGCTATCACATGATTGATGAAGCCATGCGCGCGAAAATCATGAAAGAAATCAAAGACGGGGAGTATTTTGCAGACCTTCCACTTGAAGAGGTCGAGCAGGAATTCATCCAAACAATTAAACGGCTGACCGGAGAGGCATATCCAGGCGTTGCCCACTTTTATACCAATCTGGTAGGGACGGCGCGAATCCAATAACAAGGAGAGTGACCAGCATGATGCAGCTTGAACACCCCGCTATTCAAAAAATGAACCGGGACGGCCATCTTGCCGCCCGTGAAGAAGAGATGATTGCCGGGACATGCCCGTGCGGCGAGGCTTTGAACTACGGGAGAACGGTCGTTGAGTTCCAGGATGAACTATTCTGTGACGATGACTGCCTCACCGAAGCCATTTGTGGCAATCCGACCCGGTACGGCGTGGAAAAACGGAGGTTATCGTGAGCAAAAACCCGATTGAATCAAAGATCGAAACCTACCTGAAAAACCAAATCAAAGCCGTTGGGGGACTCTGTTACAAATTTAAAAGCACCGTCAACGGTGTACCGGATCAACTGGTGATCTTTGACGGGCGCATGCACCTTGTCGAAGTGAAGCGTCCCGGTGAAAAACCGCGCGCCAACCAGGTTCATGTTCATAAACAGATTCAAAATCAGCGGGTACCGGTACACACCGTCGATACGGAAGAAGCCGTGGACCTCTTCGTGAAAGAGGTGCTGGACGCCAGGCCGCCAGAGTCCACCAAAAAAACGGCCGACCACTCCATCCGGCGCTTCGCGCTCACGGATGAGCCAGAAAGAAGGTGGCACACATGAATCAGGAGCATAATCCATCCCATGAAGAAAAACAGGACTTCTTCCGGGGAATGACGTGGGCGACAGCGCTCAGCATTCCACTTTGGATGTCCGTAATCGGAACCATCAAACTCATATTCTAAAGGAGCATGACACATGACAGCAAAAACCGGCATTGGCCATTACAAATCAGGGGAAGCCTTTGAAGGGTTCCTGCTTATCAAAAACGCCACAAAAGGCACGGCAAGCAACGGAGGATCATTCCTTACCCTCCAGCTCGGCGATCAGACCGGAAGCCTGGATGCGAAGTTCTGGAACGCCACGGATGAAGATGCGGCGCGCTACGCAAGCGGAACCGTAGTCGAAGTGACAGCAAACACAATTGAATACCGCGGCACCCTCCAATTGC
Source organism: Metabacillus sp. SLBN-84 (assembly GCF_053629595.1). Lineage (NCBI taxonomy): Bacteria > Bacillati > Bacillota > Bacilli > Caryophanales > Bacillaceae > Metabacillus > Metabacillus sp. SLBN-84. Next base: position 64,972 of record NZ_JBRJIP010000006.1, read on the forward strand.
AGCTACAACAGATCCAAATCACAGAGGCCGCCAGAGCATTCACCGCGCACGACTTTATGGAGAAGGCCCCCATCAGCAAAGAAGAACTGCGGGAAGAGATCGACCAGACCATTTTTGAAATGGAAAACCCGGCCATACGGGGCATCGTCCGCTCTTTTATCGAACGCTACAACGAGGAATTTTTCTTCTATCCGGCAGCGGCCACAATTCATCATGCGTTTATCTCAGGTCTCGCCTATCACACCGTGACGATGCTTCGCATCGCCAAATCCCTTTGTGCGATCTATCCGGACTTGAACCGGGACCTTCTGTATGCAGGGGTCATCCTTCACGACATCGGGAAGATCCATGAGTTTATAAGCGAATCGGATACCGCTCGCTCCAGAAACGGAAACCTGCTCGGACATATCCCGATTATGACCGCTGAAATCAGAGAAGTAGCAAACGACCTGGCGCTTGGAAAAGACAATGAAGAAGTCGCCCTCCTGCAACATATGGTTCTCTCCCATCATGGAAAACCGGAATGGGGGAGCGCCCGTACGCCGTTAATTCAAGAAGCAGAGCTTCTTCATATGATCGATAACATCGATGCCAAAATGAATACGATCTCAAGAGTGCTTGGCAAGACGGACGCCGGGAAATTCACCGAGAAGATGTTCTCTCTCGATAACCGCTCGTTCTACAAACCGCTGATATAATCAGCGGTTTTTCTTGTGCCCTTTTTTTCATCAGAAAGGAGGCTTCGGCCTATGATTGACAACCACTATCCGTTTAATCTCATCCGGGCAATCCACGGAGAGGACAAAGAAAACGACACGCCAATCGAGACCATCTATATCAAGGGGCTCTATGAGCAGCTCCTGACGCTAAGCGAGGAGGAACGAACGCTTTTAACCCTGCGCTTCAGAGACAACCTGACGCTCAAAGCGTGCGGCGAGCGATACGGAAAGACCTACTACTGGGCAGGCCCGATTATCAAACGAGCCCTTCGGAAGATGCGCCACCGTTCACGATCCCTCCACTATCAGGGCGTCTCGACATATGAGCTAAGACGGGCGCAAATCGAAAACGAGAAGCTCGCCCGGGAGAATCAGCAGCTGCGCGAAGCACTGCAAGCGGTTGACGATTCACACGTCGACCCTCACGCGGTGATTCTGCTTGCTCACTTTGTCACGCCCGAGCACGTGGCGGCCCCAATCGGTGAGCTGAACCTAAACGTTCGAGCGTACAACGCCCTTGCCCGCGCCGGAATTCTGACAGTGAAAGACCTTATCAGCGTCCCCGAAGAAACGCTGATTCATATGCGGAACATCGGGGAGAAAACGGTGCATGAAATCAAGGCGAAAATCAGGGCCTATATCCTGCTTCCAGACTCAGCGGATGAAAAGGAGGATGCATCATGAAGGCAACGCTCTATGATTACCAGCGATTCTGCGCGGAATTCATCAAACACGTGCCGAGATGCGGCCTGTTCCTGGATATGGGCCTCGGAAAGACGTTGATTACCCTGACCGCCTTCGTGGAGCTTGCCCAGGCCAACAAGCTGCACGGGCACATCTTAATCATCGCCCCGCTCAGGATTGCCGTGAACACATGGCCCGATGAAATCACCAAATGGGACCACACGAACCACGGAACGTTCACCGTGCTTGCTGGAATGACCAAAAAGAAACGGGATGCCGCGCTCGACCGGGTCGAGACCGATCCGCCAACGATCTACATCATCAACCGGGAGCTCGTTCCGAAACTCGTCGACCGCTTCCCCGATCAGAAATGGCCGTTTTTAAACGTCGTGATCGACGAAGCCCAGAGCTTCAAAGGATACGGTACGCAAGGATTCAAAGCCCTGAAATCGATCGCACCATACACGCACCGGTGGATCGAGCTGACCGGAACTCCATCCCCGAACGGGCTTATGGACATCTGGTCGCTCGTTTACCTGCTGGACGGAGGCCAAAGGCTCGGACACACCATCACCGAGTACCGCAACCGCCACTTTGTACCGGGAAGGCGGACACCAGAGGGTTATCCGTATGAGTGGCTATTAATCGACGGTCACGAACAGTTCATCCACCACGCCGTCAAGGACGTGGCCATCAGCATGATGAAAAAGGATTACCTGAACCTCCCCGCCGTCACACACAACCCGATCGAGCTTGAGATGACCAAGGGCGAGCGTGAGATTTACAACAGGCTTAAAAAAGACAAAGTCCTCCCGCTCACTGACGGCGACGCCATCGAAGCGGCAAACGCCGCGGTGCTCTCAGGTGCGCTCCTGCAGCTTTCAAACGGTGCGATTTACGCGGACGAAGAGAAAAAAGAGATCATCGAGCTGCATGACCACAAGCTCCGGGCACTCGAAGAGATTGTGGACGGCTCGAACGGTCAGCCGATCTTGTGCTTTTACTGGTACCGGCATGACCGAATCCGGCTCCAGAAGCATTTTCCTGACGCCGAAGTGTTCACCGGAAACCCCGAGCAGCTAAAACGCTGGAACAACAAGGAGATTCCGCTCCTCTTCGCACAACCGGCGAGCGCGGGACACGGCCTGAACTTTCAGTACGGTTGCCACATCATGGTGTTCTTTGTGGTGCCGACCTCGCTTGAATTGTACCAGCAGTCGATCGGACGGCTTGACCGGAACGGGCAAACCCAGCCGGTCATCGTTCACTATCTCAAAATGCGCGGAACGGTCGAAGACCGGATCATCGCATCACTCATGGACAAAAAAGACATTCAGCAAGCCCTGATTGACGCCGTAAAAGCCGAGGTCGGGAGCCTGCAGCCTGTGCCGTAAGAAAGGAGGCGCTTTCCCTGTCGACCTTTACTATTTTAGCGGCGATCTACATCGTAATTGGAATCGCTGTCTTCCTTCGAAGCATTAAAAACGATCACTCCGGGAGCTGGATGCTGTTCCTGCCCTGGATCGTCCCGATGATTGTGCTCGGATACCCGTATTTCTTGCTCGAAAAGCTGTTCGCGACAAAGACATAACATGCACACGACTATAAAAAGGGGGACTCTTTCCATGAAGAACGTAATCGAAGAATACCTGGACGCCTATATCACAGCCAACAATCTGAAATTAACGGACGAACAGTACCAGCGCGCCTACAACGGCGTGGAATTCTGGCTGACGACAAACCTGCCGGACGCCGCGAGCGACTCGGTCACAAACGTTATTTGATGTGAAACGCAGGAAGGGTGGCGAAAAGCCCCCTTCCTCATTCTTAAAAAAGGAGAATGAAACGATGGACGACGTATACAAAGAGGTTCATGAAAGCTATGGCATGCTTCGGATCAGCCGGTCATCCGGACACGACAAAATCCTGTTCGGCAGCAGCATCCCGCACCACAACACCATTCTGCTTTCGATTCATCCCGGTGTGATTGAGCGGGGCCTGAATCATGACCACTATTATTCCAGGCAGAAACCCTATATCGAAATCGAGATGTCACAATCCCAGTTTGCCGAAGCCATCACCAGCATGAACATGGGCTCGGGCGTCCCTGTCACGATTCGTGAAAAGGACGGGCAAATCATGGATAACCCGGATTATATCAACAAACGCATGCAGTTCGAACAGGAATTCAAGCAAAAAATGCAAACGATGGAAGCCCGCATCAGCCGGTTGACAGAGAGCACTGAAGAGATGCTCGCGAACAAAAAATCCCTGACCAAAAGCGACCGAAATGCCATCTTGAACGAACTGAACGCCCTGAAACGAGAGCTCGCTTCCAATATCCCATTCATCGCCACCTCATTTGGCGAACAAATGGATAAGACCGCACAAGAAGCAAAAGCCGAGGTTGAGGCGTTCACGATCAACAAACTGAATCAGCTGGGGATGGAGAAACTTGATGAATTACGCAACCGGGGCGAACTTCCCGGAACCTCACGCATCCATCAAATTGAACAGGAGTGAAACCCATGAATTCATCCAAAAGAACCTTTATTAACCTCACAAAACGCGACATCGGCCTTGTTCTAGGCATCGGTACCCTGGCCGCCATCTTAAACGTTTATCCGTATCCGCTTGTTGTAGCGGCAGCTGCCGCAATCGCCGTCCTGCTTCTGCGTTTCAGTGAAGCACCAGAGGTCGAACAGAATGAAAATCAGGCGCCGGACGACCGGACGATTGAAAAACGAAGCGCCGAGGAGATTATCACGGAAAAATTAAAGAGCGGCTCCATCGAGAAAGCAATTGACGAGCGCTTTGACAAGATGATTCACGGCATCGTCGATGACTTGTTTGGAGATTACGGGGATGTGTCACGCAGGATCAAGGACAAATTAAAAGAAACCATGAATCCGTATATCGAAAAGTATGATTTCAGCGAACACGCCGTGAAGCTCGAACACCTACTGAATGAAATCGCCGTAAATCTAACAAAAGAACAGAATGCGCTCATTCAAAACTTGCGAGGCATGATGGGAACGGAACCGCTCAAAGAAATCAAAACGAGCGAGCTGTTTGACGCCTATACGAAATACCTTGGCGAGAACATCGAGACGGACTCCCTTGAAATCGACTATGATGATGAGCCTACGTACCGGAACCTCACAGCTGAGATGCAATGCGAGGACAAAGAGACCTACAGCAAGGACAGTGAGAAAAAGATATTCACGCTCACCTGTGAAGAAGACAAGCGAATGGCGCTCCGAGTGGTCATCCGCCGCTGGACGGACATGACGGATAAGTCGTGGACAATCGAGAGCATCGAACGGATCAACGGCAAAAGCCTGCTCAGGAAACAATTAGACGATGCGAAAGACCTGACCACGCTTGAAACACCTGTCATGAACCTCCGTGAGCTGAACGGTTTTGAGGTGTACTTGCTCAAGCTGTATTACGACCGCGCTGCATTTGTGCTCGATGAAACCGACATCTTAGATGAGGACGTTGAGGTCGAGGCGAAACCGGAGTGTTATTTCGAATAAGAAAAAAACCATCTGAGTCACTCAGATGGTTTTTACGGCTGTTCCGTGTCAGACGGGAACAGGAGGATCATCCCGGCCGGGATCCGGTCGGCATCGTGAATGCCGTTCAGCTCAACAAGCTGTCCGAGAGGAACACCGAACGTGCGGCTCAACTGAATCAGGGTGTCCCCCTCTTCGGCCACATAATACATGAAATCCTTGCTGTTCAGGTCTTCGATGAGCTTCAAACGCTTCGAACCGTCAATCTGTCCCGGATACAGGCGTTCCGCTTCGGCATACGCCTCTTCAAGCGTCATCCGGAGGGATGTCTTTTTCTCTTTGGCTTGCTGCCCGGCCGCTTGACTCAATGCATCGATGAAGGCATCAAACTCGGCCTCGTCCATGCTCTTGATCTGGTCGACGACATCCACTTTTGCGGGAGCCTCCGGTGCGGACTCCAATGAGCTGTTTTTGCCTGTGATTTTTTCCACAAACAGCTTGAATTCCGCATCGCTCATCTGCTTGAGCGAGCGAAGCGCGTCCTCCCTGCTCATATTCGGGTCACGAAGTGCTGCAGCAAGATCCGGAACTTCCTGCTTCACGGAAACGTCAGCTGTGCGCTCAGCTCGAATCGAAGCGGCTTTCGCGGCGATGATGTTGCCGCGCATGTCGGATGAAAAAAAGAATGCAAGGAACAAAAGAGACCCGACGGCTGCCGCCATGCAACAAATAGCGAGCATCCGGTTGCTCAAAGACTCTACCTGTTCTTCGATTGAACCCGCTTCCTGCTTATGCTGGTTCGGTTTTGAGCCTTTTCGGCTTGCGGTATTGGTTTTTCCTGACCTTTTCAGATTCATCGTACCACCCCTCTCTCTATTTCCATTATAAGGGAATTCAGGTGAGTGAACAACATAAAAACAAAAGAAAATAATTAGCATATCGCTGAACAGAGAGGTGTTTTATATTCATGTCATTTGCATATGTGAACAATCCGGCCTTTCACACCGAGAACGAAGAATTGAAAAGCATCTACAACAAGTGGCGCCAGCGTCAATTTGGGAAACGCATCCCGGTGCACGTCTTTGGTTCGGGGTCCGAAGGGAACTCGGTCTATCTCAAACCGTACCGCACCCTGATTGATCTCGGACTCACATACAAAGCCTATCAGGAATACAGCTCGACGTTCTTTTTGGATGTGGACTACATCGTCCTCACACATCATCACGGCGATCACTTGAATCCATCGACGCTTGTGAGGGTGCTCAAGAATCATCCGCATATCCGCATTCTCCTTACGGACTTTATGTGGAACATGATTGTGTCAGATGCCTTTAAACCTGAATACGAAAAGCGAAAAAAAGGAGAACCTGTCCCGTTCGGTCATGATCCGGTGTTTAAAACCGATGCGAGCGGCCGACGCATCAAGAAACCGGCCAAGTGGGCACCGGAATTCGAGAAGCACCGCTCGAAATTCCGCACAGCAGAGCCCGAGACGCTGAGAACCCATGATGGGAAGTCGTTTCTGTTCGAGCCGCTCACCGTCAAACACGGGGACATCGTAAACATCGCCGTACAGATCAGCGATCCGACCCTTGAATTCGAATTCTTGTATGCCTCAGACCTCGACAATCTAGGCGGTGAGCGGGCCTTCACGGATTGCCACGGGAATATCCAACATGTGACGGGGCTCAGTCAGACCCGGCGCTACACCTGCATGTTCCTGGAAGCCAACTACGACGAGGCGATTCTGCAGAAATGGTACGGCGCCCTGAACGAAAACGACCCTGACTATCACGGAAAGAAGGCGCGGGCGGACGGGAATCTGAGGCATATTTCCGAGCAAGAAGCGAGCGCATATATCGAAAAACACTTAGACGAGAACGGACTGTTTGTGCCGCTCCACGCGTCCAAGACATTCGGGACACTCCATCAAAGCTAAAAGCATTCAAAAAAAGCAAGATTCGCTTCCGTACAAAATCCTGCAACGGTGAGAACACAACCCTGCCTTTCAAAAAGGCCGGGTTGTCTTCGGGGCGAAAAGTGTTCTTTTCGCCTACATAAAATTTGAGAAAGAGTGCACCCGCGATGATGTAAAAACCTGTAAAAAATTACTTTAAAACGTTGAGTGTAGAGCGTTTTTAACGTATAATTAAGGTTGTAAACATTTTCCATTATTAAGGGCTAAACGCACACCAAAATAAAAAATCAACCGCGCGGAAAACCCGTGCCAAAGGAGAAGATGTAACATGGCAGGAGCAAAACAAACACGTGAACAACTGGGTGTACAACCTGGGGACAAAATCATTCTGAGAGGACGAGTGGCATTCGCCCGTCTGGATAAAGCCGTAACGGGTGAAGCGCTGGCCCGTGAAAACGAACGTCGCGCGAAGCTCGGCATGATGAAAACAAAGGAATTCCGAAGCGTAACGATTGAGCAGCCGGAAATCGTACAGGGTGAAGGTACACCGCTTGCGAACTTCCATGCTCAAAGCGTGTATCAAAGCAAGACGACGGGTCTTCCGACGATGTCCTTTGAGAGCAAATCGCTGTTTGCGCCGGATTACGGACATATGCAGGAGGACGGCACCATTCTTGAAATGGCAGATCCGGGTAAGAACCCGGCACCAGGGCAGGTCATCTATTTGATGGTCAGCGCGTTTGCCCCGAAAGGATTCAATAATCTCGGCTCAACGTTCGATGCAATCGTATATGATAAAGGTGCCATCCAGTTCTACGAAGGCAAAAACAGCAGTCTTGCAGGATTCGGCCAGGCAATGAACATGCCGGTTGAACGCATGACTGACGGTGCGGGTACCGCTCAACCGCAACCACAGGAGCAAGTACAAGTGGCGCAAGAACAGCTCGTTGGAGCCGGAGTTGGCGGAGGTCAGAACCAAGGCGGTTTCGGCGGTTTCGGACAAGCCCCTGCGGGCGATCCGAACCAGCAACAAGCGAATCCAAACCAAAGCGGATTTGGAGGCTTCGGTCAAACTCAGACGCAAGGCCAGGGCGGATTCGGAGGATTCGGGCAGCAGAACCCGGGTCAAGGAGCAGGAACGTCAAACCCGTTCGGTGTTCAGGGTGAAGCGATCCCGAACCAAGGCTCCCCATTCGGTGGCAGCGGACAGGTTGGAAAAAGCCCATTCGCTTAATTTGTGATAAAAGAACTATAAATAGTTCAAAAGTTTTAGACGAGGGGCTTTCAGCTCCTCGTTTTTTTTATATAATGGTAATGGATGAAGTTGGATAGGTTGCCACATTGAGGAAAAAACCACACCCAGAAGAAAGGAGCACATGTATGCAATTCCAAATGGTACACCCTGCCATATTTTCACAGAACCCGCTTATTCAGCATTTGACTCAAGACCCGTACTGGACGGTGTCTGATGACCATAAACGACCGGTGAATGCAAGAATACTGCTCGATACCGGGTCCGTATATAACGTTAAATTCGACGGAGAGTGGCCCTTGGTCACACTGCAGGAGCTTGACGCAGACCTGAATCTGCAAGCCGTCAATAGGGCATACCGCCTGCGAGCGCGAGAAAACCGGGTCATTGCAATCGATGTCGAACCCGATGCGCCAGACGCCATGAAACAAGACGCGCTGGCTTTTCCGGCACACTACACCGAACTGTCCAAAAACGGAGGGGTACACCTTCTGATTCTTGTTCCGGAAGACTTAATTACGCAGGAAAACCGCTACATGTTTGAAGACCTCTCTGTCTTCAAAGAACCCGTCCCGAAACCGGACGACCCGTCAGTAAAGGCGCGCGGTGCTTACTTCGAGGTCCTGTTTAACGATCACTTTGTGACCTTTACAAAGCGAATGCTAACGAACAAACTCTGCATCGATTACAACCAGGATTCAGCCGCAAAAGAAAAACTCAGGGAATTCCTTGATGGCATCGTCAAAATGGATAAACAGCGCAAAAAAGAGCGAGAACTCGCGAAACAATATCGCATCGGAGTTATGAAAAGCCTGGTTGACGAGGAGAAAGAGAAAACGATTCAGTCTTTTCTTGCGATCAAGCCGTTCGAAAAGGCAAGAGAACAGGCCGCGAGCAAAAGCGCGAGTGATTTTGGCGAGGATTATTCCCGCTATGAAATGAGCGTGGCCAACGGGCTCGCATTCCACGTGATCCGCCTGCACGACCTTGCAAAAGACACGATTTCCTTGCGGAAAATGGCCGACTCCCTCATCGAGCAAGACCTTGCCTATGCCATTTACTTGTTGCTTAAAGAAGTCGCCCCTCATCGTGAAAAGCACGATGAGACCCGTGACGGGCTTCCGTGGCTCCTATTTACATCCAAAAGGGCTTATGAATACGTGAAAGCACAGAACGCGAAGCGGAAAAAGACGGGAAACACGAAAGGATGATGCCATATGGCAAGCTGCACGAATCAGGGCTCACTCCCTGCAGTCACGGTCAATACCATTCTCACGATGGTTCTCCGGATCGGCCAACCGGTGACGGTTAAAACACCAGACGGTGGGGAATACGACATCATATGGAACCACCAATACAGCGAACCCGAAGTTTTAGGGCTGCAACCGGGGACGGACGTCCGCGGCATCACCCAGACCGCGCAGTGGCTTGGATACCTTGACGCACAGGTGGATTGGTATGCACAAACAAAACGGCACAGACAGCCGTAACCCAAACAATCGATAACACATGACAAACCGGACGGCGCAGCAGGCTGTCCGGTCTTTTAGGCGAAAGGGATGAATTTCCATTGAAAAAAATGCTAAAAGATGTGAAAATTCTGATTCCAGACATCCCGGTCACATGGCTTAACCGAACGCGCTCCGGGCACACAAATACTTGGACGAACCCTGATACCAAGCATGAAAGATCACTTGAGCCTCCAGAACAGGGACTGTACGCTGTGCGGTTCGAAGACGGCTGGTACTGGGTGTGCGGGTGCGAGAAATGCCTCGGACGTCCGGACGTACATTCCTACATTGTCTGCCACAATCATGACCGCTGCCTAACGTGCCACACCCACCGGGAAGATTTGACCGACATTCCGTGGGGGATGGTGAGCGGCTTCCAGTGCAGAACCTGCCGGGAGACGGAACGGGCTAAAAAGAAAGAGGTCGCGCTCGCAAACGCAGCTGAGATGAACCACTCGGAGCTTGACTGCTCGGATGAAGATGCGATTATCTGCCCGACATGCGCCTCGGTAAACGAATCGGAAGACTTGAATGAACCGGGCGGTCACAACATGACCTGCGGGGTCTGTGACACACCATTTAAAGTCGAAATTGAATACGAAATCCGCTACACCGCAACCAAAATCAAAGACGAAAGAAGTGCTGTATCATGACGTACGTTGTCTGCCAAACCCCGAAATGCCAACATACCTATCCAATTCAGGATATTAAGCCAGAATCTGTAAACGTTTCCTGTTCGGAGTGTGGCGGTGTCCTAATCGATGAGAACGGTCGGGCGAACCTTTCTAGGAACCCTCACATATTACCTGTCATCTCACAGGAAGAGATCGAACGAAACCAAAAGGCGGAGCTTCTCAGTAAACGCGAGGACCTCGCCCGCCTGCAAAAAGACGTGGACGCGCTAGAACGACAGGTGCAATGATGCCCAAACGAAAATTATGCTCCTATCACATGTATTCATGCAACGGCTGCGGGCACGCCACCATCATCGATAAATATTACAAAACACGCCGCGTCCACTGCGGCATCTGCGGGGAAAAACTCCTGATGGACTACCGGGGCGAATGTCGAGTGGAACTGGAGCCGAAAATCGGTGCTTTTTCCTTGGCGAAGGTGACACAATCATGAAAAAGAAGACTTTTTCAAACGGGCTCGTCGTGAAACACAGACGGTCCGCTATATTCTTTGAAAACGAGGCGGGAAAGTCCGAACAAGAATCGGAATTTACTTACGCGTTTACACCCGAAGAACAAAGAGTGTTCGTCGAATACTTGCAACAAGCAGCAAACGAATCGTGGGAGAACGCCCAGCCGAAAGAAGCATACAGCATCGGGTCAGACTACTGGGATTATTATGACAGGCGATATGACAACAATGGCTACCTTTCAATCATTGATGCTGGCATCGCCATTTCAGCCCCACATTTGTCAAAGGATACGCTGTATCAATTCAATAAAGCGAAAATCCAATCGTTTTTGTATGATTTAGAAAGAAAATTCAATCTTATTACATGATTTATTACATCTTACGTAAGAATATTACACAAAAAGAAACAGGGGGTTCAGCCAATGCCTGAACATATCAAGGCGGAACATGTCAAGCGCATGTTCCCTTTTGAGTTTTATGAAGAATTGAGCGAGCAGCTGAACGACTACGCGCTGCTCAATCCCGCTTTTATCCTGCAGGGTGCAATTCAAACGACGACCAAACAGCGCAAGGACCTGTTCGAAGAGTCCCGAAAGAACGCCGCGGTATCCACCCTTCATCACAACAATCTCATACAAGTGGAACCGTTCGGCGAGCTCCTGACACTTGAGGTGTGCTGCCCGACCAAAGACCGGAAGATCGTTCTGCGTGAACCCGACAAGCGCATGCAAATGCCTATGTCGATCATCGTGACCCAACTTTATGATTCATCAGGCACCCCGGTGTTTGCGAGCGATGTCGATGAATCATCAATTGGACAGATTCCGGAAGTGCTATGGGATGACCCGAACTTGCTACTTGGGGTCGTCTCCTTCACAGAAGAGGAGCCGCGTGTCGCTGTGCTGAAAATTCCGGCGCGGATTGAGGAGCAACTGTTTGAATCGATCCAGGGCGATGAACAATAAAATGTGCGACAAAATGAATTGCAAATGACTCACAAACCACTCGGTGTATCTAGTTTTCTCTCGTTTTTCGTGGCATAATAGATAGATAGATTACCATAAAAAGGAAACGAGGTGTCGACCATGCCCACTACGGGAAAACCACTCAAAGTCCGCCAAATTGAACGAATGAAAGAAAAAGAGTATTCGAAATCCTACTTAAAGCGGAAACAAGAGCGTGCGGAAGAACCAAACAGCTATCCACTCACCCGAATGATTCTGATTAAAGACTTTTTCCGAACGCCGGATCTGTACAAAGCTATCGGGTTCTTTTTCAGTGTCCAGATCGTCATCGCCACCATCTCGGCAGGCATGCGCTTTCCGACTTACGCTGGCGCCATGAACCTGCTTGCGATCCTGATTGGGATTGTAACCGTCGTTTTGTCCGTCAAGACGATCAATCGCCGACAACGGCTTGATTCCACCAGGAGGCGGTTTAAGCTCTCCAGGGTCCTGTTCATCGTGACAGCCATGCTCATCGCCTTGTTTATGATGACCTATATCTTTAATCTGCTGGGCGTCACCATGCCGGCACAGCCGAACCAGACATCGCTTGACAGCCTGCTCACCCACTTTCCGCTGGCGATGGTTTTCACCATGATCGTTGTCTCTCCCATCACGGAAGAAATCGTGTTTCGCGAGCTGCTACCATTTGCAACGGGGCCGAGTTATCTGAGCTTTGTCATCGCGAGTCTAATTTTCATCGCCCTGCACGCCCCGTTCGGACTGATGGGCTGGACGAGCTATGGGATTCTCGCCGTAGGATTCTTATATGCCCGGCTGAAAGACAACAATGTATATACGGCCGTCGCCGTCCATATGATCTGGAACGCGGTCACGATTGTTATATGATAGAACTGACAAACACCCACTAACCAAAAAGGAGCCAATACCCATGAACACCAGAGACACATCCAAGAACAGAACCGAAAATCAAGAGATACAAACCATCGAGCATGAAACCGTACACGCTCCGGTGTTCGAAGGGGATTTGGATCCAATCACCCTGCTTGAGATGCTTGACCACCACATCGAGACCCTTAGTGACGACTCAGGTGTTGTAAACACCGAGCGGGTTCGCACCCATCTGCAATCCCTGGAGATCATCACGATGGAGAATGGGGACAAGACCTGCTGGATGAACGAACCGCCCGTTCTGCATCACTCTGTCATGAGACGGTCGATGACCGCCCGCATCAGCCACCTCTTTAAGACCCGAGGGGAATGGAAAAGCGAACACATCAAACAAGCCAGCCTTGAAGTCAACGCGAGCATCCTGCTGCCGATCGAACTGGCCATTCAGCCGGAAACGGAAAGACGGGTCAAAGACGGCGACGTCAGCACGCTGCTGCTTTCTGTGATTGGACTGCGCCATGTAGTGGAGAGCATGATTGTGGAAGGCGCGACCAGGACAGGTGTTTTCAAGAAGCCCGATGGCATCGTCCAAATGAACCGAACCAAATCATGGATCGAAGAGAACGAAAAGCACGGCGTATGGAGCATGAAAAACGATCTCGCCACAAAAAACCTGTATGAAATCGTTAGTGCTGCCACGTTTACCGTGAACACATAGCATGAAAAAAAAACCTTACTGGAGTTGAAACCCCGGTAAGGTTTTTTTTTGTGGGACGGCACATATTCACATGCTTCCGTTGGCTCCGAAATTCGACCAGACCATAAACCCAATGCAAGCCGTGTGTACACCAATCGCTGTGAAAAGCATAACCGTTTCGGCGAGACCGCCGGTTTCATAAACGAACGGGCGCCTCCGTTTGGACTTTCTAGCAGGTACCGGATAAAGCCAGCGGATCCCCTGCTCGCTAAACGAATCTTCGGCGATATGTACCGCATACCCAATCGCCAAGGCGGCAAGATGCACAGATTCAAGCACCCACGCAAGCCCTGCAACCAGGAGAATCGCCCAAACCGTGTGTGTAATGGTCCTGTGCGGGATCAGGCGACTGACCGGTTTGATGTACTTCCCGATCGTCGAATCCTCTGAATCAATGTCAGGCAGTACCGTTCCGAGCGCAAAGGAGAACAGGATGAGCGACAAATTGAATGCATAGTCCGAGCCGAGCCCGAACTTTAATGCTCCCATAGACAGTGAGGCAAGACCGAAATATCCGGCCAGCATGCGACCCCCACCGATCCGGAGCAGGAGCAGAATAAAAAACAAAATGGATGTTAAAATCAGGCTATATTCTGCAAACGTCAAAGGTTGGCCGAACTGGAAGCCGAATACCGTCAGCACTTCATCCGGCTGGTGAGGTGCGATATGGACATGACCATCCAGGTCTTTATGGGTCGTATAAACAAGCAATCCGGCATGCATCAGGGCAAGTGAGCCGATGACGTGGGTTCGTCCGAGCATGCAATCCCCCCCTTTATTATTAATGTTATGTATTACGTAAGATGTAATACTTTACAGATTACTCTGCATTTCTGATGCGGTGGTATGCCTCATGGCGCACCGCTTCCCTCGTTCCATCGGTATCGTCGGTGATGACGGTCTGATGGATTGCAACGAGTTCTGATAAAAGCATATTCGTGACACGGCTCTCCACGGCAACGGCATCGAGTCGGTCATGAATTCGCTCCATCCAGTGAATCTGGACATCGGACATTTTCTGATTCGCCTCGGCTTGTGCTTTCATCAGCTGATGCGTTTGGGCCATTTGCTTTTGAAGCCCCTTGAGCAGCACCGACAGGTCTGCGGCCTGCGGCTTTGCTTGGGGTTTCGCTGGAGCAATTCGCTTTTTCATTTCGGATACATTGTGCATGGCTTCTCTCCCCTTTTCATCGTGATCCTGCAAGAGCCGGTCGGTTCGCGGCTCAAAACAGATCAGTATTTTCCGCCCGTAGCATGGCGAGGTACTCATCCGGGTCTTCGTTGACCTCTAAGACGTTTTGCCCGTCAAAATACGGAAGGATCGGAATTCCGAGATACACCATCCCGCTTATAAGGCACACATTCTGATAACGAGGCGAACCGTCCACAAACAGCGGGTGGCGAGAACGGAAACGGAATGTTTTTTTCTTTGAATTGTCACTTTGGATGCGCTCTGCAATCTTGAACCCCGCAGGGATTCTGGCTCGGCCAAAAGATGTACTGATGAACTTGATTAAGTTAATCATAGAGCTGTCTATCATGTGAGACGTCGGATAGAATTCTTCTTCAAATACCGGAAGGGCGTTTACGCCGTCCCCTCCCATCAGAAAATCGTTTAATGGTTTCTCCAACACTTCATACATCGAAAAGGACCGTACTTTGTTATCATCACACATCTATTCCCCACACCTTTCATTTCTATTTTTCTATTTTTAAATCTGTGAATCTATCAATCTGTGCATGTTGTCATAGGGATAAGTAACTAGGTTGTTTTTGTCAGCATTTTTGTTTAACGGGTAAAACACTGAGCGTATAGACATTTGGTTATCTACATGCTAGTTTACACCTAAATTTGGAAAAAATCAAGACAAAACTAATGTCTCAAATTATAAGTAAAACGCTCACTGCACAGCGTATTTGAAAATGCTTCTTATAAAAACTCATTGTTAAGAATTTGCAAAGGAATTTTGAAGACCCTTTGAAAATTACTGAGCACACAGCGTTTTTGAGGTGAATTTTCATTTACAAAAAATCGACATTTTCACCAAATTGTCACAATTAGATGAGGAAATAGTAGCAGTAATAAACACCCATTGTCCCCCAAAAAGACCGTGGTGGGACAATCGATGAAATTCGTGAGTTCAAAGACCTAAAATACGAACTTGTGTTCTCATAATAAACCAAAAAAGGAGCGATGTCCATGACCAACCGAAAACAGGAAATCATACGGGAGCTTACCGACATGTTTCACGCTGTACAGCCGGATGAGGATTATTTGACGGAAGATGAAGATACGGCAGAAGAGGTCCGGGATACGCAGCGACTATTGGACGATGCGTCCGTGCCAATCGAGGTGAAAATTAAAGCACTCACCCGGTTCAACAGCGAATGGTTCCCTGACGGACTATCTATGACCGAACAGCAAACCTACCGACAGCTGCTGGACGAAGCGGAAAAGATCTGAGCAGAAACCTGAAAGAACGACAACACCCCTGTGATTCCGCTGAAATAGCGAGCGGAATCACCAATAAATCAAAAGAAGCAAGCCAAAAAAACTTGATCTGAAAGAGAGGAATCTATTATGAAATCAGCACTAACGTTCACACAAGTACAACCATTCGTCGAGGCAGACCTAAGACAGGGTCTGACACCCGCCCTGATGGGACCTGCAGGGATCGGAAAATCAAGCATCACGGAAGGATTAGCACGCACGTTCAAAACGATGGTCTTCACGCTTCCCGTGAACCAGCTGGCCGACCGAGCCGACCTGACCGGTGTTCGTATGACCCAATCGGAGAAAGGCACGTGGCGCCAGGAAGCCTTCCCACATTCAACCATCATGGAAGCGATTGAATACGCACAGGCGCACCCGGATGAAAATCCGATTTTGTTCTTGGATGAGTTCAACCGCGGCGCGGCTGACATCACGTCTTCCATTCTGTCATTTACGACATTGCGCCGTGTCGGGACAATTGACTTTCCTGAAAACCTGCGCTTCGTCGTTGCAGGAAATGATAAAGGGAATGTAACCAGTCTGGATGAGGCGAGCATCTCTCGTTTCGCCGTGTATTACGTGAAGCCTGACCTGGATACGTTCATGAGCATCCAGACACTCAACCCGTTTGTCATGGATGTTTTAACGAAACACCCGGAGGATCTAATGGCTGCGAGCGTTCATTGAGAACAGCACAAAAGAAGCGGACGGGGACGATGACGATGCGGACGGTGAAAGCGAAGAGTACGCCTTTTCCCAGTTCGAATTCATGGCAGAAGACACGTTCACGCAAGTCACGCGACCGAGAACCATCACATGTGTGAGCAAATGGCTAAACGCTCTGGGTCTGGACAAATCCGGCAGCGATAAAGAGCGCGAACTTCTTGGAAGCCTGTTCACCAACATGACAGAATCCGATGAATCAAACGTGCTGTTTGCCGGAATCGAAGCGCACGTCGGAAATACGACGTTTGCACACCACTTGTTTGACGAAATCAACAATCACTTTAATTCCCTGCTGAGCGCAACACATGTGTCGAACCAGCCGGTCTTAAACGAACTTCGTCCGAAACAGGATGTCATCAACGCGCTGAGCCGCGCGCAAAACGTGCCGGATGTCGAGCAGTTGATCGACACAATGAGTGAAAAGGATCGCCTGAACACTCTTGTGTGGCTGACGGAAGTGGCCAGCACAAAAGAAATCAACAACAATCAGGCTGTGACAGCGTTCATGGCGAACGCGCCGCATCACATCACACAGTTTGACAATAAAGCCATCCAGAATTTGATGAAAGTTCTTCCGGATTCAACGAAAGTGGCACAGACTGCCGTACAGGCGATGCTTTCAAGCACCGCGCCGGTCATGAACCAATGGAAAGGCATGATTCAATCCGTGATGGAGCAAGACTGATCGCACGCTGAATCAGAACCAAGAACCCTCTGAGGATAGCACTCAGAGGGTTTGTTTTTTACCTGACGAAAAAAAATTAATACCCATCAGAAGCGGGTGGAGACATCGGCCCGCTTCCGATTAACAGAGTGAAAATCATTCAAATTCCGAAAGGGGACTTCATTATGGCAATCAAGATCCGAAATCAAAAACCGGCGGTGCTCTATCACGACCCGTTTAACATCCTGCCGGACATCAACGCGAATAAAAGCTCGACTGAATACCAGGACAAAGTCACAGACCACATCAAAGATCGCTACATCAAGCCAATGTACGCCCCGATTAATGCCAATCATCCGGTCGTCATCGAAGACAATTCGGGCGGGAACGCGCAGCAAATCGACGAGGACACCCTGTTCAACGGCATCATGCATCTGTGGACGAGCCCGACTCTTGACGTTCAGCTACAAGACCAGCTCGGAGAAATCTACCGTCAGGGAATCCAGTATCACGCCCCGAATGACTGGTATTTCGAAGAACAGCTCGGCGTCGAAGCGCTCACTCGCATGAAGCTGCCGATTCCGTCCCAAAAGGCGGGAAAAATCGTGAGATACTCCGCCTCAGTCGATGTGATCCCTACGGCAAAAGCATTTCTCGCCCAGCCGGACGCTACCAATGCAATAAGTTGGTTCGCCAACATCACGGCGTATATCCACGACCGCCCGTTTAATAATTACCTGCTCATGACGGTCCAGACAGCGGATGTGTTCAAAGACATCAAACAGCAGGTGAAGAATTATGTGCAGGCTTGGCAGGCGCAGCAGCCGATTGACAAGAACGTAAATAAACTGCTCGCCGACTTCGATAAAGTCGACCTGACAAGCGATCTATCAGCTGGCCTTTTCCTGCCGAACGGAGGCGGAGCGTCTCAGGCTGAACAGGACGCACTGTCGTTCACCCGCATCATCCTGTACGTGATGAGCCAATACGAGAAAAACACGACAAATCCAGGGGCGCTTACCGTACAGCCGTCAAATCTGTACCAGGTTTATATGCCGGAGAACATCATCATCCTAAATCTTGAAAACTACGCACACGCAAAGCCTGCGGACATCAAGAACGACTGGGATGTTTTTGAGAAGGCCCTGAACGCCAAGAAAAGCATGCGTTTTGTCTCCAATAAAAAGCTCATGACAGCAAAAGCCATGAACCGGAGCATCGGCGGAGGAAACAAGTCAACAAGCGCCGCCGGAAAGGGTCAGGACATCGTTCGGGCAAAAGTACAGCCGTTCAGCGGAAAGCCGATCCCGGCACAGCAGATGCTCGGCATGATGGCACGCGTGATCGGGTCTCAGGTCACAAAGCAGGTCACACAAAACACCTACAAGAGCCATGCGACCTCGTACATGCGTCCGAATCGCCGGAAGCCCGATGACATCAATCTGCCGGGGAAACTGACCACGACACTGTATCGCCCCGACATTCATGTCTATCTCGACACGTCAGGATCAATTTCAGAATCCCAGTACCGGGATGCGGTCACGAATCTGATTATGCTGACTAAACGCATCAACTGCAATCTGTACATTACGAGTTTCAGCCACTATGTCAGCCAGACGACCCTGCTTAAAACGAAAGACCGGTCGACTTCTGACATCTACAAGCAATTCCTGGGCATCCCGAAAGTTACGGGCGGAACGGATTTTGAGCAGGTGTGGCGCAAGATCGACATGCTGGATGAATTCAACAAGAAAAACAACTATTCTCACCAGATCAATTTTATGATTACGGACTTCGGATACTCGCTGTCCCGAGGCCACCGCTGGGATCAGGCGCAGGCAAGCGTGAAGAACACGTATTACGTGCCGATGTCGATGGATCCGAGAGGATGGAAGCATCTTGAAAAGTGGGCGAAAGAGTTCCGTGAACAAATGATAAAAGCGGGCGATTACGGCATTCGTAAGCGCATGCTTCTGTAAATCTGTAAAACCAGGGAGCGGTCTATATACTGCTCCCTATTTGGCATGAGCACGATGAGGCTCTATATCTCAAACAAATACAAATACACAAAACAGGGGGTTGCTTATGAGATGGATACTAGAGAGGTGTTACGGCCGTACAAAAAACAACGGTTAGGGTTTGAAGGGGTCTTGGTGGACATCTTTGAGCCGAACAGACGAAATGGGTACACATACGGATTGGTATTTGCAAGCGTTTATGCACCCAACGAAAAAATCGAGCTCGACCACGCAGTCATCAAGATGGCCGTTGTGGATTTCAAGAAGGCCAGCGTGAATCTTTACACGCGCTACTATTTCACGGCAGAAATCGCGTCGTATTACAGACCGACCAAAATACTTGGAATCATGGCAGAGCAAGAAAAATTCATGCTCCAGGAAATCCGAGTACACAAATTAAGAGAAGCCGCTGAATCCAAAATGCTCCAACCCACGATGTATGTGATAAACCGCATCCAAAACATCCTGCTTTTCAAAGGGGAGCCTCGCCATACAGAAGACGAACTGATGGACATCGTGTATTCCACACCAAATGACGGCTCGGTAGAACGATTCATCAATGAATACACGTCGAGCTGCCAGCGCGTCAGCATCAACAAACTTGACTTGCTCGAAACGCTTTATGCATGAACAGCGGTGCGCTTGATGCGCACCGCAATCAAATCCATAGAACCGTTTGCTATTTCTGCGGAACATTTCAAATCAAAAAATAAGGGAGAGATTATTCAATGGAAAACACAATCAAAATGGGGAAACACGACACGCTGCGCATGGCTTCAATTCACGATTTTGGAAAGAAAGACCCGAACGGAAATGGAAACGGGAGCGGTACAGGTTCTACATCTAACGCAGGCGGTGCAGTCGTCTCGGTCAGCCAGGCCCCTTCCTCATCGAATAAAAACGGAAAAGACGGCGCAGAGATGGACTTGCTCGTCAATTACAACGAGCTTGCCAAAAAGGGCGAATTCTCAGAAGCCCTGTTCCGTGACGCACAGATCATGCAGGTCTTGAGCGTCCTTTCTTCCAAAAAGAAACCGAACGCGCTTCTTACAGGCCCTGCAGGTGTCGGTAAGACGCAAATCGTTGAAGAGATTGCCCGTCGGATTGTAAACGACGACCCGATCGTAAACGGCATCCTGAAAGACGTCACGCTTTATGAACTACCGCTTGGGAAGATTGTCAGCGGTGCGAGCTTTGTCGGCCAGCTGGAAGAGAAACTGTACCAGGTCATCGACTTCGCTCAGGATCCGAAAAATAAGGCCATTCTCTTTATCGATGAGATCCACCAAATCATGGGGTCATCCGAATCCAACCCGACATACAACAAGCTCGCGCAGATTTTAAAACCGGCCCTCGGCCGCGGACACCTGCGCGTTATCGGGGCGACCACCAACCAGGAAGCCGTCACATTCCTGTCAGACCCGGCCTTTTCGCGCCGCTGGTCAGACGTACAGGTTCCGGAACTGAGCCCGGAAGAGACAGTCGAGATCATCCTGAACATCCGGGACGCGTTTCAGAAACACCACAAAGTCATTCTTCCGGATGGTGTAATCGAGCACGCTGTCGCAATCGGGGATGAATACAAGCAGTACGGCTCCCACCGACCGGATTCAACAATCACGCTGATCGATAAAGCGATGGCGGATGCCCGCATCAAACGCATCAAACTGCAGGAGGAGGCGAAAACCAATCCGAGCCTCCAGCACATCATCACGGCTCAGCCGCGCCCTGTAGTCAACGTGAAGCAGCTGAAACAGTCCGCCCTCTCCCTCTTGACCGGAGATGAAAAAATGTTCGAGCAGAACGCGGATCTCCTGGAAGCGACGCTCAACACCCAAATTATCGGACAGGAAGCGGCAAAAACAGCTGTTGTCGACGCAGTAAAACGCCTCGGTCTGCGCCTGGCAAAGCGCAAGCGCCCGGTGAGCTTCTTATTCGCCGGACCATCCGGCACGGGAAAAACGGAAATCGCCAAGCAAGTAACCGAGGCGGTCTTCGGATCGAAAGAACGCATGGTGTATATCAACATGTCCGAATATTCCAACCCGGCTTCCATGACACGCATCATCGGTTCATCCGCTGGATACGTCGGGAGTGATTCCAAACAAGAGCTGCCGTTTGACACGCTTGAGAACAATCCGTACCAGGTGGTGCTTCTGGACGAATTCGAAAAGGCTCATCCTGAGATCCAGCGATTTTTCATGCAGGCGCTCGATGAAGGCGTCGTGAAAACGAACCGAAATAAAGAGATCGATTTTACCCGCACAATCATCATTGCGACGACCAACGCGGGAGTGATTGACATGAGCAAACGGTCGGTCGGATTCATGCAGGAAAAAGAGCCTGAGCGCACAAACGAGGACATCATCCGCATCCTGCAGTCTTCGTTTGACACAGAGCTTTTGAACCGTTTTGAAAAGCTCATCGCCTTCACGCCGATCCAGAAAGAAGATTATACGAAAATTCTCGCCGTGAAATACAACAAGTTGGTCGAGGAAGCGCAGGCGAACCGCAAAGACCTGCAGTTCTCCCCGAGCCATATCGACATCGATCAGGCAAACACCAACGATGTACTGTGTGAACTGGCTGACCAGTCCTTCACACCGGCATCCAACGGGCGCCCGGCAGAGCGGACAATTCGTGAACACATTGAAAACGCCATTCTCGACAATCCGAACGACACGCAGTTTGATTTGTTGTAAACCCATAAACCCGTTAGTGACGGCATCCTGCAGAGGGTGCCGTTTAAAAATACGGCCTCGTGTGCCCATTAGCCGCACACAAGGCCAATCAATCATGCAGACCTTAAAAATCCTATTTGAAAGAGGGTATAAACATGCCAATCGTAATTGATGCCACTTCTGATAATCTGAACGAACAAATTCAACAGGTGAACCACAGCATCGCCTTGAACAAACAAGTAGATGCCAAATATTTCTCGAAAAACATGACCGGAAACGGCAAGCGTAAAACCGGACTGTTTGGTGCAGCCGCCGATACAATCAACCTGTTTATCAAAGAGAGCCGCCGCCTTTTAGGGGACGTAGCGCTAAACGAAGGGGCCCTCAAAAGTATTGAGCGCCATAATAGCCAGACGTTCGGCAACTTCTTCCATCAGAGCACGAAAGACAAGGATTCTGTGTTCCGGAAGTTTGAAAACAATTTAACTTCCATGATTCCACCCGTTATCCTGCATCCGATTCTGTCTTCCGGAACACCAGCTGCACTTACCTTTCCGAAATCCATCGGGATGTACAATTTGAACGCACTGGAGACCATCTGGACGAAAATCACCAGCGGGACGATCGACGGAAAGAAAGCGACTGTATATGCGCGACCGGTCATCCAGTCCATTCGCCTGTATGCCCGTGAGAACAAGCGCCAGCTGAAATCGGGCCATGTTCAAACGGAATCTCAGGTGGCAGGCCAAGCGGACATTTATGTTCTGTTTGCAACGGTGCTTGACGGAATGGAAAAAGACGGCGATATGATTTTCGCCAATCACCGCATCCGCGGCGGCCGTAAAGTCACAAAGGATCAGGGTGTGGTGTCCATTGCCCGTCTTAAAGAAAAATCCACGGTCGAGTATGACTATTATGCATTGAACGAGGAACTGAACAAGCACCTGGACGAAGTAATCGGCAATGCACAGGTGAACCTTCCAGGTATCACGGATCACCAACTCTCCCTTGCAATCGGAGATTTGTCGATGAGTGACGTACTGACCAACCAGGCGATGACGATTACACACCAAGCGGAAGAGACCCTGCTCACGTTCGTAAAAGCGTTCAGCGCGCGCATGAACGAGCTGAAAGCGAAGAAAGCGAGTTACCCACACACGCAAAAACACCTGGATAACGCACTCATCACGTTCGTCCAGCACATTGATTTACTGAATGAAATCGAGGACGACTTGATTACAACAGACTTATTGGCTTCGATCTATCAAACGCTGAAAGAACATCTGGGCGATCAGCGCACGATCAATGACATCGCCCGCCACAGCCTTCGTCTGCTCTTGTCTCAGCGCCTGCACGAACTGGAGGAGATCCGCAACAGCGGAAGCCTGTACCAGTTTGAGCCGAAAAACCAGGTAGTTGACCTTGCGATGCAGCAAAACCCGAACTACTCGACGCAACAAAAGCGCATCGTCACGACGACTGACCCGCTTGTCATCGGTCAGGCCGGAGCAGGCTCCGGAAAATCCCATACGCTCATCGGCCGGATCAATTACCTGAAAGATCAGGGTGAAGACTTAAACAAAGTGCTCGTTCTGAGCTTTACGAACGTTGCGGCAATCAACATCAACAACCGGTTCCCGGGTGTCCGCTCCGAAACGCTTGCCAACATGTTTCATACGATCTATTCGGCAACGTTCCCGGCGCAATCCCTGTCCCAGCCTTCGACGGTAGCGAACTCGATTCGTCTCTTGAACCCGGCAAGTCAGTATTTTCAGGACTTGGGTCTTGATGCGGCGGAACTTAAAACATTTATCGATGACTTCGCCATGAGGCTTGAGCAATTCGACCAAACCGGATTCAAGCGTGTGAATCTCCAGCAGGAGCTAAAGCGCCTATCCAACCTTGTTGAAGGAAATCTGAAAATGTGCAGCCACGTCCTAGACGCGGTCGAGCAAACGACGCTTGAACTGGAGCCGATCATCATTCACCACATGCTCCTAAACGGCGGAGGGGAGCTGAACATTCCGGATGTGTACCAGAAACTGAACTACATCATCACGGATGAATCACAGGACATCTCAACGTTCGAGTACATCCTGCTCTTGGAGCTGACGCTTCACTATCGTTCCCAGCTTTTAATTATCGGGGACGGCTCCCAGACGCTGTATGAGTTCCGGAACTCCGACCCGCGCTACATGAACGCGCTTGAGGCGTCAAACGTATTTACGAGCCACAAACTGGAGACGAACTACCGCTCGAACGAAGAGATTCTGATGTACGCCAACCAGTTCCTGCAGGTAATCGATGCAAATAAGTACGCCAACATCCAGCTCAAATCGTCCAATTTCAGCTCTCCTGACGAAAAGTCCGTCCGGGATGCTATCACGATTGGCAACAATGAAATTTCCGGAGGTACGCTAAAAGACTACACGGAAGGCGTGAAGGACTTCCTTCATCATGACGCCGAGTTTAAGAAATGGTTTATCGACCGCGTCAAAAAGGGTGAACAGGTCGCCATCATGGGATGGACACGAAAAGAAGTGCTGGAAGCGGGCGAAGTGATTGAGGAGATCCTGAAAGATCACAACCTCGGGCACATCGAAATCACGAACATCATGTCCAATAACGAGCGGCCAATGACGCTTCTCTCCCGATTCGCACGGGCAAAAGCCGACGACCTGCGTTCGTTTGACCCGACACACCAGCATTACATGAAAGAAATCGAGCGTCACGCCGATGCGTTCGTAAACAAAGAATTCAAACGGGCATCCGGCAAGCAGAGCACGTTTTACTATGACTTCATCGTCCGAAACGTCAAAACGGTCGTGCAGGGCTTTGAATGGAACGCATGGCTGAGCGATTACCGCAAAGGAAACGTCAACAAGCACCAGATTGGCAGCTTCCTGATTCAGCAGCTTTTGCGCATGGAAACAAGAAAGAACGCGATGGATCAGTTCATCCGTAAACAAAAAGACGTACCGAATTATGACAAATGCCCGATCATACTGTCTACGATCCACGGCACGAAAGGGCTTGAATTCGACCACACGGTCGTTCTGTTCAACGAAACGAAACGCGGTGCCACCTCACAGGAATCCATGCGAATGATGTTTGTAGCGCTCTCCCGCGCGAAAAAGTCCGAATACATCATCAACTCGCACCGTGCAACGAAAATGCGCTCGGTGAGTGATTCGCACGCAGGTATGTTCCAGACACCGGTCAACACCGCCTTCATGCGCACGCTGAACGACGCAGCGAAGCTCAACCAGGCCCAGCCGGTCGCAGTCGCGCCATAAAGAACGGATGACCTCCGAACCCTAATCCGGTTCGGGGGTTCTTTTTTTAAAGACGGCAGTAAGTCACAGCAATAGGTTCTCTAGCATGCACACGAGGCCTAAGAGAGCATTTCAGTTGGATGTGAATAGAAAGAGAGCCGGGTGCTAAAACAAGCGCGCAAAAGGCCTCCAAGGAGCACGCTTTTGCCTTTGTGGGAGTTTTCAACACCTATGCGCCCCGGAATCTGCAGGATTTTCCAAATGTCCCTCCGTTCCTGGTTTTTTCGAGAAACCTTTATATGTGTAACACGCTTATATATATATTTTTTTTAATAGTCTTTGATTTAAAAAAGAAGGAACAAAGGAACACGTTTCTCTGAGCCCTTGATGCATAAGGATTCAGTCATTCCTTTTTGGCGTGAAAAACGAGGGACATCCGAGGGACATTTCGCGTGAAAAAGGAACAAAAGGGGAGAAATCACAAAAAACGAAGGTGTGTCCATCGAGAGCTGCACACTGGAAACATGAAATTTTAGGCGGAAAACCCAAGAAAAATGAGCGAAAAAGGAACAAATCTGGGGTAAAAAGGAACAATTTGAGCCCAAAAAGGAACAATGCAGGAACAACTTGAAAGCCTTTTCAAGGGGTGGTAGTCATTCTCCCCTTTTTTTTCTGTGACTGCAAGATGGAGAGGAGCCAAAATCATGCCCATGCGAGTCAAGTACGCATTATTTGCTGTTACGGCGTCAGGAGACCCAGGTGTAACCGAACGGGAGCTCATCGCAGATTTTGATGAAGAAGTACACGACCATGAGGTCGAAGAGATCGTCAAAGCATTGGCGCCGTCCGATCTTGAATACGATTATGTCATCGTGGAGAAGCAATTCCACCGCGAAGAGTGACGAAAAACGCTGAACATCCAGCGGAATGGTGCGATAATTCATTGTTAAACAAACGCTTGTATGGTATACTAAAAATAGACAAAAACGCTGTACGTCCAGAGGTTTCAATTAATTTCACGAAGAAAAACAGGAGGTTTTTACATGATACTCGACGCGAAACCAATAAACGGCCATGACCATTCAGGCGCCATCGAGCCGATTCAGACCGCCATCGCCCAGGTCAACCTCACCCCGGCCATCACGGAAACATCCAGCTTTCAGGCTGTGTTGAAGGAAATCCCGCTCCGGGTTCACGCGGCGAACACCCTACTCGAAGGCTACAGGGAAGACAAAGACGCGTTTCTGGAGGACATTGATGACGAAGTGCTGGACCAGCAGCTGAAAGAGATGGCTCAGGTGTCCGGGTTCGTGCGTGACATCGAAACGTCTCGCAAAGCGATCAAATCTTACATGAACAACGTGCGTGACCAGGTTCTTGAAACGCTCGACCAAAGGCTTGCAGGCGCATCCTTTAACGAACTGGAACGCGCACAAGGGGACATCAAACAATTAAAGAAAGACATCGACGCCGACCGCCGCGCAAAGCGCTGGGAGGAGATCAGAGCCACGTTTGAAGCGAACGTGAACCGCTATCCCCTGCTCGGGGAGTTCACCCCGGAGCTCGCGGACTTTAGCCGGTTTAAGCTCTTGTTCCCGAAACTGATTTCAGGGGCGAAGACCCGGAAGGTCAAAGAATCTGATCACACGATGGTCAACGAGACACTGCACGCGTGGAACACCGCTGTGGAGCTCATGAAGGAAAATCAATGGCGATTGTCCCCGCAGGACTTGAACCAGCTGCTCACGCTGTTCAAACAAAACCCGTCGGTCGAACTCGTCCAGCGGGAAGGTCGCCAAATCAAACTCAACGCCGATGCCCGGGAGAAGGCTCGCATGGAAGCCGAAGCCCGTCGTGCGGAACAGGAAAGACAGGCAAAGATCGCAGAACAGAAACGCCAGGAAGAAATGGCCCGCATTCAGGAGCAGGAGCGTCAGGCAAAGCTCGCCCGGGACGTGGAGGCCCAGAAACATGCGGAAAGGCAGCGCATCGAGCTCCAAGAGCGCTCACGGCTGATGGCCGAACAGGAACGCCAGCGCAAAGCAGAATACGCCTCATTCGGCGGGCAGTATAAAACGATTTTCAAAGAATCGTTCCCGCACTTTATCGAATACCTGTTCAGCAATCCGGCGTACCACAACGTCCATACGAGCACCCAGACGAAAGCGACCGTTATCTATGACATCATGCACCAGGTCGATCGTGAGGATTCTGTCGTGACACGGGAAACGGCAAGAGACCCACAGAAGGTGCTGGATCTCGTCCGGTATATCCTTGACGCATAAACGTGGCTGATGCCACACAAAACCCCCTCGCTCATCCAGCGAGGGGGTTTCTTTTTTATGATTCATCGTTCTTTGCATCTCTGCTCGCATTTTTGCGGCGCTCACGGAGACGCCTTGCATACGCTGGGCTTGTACGGAACGCCATCGCTTCACGCTCCGGAACATCATACTCTTCGCCTGTGAGCGGGTTTCGCCCCACGCGGGAAGACCGTTTCGATAGATAAAAGCTGCCTTTTCCGTGGAGCTTCACTTCATCCCCGTTTTCCAACACCTCGCATATCGCGTCCCACGCCGCATCAAACACGATTTTTACCGTATCCTTATGGACACCAGTCCGCTTTGAGGCGATCGCTTCGATATAATTTTGGTTGCGCACGTGCTCGCTCGTTTCCTCTGACGGATTTTCGCTTCTCTCTTTTTCCTCGTTTCTGTCTGCACTCATGTGCGTGACCCCCCTGTCAGGCGTCCAAACAGACACCCCATCCTTTTTCCACTGACTGCTGCATCTTACAATTCCGGACCGTCATCTTCAAGCTCATAGTCCCGCTCGTCAAAGCCGTAATCGTCCCCGGCCGTCGTTTTCTGGTATGTATGGCCGCGCTCACGGGCGTAACGGTCATACTGCTTGTCGTACTGCGTACCTTTTACGTCCCGAGCTGCGGCCTCTTCGAGCTTAACCTGCTGATAGGAGCGCTTTGCCTGCGTCCTTACGCCTGGTGCGTGACCGGCATAGGACAAACCAGCAGCTTTCATTTCACCGCTCCGAGTGAACTGCTGCAGTTTCTCACGGTGCATCGCCTCGATGTCCGCTTCTGATGGTTCATTGTGGAACGGATCCACACCATTGTTTTCCTGAATCATCCGGTCGACATCCGCTGCAAAATCGACCGGCTCCCCTTTGTACTTGCGCTCATACGCATCAAACGTCGTTGAGTAAAAAGTGGAATGATTCCGTGTGAACGTGTCGAACTCGCGCGTGAGGTTCGCCTCCCATTCTGGAGAAAGATTCTCGCCACCGAGTTCCTGGGTCGATTTTTTGTAGGCATCCAGCATGATGTCACGCAGCTCGCGTTCGCTCGGCTTATCATGCAGGATCACGCCATGTCGCCTGAACGACTGCTGAATCTCACCCTTCACGATTTCATCGGACTCAGGATCCCCGGAACCCGCCCGGTAATACAGGGATTCGTAACTGTTTTTTATACGACTTTCCGGAGATAATTTTGCCACCTGGTCTTTCCGCATCATTTTCACCATCAGATAAGCCACTCCTTTAGATTAAAATCTAAGAAAAGAAGTAAGACATTATCCGTGACTAGAATAAAGGGTGCGAAAAGCGCCTCCTATTCAGTATATCACGAATAAATGCTTACATACACAACATTTTGACGACTTTTTCATCAACTTTTGGCGATCATATGACCGCTAATAATAACCTTATATTTACTAATATGACATAATATGGAAATTAAAAAGTGTAAAAAAGGAGGCTGGTTTTACCCAGCCAACCTTCTTGCATTTCTGTGATTAAAGCGCGATGCCTGCATCCTCTTCGATCAGCGGGGCGGATTGCTCCAACCCTTCTGTTTTTTCGGGAGTTTTGACCATCGGCTTGACGACCCGCTGCGTGTCTTTCTTCGCGAGCTTGGTCTTCTCATCTGCATCCCGCATGGAGAACGGAGCAAAGCGTCGGTTCTGCTCTCCTGTGAGCAGGGATTCCTTGTTTTTTGCCAGATTCTTGAGTTCCTCATACCCGCCGCCATACGCCACGCGGTCCATCGGTGAACCTTTGATGGCCATCGTGTCCTTGAGCGACAAAATCTGACCGTTGTGCGTGAGCGTGTCTGTCACCGCCTGGATGTAAGTCTCATTGACCGAAACCTTCATTTTGTTTTCCATGATGTCGGTCAGCTGTGCCTTGAACGTATTCGGTGTGAGCTTGCGCTTCGGTTTCTTCGCATCTTTTCCACGGAACGTCTTGTTCATGTCATCGGTGAGTATCTCATTCACCGTTCGTGCGTGATCTGCGTCATGCTTGATCTGGAGCGTCCCTTGCGTGAGCGGATACATGGATTCAAGCGCCGCTGTGATGTCTTGGTTCCGCATGATCGAAACGAGTTTTTGGCTGAACGCACCGGCCAGACCTGTGTCATCGGACTTAACACCGGTTGCGTACTGAATCTCCCGGGCGTCATGCTGGGTCTTCTTGCCGGTGTGATAGTTCTTGTAGTCTTCGAGCTTTTTCGGACTTCCCTTCGCCCCGTTGTCGACCATCTGTTTGAAGGAAGCAAATACCGTCTCATCACTCTCAAACGATACATAATCCCCGCCGAAGCCGTGCTCACGGAACAGCTTGTGGCTGTAATCATTCAGATCACGCTGCGTCTGCTTCAAAAGCCTTGGGTTCGTACTTTTCGCATTCTTCTGGGCTTTTTCGTAGAGCTTCTTCGGCACATCATCCCCGAGCTTTTCGGCTCTCGCCTCTGCACTCGCAAGATCCATTCCGGTCTGGAAGTACAGCTCGTCTTTTCCTGACCCCTTATCGATCATATTCGCCCAGTGGGAGAATTTCTCGACCAGGTCTTTGTTTGCCGCATCGGAATCAAACTTCATGATTCCCATCGTATCGCCGTCAAAGTCCATGTCATGTGACTTATCGGCAATCGGATTGATCGCAATCCCGTGGACGGAATCGTCTCTGACGACCGTCATCGCGCGGATCGCGCCATCCCGCCAGACAGGGTCACGGAACGCCATCACGACGTCGCCTTCTTTTGCATCAAGCGCATCCATCATCGCCTGGTTCATTCCAGCCTGCCCGATGTCAAGCCTTGGATCAACAATCGCCACACCTGTTGCCGAGTGGTTCATGCGTTTACCCATGATCTTGTCCCGGATGAAACTGTGCTTGCCGTTGTGCCCGCCGTCAAACTGGCGGTCAATGATCGTCGCCTGGATCTTGTCAAAATGATCCTGCGCCTTCGCCTTGGCTTTTTCTCTGAACTCATCCGTATCAGCCGCTTTGTACTCGCCGATCGCGTCATAGATGTTCGCATAATGATTCGTGAAATCCGAGCGTCTCATCGAGCCGTCGACAAGCTCCACGTTCTGGCGGAGTGATGCCGACAACACCGGGATGCTCTCGGTTTTCTCACCTGTCTTAAATTCCATTTCAAACGGCACATCGAGGAATCCACCCTGGTTTTTGATCTGCTCAAGGAACTCACTTGACTCCACATTGGATTCATGGGAGAAATGGTTGCGCTCCTCGCCTGCGTGCGGGGTGTACCCGTTTAGGATCGTCCCGTCTGCTTTCATATCAAGACCTGTTGCGATCAGGTATTCACGGTATGTGCTCCAGGCAGCATCATTCCGGCCGTAAATTTCATCCAGGATGCCGTTCGCTCCTTTGGACTGGAGCGCCCATGCAAGCTGACCGCTCGCTTTTCTCCCTTTCCCTTCAAGAACGTCCTCGCGTGTGTACGCATGGGTTTTGTCATCGACTTTCATGTCGGTCACGATAATGTTCAGGCGACCCATCGCCCCTTTGAAGACCTCACCGGTATCCGGATCAACCAGATCCTGCACTTCGCCGTCCATCAGTTCTTTGACGACCCCTGCATTGTGGCGGGAGAGCATCGAGTACGGTGCACTCACAACATCCAGTTTCGGGTTGGCTCTCATGAAACGAACTTCCTTATCGAGACCTTGTTTTTCTGCCTCTTCCAGCTTCATGTGACGGTCGATGACGATGCCGATCGTCCCTTTGTTGCCGCCGAAGTCAGACAGCTTATCGCCGCGCTGCAACGGACGGAAACGGCCATGTTCTTCCAAAAACGCCTGATAGGCTTCTCTTGCGTTCGCCCGCTCTGTGCGGTCTTCTGCAAGACAGTTCTGGCGGAGGGTGCCGCCTTCTTTCAGCACGTCATCCGACCACATCATCCCCGTGCCGTAAAGCACTTCCTCTTTGGTGATGTTCTCGTACTCATCCAGGTAACGAAGAACTTCGTCAAGCTGGTGCATCGACCGGTCGTTTGGTTCAGAACCAAACACCCGGTTGCGCTCCGCAAACTCTTTGGAGACGGCATAGCTGTCATCAAAAGTCCAGCCGCCAAAGGACATCAGCGCCGTATGAACGTTTTCGTCGACCTTTAAGGCCGTCATCAGCTGATTGGACGACATCTGGTTCCGATCCCACGCATTGTAGGACTTTTTATCAAAGTACGGCAGCTTTTGAAGTGCCGTTTTATCCGGTGCATACGTGCCGTCTTCCTGCAGAATTCCTTTTGACGGGGTCACACTTCCGTCTTTATTGACCTCAGCTCCATCTGTCAGGTACCAGATCAATCCTTGCGTCTTGCCGGTTCCAGTCATCGTCGTATCGGCATAGTTTTCGATGTCTTTATCGAGCACCCGCATGTTCGTCTCGCCTGCTACTTTCCAGTAGCTGAACGCGGACACGTCATCCTCGTTTCCGTATTCGCGGTTCGCCGCGGTCTCAGCGCTTGTAGTGGCGTAATCGGAGAACTGATTATCAAAACGCACACGATTCGACAAAGTTTGCAAAATCGCTGTTTTCGTATTATGATTCAACTGATTTGTTTCCATAAAGTCCAGTTCGATGCGCTTGCCGTACACATCGCCGTGATACAGACCGTTGATTCCGCTCGCATCAAGCACCGTTGGAATGGTATTGATTGACGGGTCCAGTGGACGGGTCATCTGGTGTGTCACTTTCGCACGCAGCTGCTCGTTTAAGTGCTGTTCGAACCCCTTTACCCGGAAACGCTTCATGCGGTCATCGTAGTCCCCGTCAAAGGAGAAATACCCCGTATATCCCGGAACGATCCCATAATCGTTCCCACCCTGGAATTTCGTAGCGATCACGCCAAACTCATCCGGGACCATGACCTGGCCGATTTCGCCATTGATTTTCTGCCACATCTGGTCTTCCTTTTTAGAGCCGGTGCGTCGGTTCGCTTCCCAGCGGATGACGCCGTTTTGGTCGATTTTCACATCAGGGTCGGAGCCGAATCCGTTTTCGCCGACGAATCCTCCGGATTTCAGGGTCTCCTGTACGGTTGTGAGTGCCTGTTTCAGCATCGGGTGGTCGATTTCGCCGATCGACTTCGCCGTTTCTGGATCAAACGCAATTAACCGTTCTTTCATGGCGTTGACCGCAAAATCATTACCCCGGATCTTCTCCAGATCGTACTTCACGGTTTTTAGAGCCGCCATCATTGCATCCCGTTCGTTCCCGCGCACGGTCTGCTGCATATGGTCGATAACGAAAGCCGGATTAAACCCACCCTCATAATCCCCAACGATTGAATCTCTCACCGATTTCAGGTAGTCAAGCCCGCCGTCTTCACTGTGCAAGGCCATTCTCGTCGCGCGTTCCTGCGCTTCACGGATGACATCATCATTTGAGTACAGCTGTTCAAGCTCGGCTTGAAATTCAGGACCGGTAATCAGCACATCCTCATTGTCCAATCCAGTATCGATTAAGGCTTGCAGTTCTTCGGTCCTGAATTCGCCGTTCACGACCGCCGTTGCATCTTCAATCGCCGTCTGGATGTACTCTCTCGCTTCTGTTTCCCCGCTGAATACGAGTGAACGATAGCGACCTTTGATCGGCTGTACCTGCAGGGACTTCCTGCGGTCAACACCGTTCAGCTGGACAATACTCGACTCACGGCTGACGGACTTAGATACTTTTCCTGTACGGTTCCCTGTCACGTAATCAAGTAGGGCGATCGAGTCGCTCGCTTCAAACTTGGTAGAGTCCTTCACAGCCTTTGAGCCTTTTACGTTAAAGTAATAGGCGTTGTACGCATCGTACACGCGTCCGATGTAGCTTCCGTTCGCCTCCGGATCGAAAACACGGACGTTGATGTTCTCGCCTGCATTCATGCGGACTTCGATCTGATTTGGGTTCCCGTTTTCACGGACGTTGAAATCATAGCCGTTCGAGCGCATGTGCTTGAGCAATTCCACGCTGTTCCAGGCAAGCTCAGAGTCAAAACGTTGATTCGAATCAATGTTTTTCGCCACAAGCTCTGCATCCGCTTTGGTTAAATACGCCCCCATGATATGCGAGAGCCCTCTGTATTCCCGACCGTCAACCGTTCCGCCGTGCCAGCCGAGCAGCACTTCGTCAGACACGTCGACCTGCTGCGTTTCCTGTTCTGCAGGAGCGCCCGGGTTCTCTTTTTGGTTCGGATTGGATACCGGCGCTCCGCCAAAGCCCGTCTGTTTGGATTCCGCTTTCGCTTCTGCCACCGTCGCCTCATAAGAGAACGACTCGTCCGTCCGGTCATAGAACGTAACCGCTTCGCCAGGGTTCAAGGCCCGCGCCGATCTTCCTTTGTGAACGAAGAATGCTTTTCGCATCGGCTCTTTTGTTTGGTTTAAAATGTTCGCCCGGATGTCCGGATCGGTGATAACGTGCAGGTAATTTCCGTCCTGAACGAATTTGTCGTATTCTTCACGGCTTTTCACCCAGGTGTCCGCGACCGCTTTTTCCAAAGTCGGGTACGCATCGAGCTTCCCGAACGAAGTCGCGCCGGTCGAGCGCAGCAGTCGGACAAAGTCACTCGGTTTCGCTTTCATGTGGGTAAAGTCCATCGGAGCGCCATCGCGCTGCCATTTATCACGGAATTCCTGCATGAGAGACGGGGTAACGGTGATGCCCTGCTTCTTTAAATCCGGCATAACGTGCGTGAGCATGACCATCGTTGCATACTCGGCGATGTCCCGGTATCGCGTGTCGGTCGTCGTCTCGTTAAATGTTCCTATCATATTCGTCAAAACCCCTCTCATTATGCTCTGTACACAGCGTTTTAAAAACAAATTACATAGCCTAATTATAGCATAAAAAATAGAGGCCGAAGCCTCTTGCATGTCAGGATTTGTTAAACAAACCAGCATGTGGATGGAACAATTCAACAAAATAGCATCTTGTTTATGGGATTTTTTGTGTTAGCTCTGCATCTTTAACTGGTACGCCCGCTTCGCCCCCTGCTCGAAGCGACCTCCGGCGAGATCACGCCACGATTCAAGCTCTGAAAGATACTTGATGAATTCATCCGTGACTTCATAGAAGACCTCATCCGAATCGCCCTCGCCGTATACACGGGAGCCTTCATCCCTCTCGGCGCTCTCCAGTGACTCGACATCATCCCGGTCCGCTCCGCTGCTTGACCGCACGTACATCACGCCGGTATCACTCATGAGTTCCCCGTTCTCGTTAACACGGAATCCCGGGGCGTCCT
This sequence comes from Metabacillus sp. SLBN-84, assembly GCF_053629595.1. Lineage (NCBI taxonomy): Bacteria > Bacillati > Bacillota > Bacilli > Caryophanales > Bacillaceae > Metabacillus > Metabacillus sp. SLBN-84. The sequence continues at coordinate 99,750 of NZ_JBRJIP010000006.1, forward strand.
CGAAATAATTCTGTGACTCGGCATACGCAACAGCTAAGACTTTATCCAGCTGACGGTTCACCTGGCCGCCGATAGATACGAGATCCTCCCGGCTGATCTGACCTCCCGCATAGCGCTTGGTCTGATGCGTATCCTGCTGGCTCTGCGCTTTCGCTGCTTCCTGTGCGACTTCCGTGTTTTCAATGGCTGAATCCAGGATGTTGCCGAATTCATCCATGTCCGGCATGTCATCCATTTCTTCTCCGTGACTCTCTCCAGCCGGGCGGTGTTTGATGTTGTACATCTGGGCGTTTATGGCATGCATGATGTCATCGGCCACGACGTTTTGGTCAAGCCGGATCAGATCCGTCTCTGTGAGTTCATACGCATCGAGATACGCCCGTTTCATGATGTCCGCCATCTTTGCCTGCTCCAGACGCTGCTCCAGCATGTTGAAAAAGTCCGGCTGATTCTTTCTCACGTCAAAGTCTTTCGCGCTTGAGTTCGTTGGAATCGTCTGCAGGGAGAACTTTTTCCCTGGCAAGTTGATCTGGTTCTGGAATAATCTCCAACTCATCGGATATGCTGTTTCGTTCCGATTCCAGATCGGGCTCACACCGGCCTTAATCACGATGGAGTTCCGCTGTTCGATGAACATGAAGTCATTGAACTGGATCACAGGGCGCTCTTTCGTCGCCATCGTGTAGCTGATTTTCCCTTCGTTCTTGGCAAGCAGTCGTTCATTGTCACGGGTGACGGTCTTTTGGTCGACACGGGATTCATGCGTCGTTCCGCTCATCTTCACAAGGGTGTCGATCATGGAATCGTCCGTGGATTTCAGGAACACGATGTTCTCGGTGTTACCCTGGATAATCTTATCTACTGAGTCCCCATAAACATCGCGCAGCTGCTGCAGCGTCTGGAGAATGAGGGTAAATTGCTGATCCTGACCAAGCCCGATCGAGAGCATCGTCTGCAGGGCCGGGATCCCGTTTCCTTCTGACTGCAGGTTTCCGACTTCATCGAGCATGTAGCGCGTCTTGTAAAGCGGCTTCTGGTTCTCTTTTGTGAGATATGAGCTCTCGAAGTTCACATCCACCATCTGTTTAATCAAAATCAGAATCAGTTTTGCATAACTCATCAAGTGGGGTGGCGTGATGAAAAAGATCGCTTTCGGCCGCTCGGTGTACTTCACGGTCTTCTGGCTGAACGCCGGAATCTCAACAATCTCCTGCTTACGGTCTCCGTCAAGAAGATCAAAGTATCGGCGCTTTACGACCGTATCCCTGTATTCGAACTTGTTCTTTTGCTTGTTAAACTTCAGCTCCCGGAGCGCCCCGTCTTTGATAATCTTTTTGTTCAGCACCGGGTCTTTCACGTAACGGCGGCCTGACAGGTCGGTTTTGTACGTCAGTTCCAGTTCGAAATAAAACGTCCGGACGAGCAGCCCGGTCTTCGGGTTCTTGACCTGCAGCTTGATGTAGCTTTTGCGCTTCTTGAACTTTCCGTCAAAGAAATACCGGGCCCACCCCTCACGGTCAATGATCTGGGTGTGGCTGAACATCTTTTTATCAAGCGGTTTCTCAAATGCCGGATCTTCATACGCACTCCAGACGGACTGGAGACCAACCAGCTTGTATTTCTCCAGATACTCGGACGCGAACCGCACACCAACGCGCCTCGGGAAGCTGAGCCCTTTCGCATCGAAGTTCTGGGACGGTTTTCCGGAGGTCAGGGTTGAAATCGTCGGATCCGTGAAGAAGCTCATCGCGGTAAGCGCAATCCCATAAACGGACGCGATCGTCTTATCCGACCCCGCCATCGCACGGAGGGCGTTATCGGTATTCTGAACGAGCTTTCTCATCTCGTTTTGTGGCAGCTTGGCCGTCGCATCGAAGAAGAGGGTCAGGAAGTCTTTCTCTTTCACGTTTTCGTCCTCGTCGATTTTGATGACCGATGGGTCTGTCGACTTTTTGGCTGATAGCACAACGAACAGCTGGTAGGCATTATAGAGTGTGACCTTGCCCCACATGTCATCAAGTTCCTGCATCAAGACCTTCTCGGGCTTCCCTTCAATCTCCGCACGCTTACGCGCCCGTTTTTCTTCTTCCAGGTAGAAATCGATCAGACCGAACGCAGACCGCTTAAAAGCGTTGTTCGCGGCGTTTGGCCACATGGGATCATCGGCACCCTCTTTCGGGAAGAAGATGTCCCCGATATTCTCAATGTAAGATGCCGCTTTTGTGAAATCCCCTTCTCGCGCCGATTCCGCCGCGAAACCGAGCGGGTTATATATGTCGGTGTTAAGCGGGTTAATCAGGTTGAACTGTACGATTTCGTACCCACGGATCGTCGCGGGAACAAAAAATTTAACGAGGAGTTCCCCCTTCGGATCGTTCACCACCATGTTGTTCTTGCGCTTTTCGCGCGTCCACATATCGAGCGTTGGTTCGATGACCGTCTGCCCTTTACCAGCACGCGTGATGGCGAGGACCATTGTGTTCACGGGAGCCGTGTCGACGAGATACGCTCCTGCCGGTCGCTGCACTTCGTATTCAGGGAATTCCCAGTCCTTATTGATTAGTTCGGCAACGGTGTCATACGGGAGTTTGTCACGGTCTTTGCGGTTGCCTGTTTCATCGACTGGGTTGTATTCGATTTTTCGTACGTCGATCGGCTTGCGGATGTCTTTTTCACTCACAGGGATTCCGCTCGCTGTGAAGAGATCCTGGCCGAATTTTTCATCGATTAAAGGCATCTTGGCCGTGACGGGCTTCCCGTTCTCGTCATGAATGACTTCCCCTTTATAAAGGACCGCATCGCCTTCTTCTTTTACATCTTTTTTGTGGCGCTGGGTCACATCCACTTGCTTCAAACCCTTTCGGTCGAGCATCATGTGAGAGAGCATGCTTGAGACCTGGACGCTTGAGTGGGCACCGGTGTCCGGGAACCAGTCGTACATGCGCTGCATCTCCTCCGGAAGCATGATATGCTGGTCGTTTTCGTACGTATTGATGTCTGTGGAATCAATCATGCTGTTTTTTGAACGCCAGCCCGCCATCAATTTTTCGTTGGCGATCAGCCATGCCATCAGGAACACGAATCCTGTCCAGGTATAAACCTGCCAGCTGGACGTGATCTGAATCTTGCTCATGTCGAAGTCCAAAAAGGATGACCCTTTGCTCGTTGCCACGAACTGATAGAATCCCCACAGGACCATGCCGATGCATCCAGTCAGGAATCCTAGTCCGCCAAACACCCCGGCGATTACCAGAGCGAAGATTCGCTCTTTGACCGGTTTGTCCACGACCCCGCGCTCTCCGCGCTCCATCGCCTGTGTTGTATGGACTTCCCGGTTCTTCACCCGGTCTTTATAATCTTGGTTTTTTAAAATCTCCCAGTTTTTCGATTCCTTCTTTCGCAAACCCACCGAACCACCCTTTCCATTCTCGTATTCTTGTACGGAATATTCACATCAAATAATGATTAAAACGCTGTACAATCAGTGATTTGAAGATAATATGATTATATCACATTTCGGTGTTAAAGGAATATATTTCCATATAAAACAACCCGCAAAAAAACGGAACCCCTGAGTCGGGATCCCGCTTTTGTTGTTCTCCTCCTGGTTAGGAGGCTTCCTCGTACTCTGTGTCCGTTTCATCCGCAGATGGTGCTTCATTCTGGTAGGACACTGACTGGTTTTCCTGGCCTTGCGGCTCTGTGGCTGCCGGTGCAATCTGTATGGAGTTCGCTCCGAACATGAATCCGAAGATGACACCCATCGCAAGCATGACCGCTGCAACAGATCCGATGATGAACTTCATCGGCTTTTGGGCCGTATTCGCTCGTTCGTTCGCATATTTCAGCTGAACTTTCAGCGCTTCTGACTCGTTTTTGTATACGTTCATCAGGTGCTCAACCTCCTTATCCTTCTGCTCGCCGATCTTGCTGTTGCTCGCATTGGCATCCTGGAGCATCTCGCGCAGGTTTTGGTTCTCGCGCTGCTCACGCTCGATCCGGCGCTCGTAATCCGCTTTGACATGATCGATCTGTTCCTTGTGAGTACCTTCGAGCTGACGAAGGTTCTCCCTTGCCTGACGATCCGCTTCATCCAACTGGCGTGTTTTCGTGATAAGCATTTGCTCATACTCGGTACGCACACGTTCTGCTTCATGAGACTGCTTGAGTTTTTCTGCTTCCGCTTTCGCTCTCAGCACTTCATCGGCAAAATGCTTACGAAGGTAAACGTCCATGCTCTTACGGAACGCATCGTACATCTGCAGCTCTTTTTGAGAGATATGCTGATATTCTTCCTGCAGCTTCTGTAAAAGGGCAGTCATTGCTTTGTCAAACAGGCGCTGTGCCACGGTTCTGCGGTCGCTGTACAGTTCGCCGAGCTTGTTGTCACGGTCTGTCTTCGCATCCGACTGAATGTGATCTTTCGCACTGTCAATCTTACGGTTCCGCTCATCACGGTAACGGCTGTCATAGACGGCGAGGGCTTCCCGTTTCGCGTTCTCCGCATATTCTTCACGGGATTCATTGTATGATTTATTGATCTCGGCAACTTCCCCGGCGACCCGTCGATCCAGATCTGCCATCACGTCATCGTAGTCTGCCTCGATTTCATAATGCCTGCGGCCATAAGTCGTTTTTTCGTCTTTGTGATCCAGTGACTCGACCAGTTTGTTATGAATGTCCCGCATGCTCGTCGTGAATTTGTTGCGGAGCGACTGGACGTTATCCTGATGGAAACGGCTCAGTTCCACATTCGCATCCTGACGGAGCTTGGAGAGCACGTTTTGCAATTCGCTGTCATCGGTGCGGGCTGCATCGAACTGAGCGATTGAAACGGAATCGAAGTAATCATCGAACTTCGTCATGTCGATGTTCAGGTTCAGCTCCGTGTTGTTAAACCCGTGAGCCGCCAAGCGGTTGATCGCTTCTTTGGTCTCTTCGGCAGACAGGAGTTCTTCTTCTTCTTCGGCATAGCTTCCAGAATCCTGTATATCATCCAGCTCATCCATATCAGAATCATCTTCTAACTCAAAATCATCCTCATATCCGCTGTCGGTCGCGTCATCAAATGAATCATCGTCAGAAAACGAGGCGTCATCGTCAAACCCTTCATCTTCAAACGGATCGTCCTCCACGCCGTCCTGTGGGTCATAGCCGTCGTCCAGCAGCTCGTCATCCTCTTCCTCTTCCTCTTCTTCAAATCCCGGGTCGTCCAGCTCATCGTCCTCTTCGTCCGAATCCTGCACGTACGATATGGCGGCCGGACCACCATCCTTTTCCACAACTTCCCCGTTTTTGATTGCAAGCTGAATACCAGAATCGTTTGACATCTCCATGAGCCGGTCAATGTGAACGGTGGAATCAAGCACCGTCAGACGGTCATCGTCACTCAAATCAAACGGAACGAGGGCCCACCTGAACGCCATATCATGAACAAAATCGAATTCATCCAGTGAAATCAGGGTTTCCTGTGACGGGATAATCCCGATCACACCCACAGCCAGATCATCACTAAGGGCAATCGACTCAATCGTCTCTGAGCGCAGTGCCTGGGCGAACGATCCGAACTCTTCTCCCGCTGGATCAAGCCCTGCTTCCTGGAGCATGTCGTTTGTGATGGCAACAATCAAAAGCCCTTCATCAAGCTCTCTGACGGCGGAGCCGCCGATCTCCGCAAGCTCCTGTACAACCTCAAGGGATGCCGCTGCAACCGATTCTTCAAGCTGCATGCGCTCAAGCAGTGTGGCTTCTTTCTTCTTACCGCCGAATAAGGACTTTTTTTCCTTTGACCGTTTTTCTTTTTTTACGGGTGCCGCATCGACCGGCGCTTCCTTCGCCGACTTGCCGCCACTAAATTTCGTAAACAATCCCATTAATGGAAACCTCCTTCTTTATCCTGCACCTGAATTGAATCGGCCACCATAATTGGCAACTTCTTCCAATCAATCTATCATCATTCTACCACAAAGATTTTGTTGATACAACCACTAATTCGCTGTATGGACAGCATTTTCAAAATCATTTCAAGTTCGTTTTAGTAGAAAAAAAGAGGCGACGACATACGCGCCGACCTCTTTTTATTCATATCTACTGAAATGGTAACGTATTACATATTACGTAATAGGTTTACGAACGACGGGCCCGTTTCGCATCTACAGTTCCCACTTCAATATGGGCATCGGATTTCCGGATGTTTTTGTTCCGGTACGCCATCTCACCCACCACGTGAATGCCAACGTGTTTTGCGTCGGGGTATTTATTGATATACCGGGAAAGCGGAGCGATAACCTCTGAGTCCATCCGTGCGACCAATCCCCTCGCACCCCCGGTGTTCGTGTCAATGTCATTGTCTTCATAAACGAGATAGACGACGACATCCGGCTGGATCAAGACCTGCACGCCGTGAATCCGGTACACATCCTCCTGCAGGCGACGCAGCTTGTTTAGGATGATGCGCTCATACGTTTTATGTCCAAGCGGCTGAAACGGGATGATCGCGTTCATCCGGTTGATGATCTCCGGGGCAAACGCTTCATTGCTAATCAGTGACTGCCTAATGACTTTCTGGTACTTCGCCAGACCATCCGCCCCGTCTTCATCTTGTGCATAGTGGGCGATGTTCTGGTACACTTCGGAACCGGCATTGGTCGTGAGAACGATGTAGGTATTCAAAAAGCTAACCTCGCGCCCCTGTGCGTTTGAAAGTCGACCATCATCGAGCATTTGGAGCATCAAACGTGTGACGACTCGGTTTGCCTTCTCGACTTCATCGAATAGGAGGACACAGTGGGATTTGTTCCACACTTTCATCGTCAGTTCTTCACGGAAGCGGTCAAGCGAGCTCTCAAGCGCAAACTCGGACATATCGAACCGGACCATCGCCCGCTCATCCCCGAACAAAAGATGCGCAAGTCCTTTCACGGTCTCGGTTTTACCTGTACCAGTCGGCCCTGTGAACAGGAAACTCGAAATCGGGCGCGTCTTATCATGAAGATCCGCCACGGCAATCTGCAGACGTTCCTCCAGTGTCTTCATGGCGAACGTCTGTGAGTACACCCGTTCATTCAGCATACGTTCAATGTGGCGACCGTCGATGTCAAATGTCACCTGCACACCGGTGCTGTCATGAATGACTTCGGCGAGCAGATGGCGGTCCATCTTGTACTCAGACGGATACGTGCGGTACCACCCGATCATCGAATCAAGCATCAGGATACTCTTACGCGGCTGGGAATCAGCGGGCACATAGCGGTTGCTGTGCTCATAGATCAATTCGAACAGCTGCGGATCATAAATTTCATCGAATACCCCGTGGGATTTTGCGATGGACTGGAGAATCGAGATCACCGTCGCTTTTTCCGGCTCCCGGATATTGATTCGCTGGAGACGCTGCATAAGTGCCTGGTCGTGCTCCACATATTCATGGAACTCAGCAAAAGTGGTCGCAGCAATGATTTTAATCCCGCGGCGCCCGCTCTCCGCTAATATCGGTTTGATTGCTTGCGCTGCCGCCTGTGAGAGCTGGACGAGAAGATGAAACTCATCGATGAACAAGACAAGCTCCGGCGCTTTCGCCTCTTTCTTTTGACGGCGATTGTTCGGCCCGTCTTCCGATGATGTTTCATTGTGGAGACGGAGCTCCTGCGCGTCCTGCATGTCCTGCTTAAACTGTAGGGCATCGTCGAACAGCGCTTTGATGCGGGATGCCATCTGGACGGAACCATCCTCCCCGTTTTCACTCGCCGCCATTTTGGCAAGATCCACTTCGACATACATCCGGCCACGATCCCGTTCACTCGTACCCTGGACGAGGGCGGTTTTCCCCGCACCGGCGTCCCCAAGCAGGAACGCGTTTGACAATTCTGCTCGGTTGAGTGAAGCGAGCAATCGGCGCATTTCCCGTTCCCTGCCGATAATCGGTCGGCTCGGGGGCGGCATGAGCACCGCATACTCAGCCAAAGCTGGATAGTTTTTTGAATCGAACTTCCACGTTTCAATCTCCATCATGAATTTCGGTCGTGCAATCGTCGAAATCGTCATTCACTCGTACTCCTTCTTTTCGTAGTCTCTCCCTTTTCTGTGACTCCAAGATGCCCGACCCGCTCAATCTCCTGGTCGATCAGGTCGGCAATGTCCGACATGTCTCCGAGGTCACTCACTGCTATCGATGTGCTTGACTGGTATACGAAGTCCGCCATGTCAATATCCGCGGACTTTTCCTCGATATATAATGGATGATCTTTGCAACTTGGCACACTCATGGCAATCAGAACCCCTTTTCTCTTTTTTTGGCCATGAACGGCCGTCTACACGCCACTTTCAGCTGTCACAGGATCCGATGCATGGAGTCGCTCGATGTCATCATCGATCAGGTCATCGATAACAAACCCTCCCGGCTGATAAAGATAGCTCGAAACGTCAATATCCGTTCCTTTTCTGGCATTCTCGCCATAACGCTCCACCGCGGTCTCCACACCGGCGATCTGAGTGGGGTCACTGTCTACACGGACATTGTCAACCGTGTGATCCAGGTAATTATAATCAGCAGCTGTGACCTCATTGCTGTCTGAACCAAATTCTTCGTCTTCCTCATCTAATGGGAGCACACTCACTGGGGTGTCTTCCTCCGGCAAATACGTCGCTATGTCACGCTCGGACGTCTCGCTGTATTCTGTGAGCGCCTGCTCGGCGCGGTACCTCGACATCGCATCATTCACCCCGAGGGTAAGGTCATCAGGAGACTGGACGAATTCCGCCTCTTTGTCCGCCAGCCAGCTTTCACGAGATTCGTAACCCTCCGTTTTCCATAGCGGAACCTCGGGTTCGGCAGCCGGTTGCGGGATAAATTCAAACACTTCCTGAACGACCAAAGACGGGGGTGCGTCCTCAGATTCGATGTCTGGCACCAATCCTTCATCTGATGTATGGAAATACGAAGAAAACAGCTTCGATGTCGGACTGTCGGTCAGGCTTGCGAACAGGTCATTCAATGCGTCCACCAGCTCATTGTGATGCGCCACTTTCTTTGTGAAAAGGGAATGCGGAATGCGGTCGTTATCCGCCATCCTGGTCAGATTGTAGCTTTCCCGTGACAAATGATTCTCAAGGCGTCGAGTCGCGGTCAACATGGCAAATTGTTTGGACATGTGATAGAGTCATCCTTTCTTTCCTTTGATAAGTGGGCGATGAGGTTTTTGTTCAAAACGCTCACCGCTCAGTGCTATTCCGATTTAATTATACCATATATTTCCATTTTGTGCTTGATTCTTTCCAGAATATTTTCACCGGTTTTCTTTCTCGATCATCCAGCTCACTCCAGTTCTTCCTCTTCCTGCTCAATCGATTCAACATGTTCGAGAGTCGTCCGTACCTGCCTCGCCATATCGACCGACCGGTCGAGCGGAATCGTGTAAAGCTGACGCCCCCCGCTGTCATGAGCAGATGCCAGATCCTCGATTGTCACCGTATGGATGAGACCCTCTTGCACAGCCTTGTCGACCACTTCTTCCATAGAGGCAATGTCTGACTCCGATCGATCCAGGGCAGGGAGCACCTGGCCGGTCGCCTCTACATACATCCGGGCCGCATCGGCCCGCTGTTTTCTACCTTGCCAGACATCCGCGAACCGCATAGCGTTCACCGCATCGATCCGTGCATCAGGTCGGTTATAATAATCAAGACCCAAATGATGGACGTCCCATGCTTTGACCTGACGGAAATGGACATCTGTCAGGTTTTCCTCACGGGTTTTCGGGCGAACGGGAAGGACAAAACGTGTATTGATGGTTCCTGATTCCGAATCGTATTCCGTAATGGCGTCCCATTCTTTCAGGGACGCCACCCCTTGCTCAAAGCAATGAAACGTGTAATCCCGCAAATCCCGCTTGTATGCCTCCCGATCCGAATGGAGCAGCAAACCGGTCTCTTCTTCATCGCTTCGAATCGCTTGGAAGCGTGCAGAGAGATCGTCATAAAGGGGGCGCAGCGCGTCCCGGCTCTCCCGGTCCTTCGGATGGTGGAATGACATAAAGCGGCGGTATTTATCCGCAAGTCCCATATGGTAGCGCTGCTCCTCCTCATAATAAAGCCGCATCACATGCGCCGTATCATCAACGAGACCCTGTTCCTTCGCCACATCGTACTCAGAAGCCATCTCGTAATGCGTCTTGGCACTTTCGGTGTGAACGTCCTGTCGCTTGTTGTACCCGCGAACCCGCAGCGTGAAGGCCGCCGCATCAAACTCTCCCTGTGCCTTTGCATTCAGGGCGTTCGCGAGCTCCTCATCCGAGCTTGACTGGATGTCGGTCATTGGGGTGCGCACGGTGAGCAGAGACGGATCGATTACTTTCAGAGATTTATAGAGTCCGTTCACGCTGCGTTCCACGATGCGTGAACGCCCTTCGTCCACCAGAATCTTTCGCTCATCGGCTGTGAGCTTGTTCTTTAAAGCCGACTCATCGGCGTACGCATGGACGGCCCGCATGGCGTCCAGGTAGCCGCTCTCTTCCGGTTCCTTCTCAAACACACGCTCGACGATGGATGTCGCCAGTTCATTTGGATGCTTCATGGACGTACGGTTCGTTCCAAACCGCCACTGGCGGCGGTCTTTTGGAAGCGCGGCGATGAGCAGCTGCAACTGGGTGTTCTGATTGAGGGTGCTGTAAGCATAATCCTTCACAAATGCCACTACGCTCTGCCGTTCAAGAGACGCCTGCTTATGAAATGACTTCAACTCCTTCATATCCTCCAGACTGAAATGAACTCCTTTACGGAACATCTTCTTTTCACGCTCATTAATCTTCCCCCGGTCGGCGCCGTCCTCCCGCATGCGGGAATCCGAAAACACCTTGTCGACGAGGGCGATATGGGCGTGGACATGGCTTGTATCAAGCTGGATCGTCCCCACCCACTCAGGATCCGAGAACCGACCCGCCTTTGTCATGCGGTTCACGCCGTCTGTAATCGCCTGGCGCAGTTTGAGCTGATCGATATGCCCTTTGTAGGAACCTCTGCCTTTATGCTTGAACCGGCCATCCAGCACTCCGGTTTCCCGCAAGTAATCCTCTGTGAAACTCACGACGATCTTCTGCACCGAATGTCCGGCATCAAACGCCGTCTGAATTGCCTCAGACGCTTCGATCAGTTTTTCATGGGAAAGACTGATCCCATGCGTCCCGAATGCCCGCCCCGACTGTTTATCCATCCTTTTGAACTTGTGTTTTAAAACGAGCGGAGAACCGAACGCATCTGCATCCTGCAGGTCGGCATCCCGCCTTGTTTTCAGTTGCTCCGTCGCATCACTCCGCGCCATGTAGCGCATGAATTCCGCGCCGTCATAAGAACCCGCCGCCTGTTTCACGGGGGCGAGCACCTCTGTCGCATCCTCCCTTGCCATATAGCGCATCACATACTGTCCCGGGCTCGATCCCCGTGAACCTTTGCCAGGGGCGCTCCGGGCGTTGTTCGTGTATTCGCTTCTCACCACGATGTCCTGCTTCAATCCCATACATTCTCACCCCTTTCGTAAAAAACGCGACAAGGGTAAGACCCCTCATCGCGTTTTCAAAGCCTTACAGCTCTGGCCCATCGTCCTCATCTTCAATGTGATAGTGATCGAGCCCTTTATCAAAGAGGTTCGAATCAAGCGTATTCGCCGCTTCTTTGGTCTTCCCAGGCTTCGGTTTGGACGGGAATACCGGTTCGGAGTCCAGTTCCAGCTCCGGTGACGGGTCGTGGCGCTCCCGGTCCTTCAAATCACGGATCCGGTCGTCCTCGTTCGTATAATCAAAGGACAGGCTGCCCTTTAATTTATCTGTGACGTCAATTTCCTGATCCAAAAGTTCACTTGACGCGGTGAATGTGACCGCTGCTTTTGCTGTCTCTTCCTCTTTTTCAGCCACCACATCGCGGAATTGCTCCACCAGGAAGATTTCCCGATCCTGCTCAGGCTCTGCCTTGTGCACCAGCTGGTCCGTTTTCAGCCCTTCTTTTTGCAGTTCAATCGCAAGGCGGGCCGACCGCTTGACCAGGTTTGCAATCGTGGTCTGTTCAGACGGGTCACGGTCTTCGTGAACGACCGACACCGGGTCGACCAAAAGAATAGGGATACTCTTGGCATCGCCTGACTCATTCTCCTGTGAAACATCCAGATGCGTCACGCGCATGTCCGCTTCGGCGTCAAACACCTCGTCCGCCATGAGTTTGTTCATGAGGTCTTCGAAACGATCCTCGCGGTAAAGACCGGCATCGATCAGCATCTTGAGCGTATCGTCCTCCAACGGCTGCACGTAGGACAGCGGCAATTCCTGGTTGTCATGTGCGAAATCAAGGGATGTGATCCCCTCGGCGAAATCGCCCCACGCAAGCTCAACATCCGATTCAATCCGGATCTGCGGACGCTTCACACCGGCTAGATTGCTGGGAAACAGAAATCCGATCTTGTTTACACGACACTGGGTCACGGCTGGTACGTCATAGGATTCAAAGGTCTTCGGCGCTGTCGCCGCATCGAGCTTTCCTTTGCTGTATTGAGCGTCCAGCAGGCGGAACAATCTTCGCCCCTCTGTACTCGCCCGGTTGTACGGGTAGGTCTTCATAATGCGCTCATCCCTTCTTGTTTTCGATCATTTTTACGGAGGGTCTTTGGCTCAAAACCCTTTTGTGTAAAAATGGAAAATACTTCCTTTATTATAGCACGCTTCGGTAAAAGATCACAACAAAATTTAGTCGAAACTATTGAATGCGCAGCATTTTGAAGCAACTTTGATGGACGGTACATCTTCACATAAAAATAAAAAAGATGCTGATATTCAGCATCTTTTTTGAGAAACAATTGCGTTAGACTTCAAGAGCGACTTCTTTCTCCTGGTTTTGCCCCTCGCGAGCCGCTTTCTTCGCTTCACGGCTTGCAACCGTGTTTTCACGGTGCTTTTCAGCGCTAAACGGAACCTCCGGCGTTTTAAGGGAACTCGTATTGACGACCAATCCCTTTCCGCGGCTGTTTGGGAACAAGTCCGCCTCCAGCACCATCGCATCACCATCTTTGTTTGCCGCTTTTTCAATGGCTTCCCATTGCTTAGCGGAGTAGCTCGCCGTATAGGTGTCTTTTTCCTTACCAGCCTTGTCCTTGTATTTATCATACACAAGCATCGGGTTTGTGAAAACGTCATCCGGCTCACGCGTATCGTTTGAGATAGAGAACGCCACGTTCTTTCCGGTCATCCCCGGACCTTTTTGATCGAATACCCCACTGACGTGTACACGTTGACCTTTGAAACTCTGACCTTTTTTGAATGTAGCCATTTTCGCATCCAGCTCCTTTAAAATTCCATATTTTGTTAATTTTGATCTACTTCCATTATACCCCAATCAGACTGAGCGGCAAGCGGTTTGATGCAACAATGACCATCTCTTGTTAAACAAACGTGCAGTTTTCACTTCTACCTGTTTAAACAAAAAACGCACCCTTATGGGGTGCGAGTCTCTTTCTTTTTGAACAGAAACAGCGGTGCGGGGTTCGTGATGAACCGGCGCCACAGGAATTTCATCCATTTGATAAACCCATAAACCGCTAGGATCATCATGGTGACACTCGTCAGAAGCCACACCATCGTATCCATGTCCCCGGCCGCTGCGTCCGCCGGTACGCCAAGATACGCGCCGATAAAGACGAACATGAGCGGGATTCCCTGGACGAACACCGAGGTGCTCATGGCCAGAAGGAAGGCGCCGAAGGCCTTTGTGGCAAACGTCTTTTTCTGGACAGGTGCAACCTTGCTTTCAGGTTGTGTTTGTACGGTTGATTTTTTGGTCAGCATCTTCATCTTGCATCCAACTCCTTTTTAGTAGGTGACTCGAAACCGCCTGACGCGGGTCATTTCTCAGGGTTTGACTGGAAACCTGGGCTTGCGTTCACTTCTGTCACGATGCGCTCGCCCTCTTTTGGATCCCCCGCTGCCGTAAACTCGATGATGGCTTCACTGGATTCAAGGGCTTTTGGGTTCACCATGTCCTCATTCTTCCGGTGCATGTAATACTGAACGAATGCCACGTACCGGATTCGGTCGCCCTCTGATGTCATCGGCACCACATGGACGCTGCCAAGCGTTGTTTTTAACTCCTTGAAATCAATATAGGAAAGCGGGCCGTCATTTGTATCAATCTTTGTGTCCGCCGGCAGATAGACCGACGTGAATGAGTTATCTTTGCCGAGAGATTCGATGTAATCGCTCCGGGCCTTGTCGTAATCCGCTCGCGGATTTCCAGCTGAACGCGGGTGCGAAGTACGTTTTTGCTGCTTCCGTGTCCAGTGCGATGAGCGCCGGGTCAAGTCCTGTCGCCTTTTTGACCGAAACCGACTTTTTCTGATCGAGCTCCACCTGTCGTTTGCGCGCCTCGTTTTCGACGGAGCCGAGCTTACTCAAGAGTGCCGCATGGGTCTCCTCAAGCGCCTTTTTCTCCCCGCTCTGGTTCCAGAGCGAGATACCTGTTAGCAGGAGGGCAGCAATCCCTCCGAGCACAAGGAGGAGAAGGGTTCGGTTGTTTTTGATGTGACTCATGTATCAGATTCCCCCCACGTCAACTTCGTCCTGCAGCCCAACCGTCGTGTAATGGCGGGTCACATTTTGAAGTCTGTGATTTGTGACATCATAGACTGCATACACCAGACCGGCGGACTTCCCGACCTTCGTCGTCATCGAGAAAACGATCGGGACGCGATCTGTGTCCTGATAGGTGATGATCGATTCGAGTTTGAGCTTCCACTCGGGATTCAGCTTCCAGGTCTTAATGTGGTCCGCTTCGCCCGCTCCGGTCAGCTCTGTGTTTTTTTTCTTCACGGCTTCCAAGTTTTTATACAAGGCATCCCGCTGATTTTTATCCTCCGGGAGCGGCGCGTTGGTTTTGTAAAACGCGGTCAGGGCGTCATCCACAGCAATCATGTCCTTCCCGATTTTTCGCGCGGATACGGTCCGGGCATTGATTTCTTTCTGGTGAGCCTTCGCGTCGAATTCCCGATTGAGTCCCGCCAAGGTCTTTTCAGCCTCTACGAGCAGTCCCTCTGTCACCTTGACGTCCGATTCGAGCTTTGTGATAGCGTCGCCCTGGTTGGATATGAACCAAAGCATCCCGGTGAGGATCGTGCCAATGAGGACCACAATCCAGTACGTTCTTATCAGGTGAATCGATTTGTACAGCATGTTATACCGCCTCCTGTTCATGATTATTGTCATCCATTTCTATTCCATAAATAGATAAATTTACCAATAAGCTCCGTAAAAAAAGAAGGCATCGCCAGAAGCGACACCTTCCCTCCTGATACGTCCATTATACTGTACGCTCAGCGTTTTGGCAAGATTTTTTGTTAGATTTGAGTGGTCGCCCACTGCGGTTGCGCACCGGTCGGCTTAAAGAAATCCCAGCCTTCCTGCTCATACCTGTCTTTCTTGATGACGCGCCAGCTCCAAGAATAATTCAGCCCGGCACCCGCACCGGAAACGCCACGAATGTTCTGCTCGACAATCAGGATGTCACCGTTTGCGAATACGTGCTGGACGATCCCCGTATGGCCGAACTCACTGGTTGTGGAATCACTGAACACCGCTCCGGATGAAGGGACGGCACCAATGCTCTCCCCATAATGATCGGCCCACTTGGATGCCACATCCTTCCCGTCCCCGAACGGACGCGTACCGGCCCGCCCTTCCTGGTCCCATCCCGGATACAGACGGATAAAGTAGCTGTGTGAGAGCGCTGCGCACTGGTCGGGGATGATTCCGTTCGTCCAGCCGGAGGCGTTCCCCCACGCAAGACCCGCGTCCTCCGGATTCTTATAGAACTCTTTAAGGGACTCAGGCAATGTTTCCCTCGACCACGGAACGAGCGTCAAGTCTGATGGGACTTCACCAGTCCCGTCTGCTGCCTGATTGCCGTAATGGGATTTAATTGGATTCCCGCATCCATCGTCCTGATGATACGCACCAGCCGCACTGTTGCCACCCGATCGATCGACGTTCAGCCCACTTAAAATGCTGTTCGCGTAATTTCGATCAGCGGTCGCCCTCTCTAGGATAAACATATAATCCGTGGCATTCGTCTGACGATTCAACAAGGAATGGTTTGGAGAAGAAAGCCCGATCCATGTGTTCATAAACCGTTCCGTCTCACGCTGGACGTTCCCAGGCTCTGCACCCAAAAAGTCAGTCAGCTGTCGCTGTCTCACCGCATCGTCCCCAGCAAGCATGAATCGCACCTGAGTGTCGAAATCAAACCAGTTCACACCCTGCTCATTGGCAAATTCGATAAGCAAACGATTTCGACCGTTCGTCCACTGGGCAAGGCCGATTCCGACATAGTTGATGGCCGGAAAACGTGCCGCATAGGAGGCATCAATCAATTCAACCTTGAAATCAGCCGCAATGGCCGACTGTTTGCCAGCACCAATGGCAAACGGTTCGTCATAAATGGTCTCAACCGCTGTCGGGTCAAGTGAGCTTTCCGCCTGCAGGTTGCCAAGGACGGCCGCTGTCTGCTCTTTTGAGCCGCCAAGCTCTGAGTAGACCGACCAGAGCTTCACAGCGTTCTCCCTACGCACCGCCTCTATCTCCCCGTCAAAAATATACTCTTGGGAGGCTTTTGACACCTTGGTCTGCTCGGGTGTACAAAACGTCGAATCATCTTTTTTCGTGATTTCCTGACCAAGACCTACTACAACCAGACCTCCGACACCCACAAATGTAGACATGATGCCCACCGCCATGATATTCCCGATTGCCGTTGTAAGACCGAGAGAGCCGGAGAAAAACGAGCTGATCGCACTGAAGATCGAGCCTAAAAACCCGGCCATCTTGCCCAAAATCCCAAGCGCGAGCGCCTTAATCGCCATAAGACCCTTCATGAGGAGCATACCGGCCATCCCGAGACCGACCGCGCTGCCGCCAAGATTTATTCCAGCTGCGATCTTCACACCCTTGATACCCTTATCGACCCCGTCATCCATCTTCTCTTCGACTTGGTCGGTGAGCCCGTCACCCTTGCCGCCCGCATCTTTTTTCGCCTTATTGAACTGCTTTAGGGCTTTTCTCGCGCTGTTGAACTGAGCAAGTCCAGGCGTCGCATCCATCGCAGTGTCTGCAGCCTGGTGCTCAAGTCGGTCTTTCATTTTCTTATCACTGTAATCGACGCCTGTTGCATCGGCACCCATGTTCTTTCGTTTTCCAGGACCCTTTGCGGGAGAATCCGGCACACCGCCGACCTTTTTATCGGATGCATCAATCCCGGAATCGCGATCCCCCTTCTTCCCGGTTTGATCTTTACTCTCATTTGGATCATTAGGGGCTTTCGGTTCCTTGCCAGCCTCGGCACCAGCAGCACCCGGTTGTTTTCTGCTCGGTTTCGCTCCGGTATTTGCTGTCTGAGGTTTTGATGAACCATTAGAACCTTGTCGCCTCGCACCGTCGTCGGAACCTTTTTTTCCGCCTTGCTCTTTATTCTCTTTCGGACCACTACCATCTTTCGCATCTTTGCTGGCCTTAGATCCAGGTGTTTCGGGTTGCTTTTTGCCCGATTTTGGATCGGCATTTCCGTCTGACGGCGCTGACGGATCCGGTGAACCGGAACGACTTCTCACCCCGTCGGCAAGCCTGGACTTTGAACGGTCTTTTGGAACCGGTGACTTGCCGCCCGGCTCTCCCTGTGTATCCGACAGCTGCCCTCTTGTGGAGCGCCTGCGCCCACTGTACTGCTCCTCACTCATCCCTTACGCCCCCTTCGCATCTTTGTTGAAAACAGTAAAACCCGAAAGACCTCCCGTATGTGGCAGAAGGTCTCCGGGGGTGACTAGATTAATAGAATTGAACTGATTTTTCGTCGGTGAGAACCGAGTACGAAGACTTTTGGGACTGCACATCGGCGTCAAGAATTAAAAGATCGCGCATCAGATCACGCTGCAGCTTGTTTTTCACGGTGAGATAGGTTCGCCATGTGGACTGCAGAGATTCGACCGATCCTTTCGCGGCAACCTGAGCAGAAGGGCTTGTGCCCGTCGCTACGTTTTTCAAATCCAACACCGCACCGTCTGTTCCCTTGAGCAGCTCCACCCGTTCCACCTGTTCGATTTTCGACGGGTCTTTTTGGCGGATGGTCTCCTGCTCGCTCTGTTTCTTCATGTACGCATCAAACGTGGAAAGGTCGTCCATCACCTGGTCGATGTAACCATCACGAATTGTTTTGGTCGAATAATCGAAGATGTGCGCACCGGCCAGGTTCTGTGCGGCAACAAACACTCCCTTGTCATCCACATAGTCACCCTCCACAAACCACGGTGTTTTCGGTGGCTCATAACCTGCTGCCACCAAGCGGTTCGTGTACTCCTTCTCACGATTGAGCAGTTTGCCAAGCTCGCTCGTCTGCGTCTTGATCGCCTCGCGGATTTCTTTGTCACGCGTTTCAGCAACCAGTGCCGTGTAGAGCTTTGTCGGCTCGGTCTCGCCATCATCAAGCCCTTCGAGCGTCTTCACGTCGCTTGCACCAGGATTGACAAACAATTTCCCCTGGTCGTACTTCCCGAAGGAACCATCGGCCGACTCTTTATCCGGAGCCGGTTCAGCCTGCTCAGAAAGTGCGGCGTTCGCACGGATTGTAATGTCAGCCACTTCTTGCGGGATCGTCTCGCTGTGCTGGAAACGAATGATCGCATACCCCGTCGAGCCGAACAGGGAGAACGAAACACGTGGCTTATAGGAAAGACTTTTCGTTTCTCCTGTGATAAAGAGTTCATAATTGTTCGCATCGGAGCTCATGGTCTCAGGACTCTGCATACGAAGCAAAATCATCACGTCGGTTTTTTCCTTGTTTCCGTAAACCCCTTCAACGTACATCTTCTGATCCGACAGCGAGAAAGCAAAATTCTCGGTGTAGATGGCCTGCGCCGACACGCTCTTTGCGATGTCCGCCCGATTCACAACAAAGGACAGAACCGAAAACAGGAGCAAAACGGACAGCGTCGATCCAAGCATAATTGAAAACCGCTCCATCTTATGATGCGGGCCGAGTTTCAGCCGGTCTCGAAGTGATCCGAGCCTCCCGGCCAGAGATCGTTTTTCCTGCGCGCCGCCTTCTTTTCCGGATTCTGCGGCTTTATGATTTTTAAGTCCCTTCATGTCATGTCTCGCCATAACCTATCACCCTCTCTTTCTATCAAAATATTTATTAAAACGCTGTACTGTCAACGTTTTAAACTAACTATTATTCATTATATCACAGGATAAATGGAATAAATAGGAAATTGTCACGGGAATAAACCGGTCGCCCCACACATTTGTCCACAAAAAAAGGGGGCGCCTCGGCGCCTCCTTTTTCCCTTGTCCTTCTCGCTTACGGCAAGAATATGTTCGTGAAATGGAACAATGTGATGGTTTGGCCACCCAAGTCCTCGATTGTCGTTTTCCCGCCTTCTGCGATGCTTTGTACAAACGCAAATCCGGTGGACATAGACAGTGCGCCTCCAACTAGAAGCAATACGATTGCAACAGCCCAGTTCGTCTGCTTTTTCCCTTGTGACATCAACCCGGAGACGATTTGCCAAATGGCGTACGCTACTGCGCAAATCCCGAGGATCATGACCGCAAGTGAGAACCATTCGCCAAGCGTCGTGAACGAGTTCGTCAAAAAGTTACGCAAGTCCCAACCGCTGGCGGCACCTGCTACTAGCTCGATGTTTCCGATACCAAACATGAATTTTTCCCCCTTTACTTGTGAGTAGAAGCGCCAAATGTTAAACAAAACACTGGGTGCTCAACAATTTGAATCTAAAATGATTATATCACACCTTTTTTGGAAGGACAACACAATTTATCCATTTTATGGTAAACAAAATGCAAGTTTGTTTAACAGTCGGAGTCAAATCGTGCCGTCCCGCC
This sequence comes from Metabacillus sp. SLBN-84, assembly GCF_053629595.1. Lineage (NCBI taxonomy): Bacteria > Bacillati > Bacillota > Bacilli > Caryophanales > Bacillaceae > Metabacillus > Metabacillus sp. SLBN-84. The sequence continues at coordinate 119,666 of NZ_JBRJIP010000006.1, forward strand.
TAAAGGATTCTCGGGTTATTCCTCGCTGTTTTCTACGGTTGAGCCGTCAACAAAGGAATCCCATGATTGTTGCATCTGTTTCGTGCTCTGAATGATGCCCGCTCTGTCACTTAGTGCATCCTCGCGGATTCCGGAACGGACAAGGTCACGCTTCATGTGAGTCAGACGACCGCTGAGCGTTTTCATCTGAGTGCGTCCAGCCTCGGTAATCGTACCGGCCTTCTCTTGGTACGCGAGTTTGTCGTACATCGCTTGGGTGTGGCCCATGTGAACCATCTGATTGATGATCGCCGTCCCGTTCGTTCGAAGCGGTCTGCTTGCAACGACCGGCTGGAAGTTTCCGTTTTTCAGCAAACCCTGGGCGTTATCTTTCAGTTTCTTCACGGCGTCTTGAGACGTTTTCACGGTGCTCTCAAGCGCTGTCACCTGACTCTCCGCGCTTGCGATAATCTGTGGTGGCCGCTTGCTTGCCTTGAGTGTGGCAAGTCGCTGCTCGGCCTGTCTCAGCTTCGACTGGTTCGCTTTGAGGTCTGTTGCACGCCTTGTGATCTGATCGCGGTAATCATCGTAATTGCTGATGCCCGCAGAAGCGAGTTCCGCATAGCTCTTAGTTGCCGACTGTTTTGGAACCGCCTGCACCTTCGGTGCCGCTTGTTTCCCGTCACGCCATCCGGCAGGGTTTAGCACGCGCTGTTTGACCCGGCTTGCCTGATCCAGCTGCTGTTTCGCTTTCACCTGTTCCTGTCTTGCTTGACGCATCTCCTGCTTGGGAACCGGTGCAGTTGAGTGCGTCAGGGTCTGAACACGGTTTGCCGCTTCTTCGTGGCGAACTTGCGCCTGCTCATGCTGTGCCGTCGCCCGGTCGATCTCTTCGGCTGTCCCACTTGGCTTCTGTGAAACCCGAGACATGTTCGTTTGGGCATCCGATAGAATTCGCGCCGCCTGATTCATCCGCTGCTCACGTTTTTGGACGACATTTTTCGGTTGCCCCGACGCGATAGCTGCTGCGTGCGCCGCCTGGGCGTTCTGATAGACCTGCTCGGCGCTTTCCACACGGGAACGGGCCGTGGATACTTCATTTTGGGAACGACCAGCCGCATTCGCTGTACGAAGGTCCTGTTCCATCGTCGCCGCTTGCTGTGCAGACGCCGCTTGGGCGGCTACTTTTCGCTCCTGTCTGGCGATCATAGCAGGAGGTAAGCCATCTGTTTTCATCTGTTCGAGTTTCGCCATACTCTCGCCGAGCACTTCTTTCTCGGCATTTGCGTGGCGTGCAGCACTTTTCACGTGATCGGATGTCACCGGCTGACGCGGTACCCCTGTTGCCGGCTTTCCGTTCGGGTTCGCCGCCATTGCTTGCGTGAATGCCTGCTGCGCGACATTCGCATTCTTGTTCATTTTATTTGCATAGCGCTCGGCCTGCATGATTGCATATGGAGAAGCCCCGCTTGCTTTCAGCTCCTCGACCCGAGCGTCCGCCCGTTTCGCCAGATCGTTCGTCCGGTTTGCCTGCTTGGCAAGTGCCGTCAAGTTTTGGCTACCCGACTTCCCTTTCCCCGGAAGCGGTACTGGGAGTACAGCATTTTTCATGGCGCTGTCACCCATGTGTCTCAAATGGGTTTCACCGATCGCCGGATCCTCGACTTTCTCGAATCCGCGCTCATCTACCGGTCCAACTACATCGTTTGCTGATACCCGTGAACCATCAGCTCCAGTCACAAACCCTTGATTGTCCAGTCCGACCGGAACCAGTCCGTTCGCCCCGTTCATCTGGAGGGCTTGACCGTCTGCGCCGACGACTTGACCGTCTTTGTCCAGACCATAATGCGTGGCATCCTGTTCGTTTTTCATCGCTTCATACTGACCGGAATCAAAACGCAACTCATCAAGCGCTTTTGCGGCTTTCGCGGCGGATACCGGCTTGCCATTGTGTCCCGGAATCGATGCGACAGGCTGGAGGGTTCCGTCTTTGTCCAAAGCCACAAAGTCGCCGTTTTCATTCACAAGTTGACCTTTGCTGTTCTGGTAGAACGCCTGGCCGTTTTCATCGGTGTACGCGTTACCGTCTTTATCTGTGAGTACCCCATCTGCACCAACCACCGGTTTCGCACCGGCCATCGCCAGTGGGACCATCGGGCTGATGGCGTTGCCGTCGGCATCAAGTGCATGACCATCGGCATCTTTAATGACGTTGCCGTTTTCGTCAACCTTCTGACCGGTTTCGGTTGTGTTTGCTGGAATGTCATCGTTTTCTGTGAAACCGTCGGTCGAAACTTTTCCGAGAGCCGTCGCATCGCCATAACGCATCGCCTGAACGGCCGCTTCTTTCGCTTCCATTTCACGGTCGTACGATTTCCCATCAATACCAAGAGCACCTTTCGCCACGTCTTTTCCTTTTGCTTTCGCAAGATCCTTCGCCGTGTCCATACGGGACTTGATTTTTTCACCCAGGGATCGTCCTTCCATCCCTCTTTCCTCAGCAAGCGCTTCGCGCTTTGCTTCTAAACCATGCGCCGCACCGAGAAGACCGGCCGCACCGCCAAGAAGTCCGGCATTGTCCGCATCTTTTGCCGCTTGGGTAAGTTTCCCGTCACCACCAATACGCCCTCCGGACATATTCGATACATCGAGCCCTTGACCGCCCGTTCCAGTATCAAGTGCACCCATGACGCGCGTGATGCTGTTTGTGACGACTTCCTCCATCATTTCTTTAAAGACTTTCACATTCTTAATCATGAAGAGTGTCAGGGCTGCTGTGATGACAATAACCATGAAACTGCCCAGGAATTCCATGATGACACCGGCTCCGAAATACTCTCCGCCTGTATCCACCACTTCATTGAAGTTCAAAAGCATCGTCATGATGATGTTCTCACTCAGGCTGTATAGGAAGATCATCCCGATAATCTGAATGATGAGTACAGCTGTTGAAATCAGCAATTTTGTCGTAAAGGCGATCGATCCGAGCGCCGTTCCGAACACACCGGACAAAATCCGTGGAATACTCTTGATCGCTACGCTGACCATCATAACCCCGTAAGCGATGGACAGAACCGCAAGGCTCAGCATCACCGTGATGTTCTCAAACCAGCGTGTCACAGAAGAAATACCCGAACCGCCAAACGTGACCGCCGCATACGCGTCACGGGACAAATCACTGGATGTTTTCTTCGGGGAGAATACTGTCAGCCCCGTGTTGGAGAACGTTGTGTTCAAGAAATTGTACATGGCAATCGGGGACAATCCGCCGACTGTTGCTGCACGGTCTGCACCGATTGGTGCGGTTTTACTTTCCACAACGGCAGGCATGGACGGTGCCACATACCCCTCTCCGGCATTGTATCGAAGGTCTCCGGAATTATAGATGTTCATTCCGTATGCCCCGAACTGAAAGAGAGCGTTTTTGGCAGGACCTTCGGTGAAAAGCCCTTTCGCGCTGCTGTCTACGTTGTTGTCTTCCCCGTTCCAGTGAATCGGCTTCATCCAATCTTCGTCTCCGTCAAATGGATTCAGCTGCTCACTCCACGTTCTGTTTTCACTTGCAGAGAGCGTAAACATCTTGACGATGTTTTCATCATTTTCAGCGCTCCGGTTCGCCGAGCGAATCCGCTGGATCTGACCGGAAACTTCCCCGTCATAATCAGAGCTTGTGTATTTCGCACTCGTCATGTGGCGGGAGAGGATGCTGTACACACTGGAGAAAGAGGATTTTTCACCAGCCGTCATTTCTTCTGTATCGACGTCTTTCCGGGTGCCACCCTCATCGAAAATCCTATCGATCTCGGATGTGGACGCGTAGCGCGCCTTTAAGGCTTCCGCGCGGTCGTTATTCGCCCGGGTGCCATTGACCTCAAGAATCAGCGAACGGTCACTCAAGGATCTTTTTTCATCTTCTTCATAGCGCGGGTTTCGAATATCGCTGTCTGCAGGAGGAGCCAGACGGGAATATTTGACCCAATTCTCAAAATCCACATAAGAGGACAGAACCAGGTAATCCGCATATTCAGACCCGACGGACACTTTCGAATCCAAGTCTTCAATCAATCCGGTGTACGTCGCCCCGATCAGCGGAAGTCCTGCAAAGAGCATGAACACCCGAACACCGTACCTGGCAAACTTTTTCATGGCCGACCCTTTACGGAAGACCAATACGGAAAAGGCCGTCACAGCAAGAAGCATCGGGAATAAAAACAGAATGGAGAATTCCTGAACCGCTTCGTACATGGAGCCCACATACTCCGCAACCCCCGACAAGATGCCGAGATTCGCACTAGCCGTGCCGTTCATCGCCGTTTCAAAGAGCTTAAACGGATTCAATGTTGTGAGAATCATAAGCGCGCCGCGGAACAAAAACGGTGCGGCATTCGCAAGCAGATACACCAGCAGCATGAGGCCGGAGCTCAAGACCCGCATCATTTCCCCAAGGCCTGGGCGTACGGTCGAAACAAGACCCATTTCGGTCAGGACTTCGCCGTATCCCGCATACTGGAAGAACGGGTTGTTTAAGCCCGCCGCGTACACGTTGTTTGCACCCCCGTTGTCCACGACGTGCATCAGCTGGTCGTAGGTGATTGTCGCGGATGCCGATGTATAGGAGTTCATCAGCCAGCCGACAATCCCAGTGTCATCCGAGAGGATTTCCGCATAACCGAGAAGCCCTCCCGCATTTCCTGCCACCAATAGTCCGCTGTCGCTGTTCTTTTCAAGCATGTGCATCTTTTCAACATTGGAGCCCGGCGCGAGAGCCGTGGCGAACTCGCGGGTAAGCTCACTCGCCCTTTGGTACAGGGACAGCTCGGTCACGCCGCCCTTTTCTTCCGCAAGCACGCGATGACCGATGGGCAATAGTGCCGTAAGGACGATGATGATCGCCGCAATCAGCACCAAAGTGGCGCGAGGAATCAATTTCCGAAATTGCAAACTCCCCACTCTCCTTTCTCTTTATATAATAGTTTTATGAAAACTGTTTCATATTACGTAATACTTAACGACTAAGTCCCATCTGAATGTCGCTTGCGAACACCACGTTATCGAACCCGCGGCGAAGATAATACCGGTACCGCTCTTTATGTTCGAGCAGGGTTTTGAGTGCAATCGGCACCTCCTGCTTGAGCGTCGTTTCATATTCTTCGATTGTCGCCTTTGTCATCCCACCGAGGAGCGTGTAATCTGCACTCTCGAACTGGTTGAATGCACGGTCAGCAAGCATCCGGTCGACACTGTTATAAATATGGACGACCCGCACACCATTGTCGTGAAGCTGGTCGAACTGGTCCCGGACATACTGCTTGATGCCCGGTGCGAGCTGTTCTGCTCCGTGCAGAATCACCACATCGCCTTGAGACAGATTGCCGACGGCGAACCCGAGCGCATTGACGAACTGAGCCATCATGACGCCACGGCTTCGTTTAATCAGGGAACTGAAATCATAAATCACGCGATTGGAGATGGCGGCCCGGTCGATCTTGGTTGAAGTCGTCGTGTTGAACAGATCCCCGTTCGAGTCCATCATGTCTCGAAACGCCGTACGGAGGAACCCATACGCGTTCATGACCTCCGGATCTTTATTCCGAGCCTGCACTTGTGCATGGTATTCCATGTCCAGATACGCCTGGAACTCAGGAAGTTTCGGAACCTGATTGTGCGGGATTCCAACGAGTCTTAGCGCATGCCTGTTTTCCTGTGCGTTTCGTGACCACATCCGCTTATCGACGTAGAAATCATTCATGACCTCCTGGAGAGCGCCCTTGATGCGAGGACGCTTTTCGTCGGTCATCGGCTGTAGCTGTTCGAGCATGATCGCCATCTTCTCCAGGTGGGCCGGGAAGATGCTCAGTTCATTTTCTTTGTCTCCGAAAAGCTCGAACGGATTGATGTCACCGGTCGTCATGTCCACATTGGATGTGACGTCGGATAAATCCACACCAATCTCGCCCACATGCGCCCTGTTTAAGACCAGATGAACGACGCGGCGGTTTCTGAGAAGGGCGTTCATGCCGAGCTTCGCACCCCACACATCGACGCCGCGCTGCCCTTTGAAGTCCCAGTTGCTGAGCGTCTGAGCTTCGGCTTTCCCGGCAATGACGACGTGTGAATCGTACTGGTCGATGTCCATCAGGACAGCCGAGTTGTTCACATCCCCTTCCATCTGGCCGATGTATTCGCCCCTCGGGTCTTCGATTCCCCGTGTGACGAGGCTGTAATTTCCGGCAAACTCGGCCGAAGTGAACATGAAGTTGCGCCCCATCTTGTTTTCTACTTTGTTTAAGAGATTCGCAAGCTCGCGCTTTTGCTCCCCGACATACGGTGCGGCAAAGATCGTATCAAAGCGGTCTTTGTACTGACGGTTGATCTTATTCACCGCATCATCCAGCCGCTCAAGGGTCGGTGCCTTGACGAGAAGCCGGATTGCGACGCGCAGGTAGCTGGAACCGTTCATGAGATCATGTGCGATGTCCAGAAGTTGCTGCTGCTTCTTGCTGAGTTTTTGACGGGCCGTGAGGGAACCATCCCGCTCCGTTTCGCTCGCCTGGTTATTCAAGAGTCCTTCTGCTCGACCCTGGTGCTGTTCGACCCAAGACTCGCTCATGCGCCCGACATGCTCGATGCGGCGCACGCTCACATCATTTCCGATGTTACGCGGAATGAGGTTGATCCCCCAGAAGTACCCGAGGTTATCATCCGCTTCGCTTCGATGAAGAACCGTGAGCACCGTCGCATATGACCCGTCCACCTGGAAATAATCCGAGCGGAATAGAAATTTCGATTTAGGTTTGATCGCCCGGAACAGCGGAAAATCACGAATCCTCAACTTCTCGTCCTGCTTTGCGCCTGTTTCCTTTTCGCGCCGTTTGTTTTTGTTCATTAGGTTGCTGAGACCTCTTGCAGGTGCACCACTCATCTTCCATCCCCCTTTCTCATCCTTTGTCTTTTATTTGTGTGATCCAAGAAACGAACCGAAATAACGCTCCATTTCCTTATAATTCAAGGTTTTTGCCAGACGGAACATCAGTCCATCCCCTTCCACATCACCAATCAGCAGATTCTCAAATTCGGCGAGTGCCGCATCAGATGGTGCTCGGACCACAAGATACTGATGGAGCGAGGTCAGACCCTGATTGTTGTTGATCGCATATTTCAAAATATCGTGCTGCTCTTTGAGCAGGGCGTTCAGACCCTTCGATTTCACGACCAGTGCCTTTTTCGCCTCTTTTACGGCCTCCAGCTGTTCATCTACCGAGTGTCCCTCATAAACCGTGTCGTAAATAACTTCGACTCCGACTGGCAACTTGCGGTAGAACGCGTCGACCTTATTGAGAATCATCTGTTTGTCCTGTTCGAACATCAGAGCGGACGCCGATCCGACGATATGGTAACAATGGCCGACCTGTCCGTCCAAAAAGTGGATGCGTCCGTCTTCCGGGTCGACATCCCTCACGTTCAAGAGATACTGTAGCGGATAAACGGTGTCTGACATCCGCACAGGGACGTACCGTCCGCTTTTCGGCAGGTAATTTATCATCGACAGCACCAGCTCAAGACCCGTGCGATTGGTTTTATCCGCCCGTACAAGCAGCACAGACAGGATAACCCAGGCGATCGTGAACCCGATGATGATCGGAATGCCGCCTTTGCCGATGAACGACTGGAACACCAGGTAAAACCAGCCGAATGCGGCAAGGAGTGTAAACAGGATGGTCTTGGCCGACACTGGCCGATTCAACCCCACTCCGTTTTTAGATTTGACGTTGAATTCCATATCGAAGTACGAAACGTCAAGGCTCGTCGGTATTTTAAATCGTGTTTTCGCCAAACGGAAACCCTCCTCTCTCTTTGCATCTGCCATTCTCCCATCGGAACCCCGAACATATGGCAGATTATGGAATATAGTATATCACAAACAAAACGTTGAGTACACAGTGTTATTGTAACAATTTGCGAAGGGTTTACCTCCGGTTTTCACGGTGAAAATCCGGGGTGAGTCTCCACCTTCCGGACGCGCGATCGAGCTCCAGGGAAAGCTCGCACCGGTACGGTTTTCCGTTGCGGCTGATGCCATTGAACGAAATGCTCCCCCCATCACGCAGACGGCTGATTTCTGAATGGCTGAGCCGCTCGCCGCTGAACACCGGAAGAAACACGCACGTCGTTCGGGTAAATTGCTCCGCCTCTTCCCCGAACTGTTCAAAATGGGGAATGATCCCCCACCGGGACGGATACGGTCCGTTTTCCGGGATGAAGCCGAACGATACATTCACCGCATAGGCAGCCTGGCTCCGGTTTGATTCGCACACCAGCAGCAGACGTTCCCCGCTGCGCAGCATCTCCTGTTCTTCTCCTGTGAAGACGTGACCGTTCCACTGGAGCGGAAACGGTGCATCCTTTTGCTCATAGCTTGCCGCATCCCAAGGAGCAAACCCAAAGTATTCATGGCCACCATACTCCTGCCATTCGAGAGACCCGACGATGCCATCCGTATAGGCCGTTTTGATTCGTATCTCATACCCCGCCATCAAAAGGGCGACCTCATCGTCTGTGAACCGGTATCCGGACCAGATGCGGTTAAAGCGCGCAGCCTCGTTGTTCCACAGTGACATATGGACGTATTCTGCTTCATGGTCTTGTATGTATGGATCCGGTTCTGACGCATCGGTTTTTGGCACACTGAGCGGCACGCCGGTCGGACGGAACGGTACGAGAAACGACATCGAATCAAACCTCCTTTTTTACGGAATGGGACTTCGCGGATCAATCAGACACCCTTCCTCCGGTCGAGCATCTTTTGCAGCTGATGCCGCTCCCCATCGTCGAACGTGGAGAGCTGACCTGCAAGTGATTCAATCATGGTCTTCTCACCCGATGTCAGGTGCGAAATATCGAGCTTGCCGTACGTGCGGGATTCCATCAGGGCCTGCTTGATACATTCGGCCGTGTCATGGGTGAGATGGTATGCCTCTTGGAGCCTCGCGACCCAGTCTTGGGGTGCGTTGCGCAGCCCACGCTCGACGGCTGACAGATAAGCAGGACTTACGCCTAGATGGAGAGCCATGTCTTTTAGATACTCGCCGTGCTCCAATCGGATCCTGCGTGTGATCTGACCAAACGGTGTTAATTTAGAGGGCATGTCTTCCTTTACCTCCCTTCCATAAACTGGTTATTGTATTCCAATTATACCATTATATGTAAAATAGTTCTACGCACTTTGTTTAAATTTGGTAAAAAAATCCTTTTTTAATGAGTCACAAAAAAAATTTATTCCCCTGCTGGAGTGTCCCAGATTCAAACAACAAAAACTTTTATTTTCTGCGCTCCCTTATCCACAGGTTTTCAACAGGTTCATATACAGGAGCAGAGCATCTCTTTATATTTTTTATAAATATAGTTGGGACAAAAAGAGAAAGAGAGTCTATAAACCTTGATTTAATAGGGTTTAGGTGTCCCAGATTTCGAAAAAATGTCCCAGATTCACTGCCGTTTGTCCCTGGAATGGCGTGATTTGTCCCAGAAAAACCCGAAATGTCCCAGAAAAAAGGCGATTTCCAGGTCAAACCCCCTTGATTCTTGTGACCTGACGCCTTACTGACGCCTTTTTTTATTCATCTTTTTGCATAAACAATCCATCGCACTTGCGTCCATGCAAGGAAATCTCGTAAAAAAGTTGGGACACGCTGGGACACGAAAAACCGACTCGTAAACCTCGAAAACCGTTGGTATGACTGGATTGAACAGGGCTCAGAGGTCGGGAAAAGAGGCAAAATCGCGATTTCGAATCTGGGACACGCCAAAACAGGCGTGAACCCTTGATGTGCCTCGATTTCCGGCATTTTCTTTCTGTAAAACATACGCCCGTGTCCCTACTTTGAAAACCGAATCTGGGACACGCCAAATCATCCCCCTAAACCCTTGCTGTGACTGGCTTTGTGCCATTAAGACCCCATGGAATCCCGTTCCGTGTCCCAAAAATCTGGGACAGCCGGAGCGACGGGACTCTATTGACATTAATTTCCATTTATTGTATGCTTGAGTGTTTACCCTTTTTTGGTTCCTCAAAGAGTTTCCGAGCGCCAATCCGTGTCGTGGCGAAGAAGAAGCCCCTTCCTGACAAACCCCCGCCATCCACCGACCAATCACAAGATTACAAGAGAATAGATAAGGAGAGAATCCATGAAAAAGAATAGAAGAATGAAAGAATCGCAGAGGAGGAGAGTGTCATGACAAGACCGCACTATCAGGCGGACCGACCTAAGATGGCGAAGTGGCTGGAATCGTTTTTAGACGGTACCCCAAAGCCCGCTGATCCGACGAAAGAGATTCTTACACAGATCGGAGAGAGCGCGCTGTTCGCCAAAATCGCGAGTGTGGAAGAAGACAACCTGGGCGTGAGCGCCCGTCTCCGCCGGAAAGTACCGGACCGCCTTGAATTCAGCGAAATCGCCGCGATCCTGCTGCACATGTTCACGTTCCGGTCGATCGCTACGTCCAAGCAGGCGGACAGCGGCACGCTCGGGCTTTACGTGACAGGGGATGACATCATGTGGCAGAAGGGCTCGAAGTTCCAAAACCCCGAAGGCATCTACTCGACCAGTGAAAAGCTGTTCGCCTACATCATGAGGCAGATCACCGAGGACATCCGTCAAAAGGAGATCGAAGAAGCACTGGCCTTTATCAATACGTACGCACCGGAAGTCGGCACGACGACAGACGCCCACCTCTTCCCTGTTAACAACGGTATCTACAATCAACATTCGGGGAAGCTCGAACCCTTCACAGAAGAATACGTATTCCTCACGAAAATCAACGTGGATTATGATCCGCACGCCAAGAACCCCGCGATTCAGGAAGCGGACGGATCGCACTGGGACGTGGATTCATGGCTTGGAGGACTTTCTGTAACACCGGAGGTGAACGAGCTCTTATGGCAAGTGATCGCCGCCAGTCTGCAGCCGAACCGTGGACGGAACAAATCAATCTGGTTTTATTCTGAATCCGGCAACAACGGAAAAGGAACGGTAGGTCAGCTCATCAAGAATCTGCTCGGGAGAGGGAATTATTCTTCACTCTCTGTGATCGACTTCAATCATGAATTCAAGAAACAGGATCTGCTCGGTGTGGCCGCGAACATCGCCGACGAGAACGACGTGGACAAATACATTGATTCGGTCAAGGACTACAAAGCGAGCATTACAGGCGATGACGTCATCATCAACCGGAAGCATAAAGACCCGGTCAGAATGCAGTTCCGGGGACTGAACATCCAGATGATGAACGGCCTGCCGAAGACCAAAGATAAAACCGGTTCGTTCTACCGGCGCCTGATTATCGTCCCGTTTATCAAGTCGTTCACAAACAACGGGGAGAAAAGCTATATCAAATCAGACTACATCGCCCGTCGTGAGGTGCTGGAATATGTCTTGCACAAGGCGCTGTCGCTTGAGTTTGACGAATTCATCGTGCCGCAGGCATCGGCATACCTGCTCGACCAGTACCGCGAGAAGAACAATCCGGTGCTCGATTTCTGGAACGAGCTGCGTGAAGAGTTTAAATGGGATCTGATTCCTAAGCAGTTTCTGTATGACCTGTACCAGAAATGGTTTGAGCGCAGCAACCCGAGCGGCACACTGATTGGCCAGCGGACGTTCTTCGACCAGCTGTCACCGATCATTGATGCGGACGGCGAATGGGAGAATCATATCGGGGCGGACAAGACCAACATCCGCACCGGAAACAAGATGGATGACGACGAACCCCTCATCACGGAATACGGGCTCGATAAACCATACCGGAACGGCGCTCCTTCCCCGTGGGTACACGGAACCTACAGCGGAACGAACGTACAGAAGATCCGGGACTTCGACCGGAAATCCAAGTATCGCGGCATCGTCCGGAACTGATTCAGGCTTATAAAACCGAAAGGAGTGGGATGTATGATCCTGTGGCTGCTTATCGCATGGCTGATCGCTGCCATCCTGGCTCATCAAGGGCTGAAACGACACCTGGAGGCGAAATCAAGGATGTATGCAAACGACGCGTTTTTGGACCAGTATTTTGAAAAGAAAAGCATGATCCCAAGCGGGGAGGTGCTCCAGTTAAAGGGGCACCGCCTGATCCACAGGCGCCCGAATGAAAAGCGCACGATCAATCTCTATCAGGTCGAGCGCGTATCGGTCCGGTATTTCCGCCTCGCCGTAGGATTAAAAAACGGTGACACCTTGTGGCTGCCGCTCTGGTTTGATTCTCTGCCCTATATCTATGCGATCCTGAAATACCATCGACCGGACGAATCCCGGAGCGCCCTTACAACCCGGAAACCCTGAACAACAAAAACCGCAAAGCCCATGCGCTTTGCGGTTTTTTTTATTCAGACGGCACGATCACCCGAAGTGGGCTTCAAGCCCCCAGAACTTACTACCGTTGTATTCTTTTAGTTCAAGGGACAGATTGCAGGTAAAGCTCTTACCCTTCTTGCTTTTCGCTGTGACCATGACCTTGCCGCCTGCCCGAAGGTCCTGGACTTCCTGTTTCGTGAGCTTGTAGCCGGAGAACTCTGCTTTAAACGGAGCGTTCGCCCGTGTCAGCTTCGTTGGATCCTCACGCGGCTCGAAGTGCGGTTCGATCCCCCAGCTCTTGTTGCCCTTGAACTCCCGCAGCTCAAAGCTCACCATGACGTCGAACGGCTTTCCGGTTTTCTTGCTCACGGCTTGAATCTTTACTTTTTGACCGGCGCGCATTTTCGCCTGATCGTCCTTTGTGAACGTATACCCGGACCACTCTTTAGGGAACGGGGCGCTCTCGCGCGTGTAGCTGTCCGCTTCTTTGCGCTGGAATCCCCAGAACGGACGACCTTTGTATTCTCCCTGGCCGAGTGACCCTTCGACCGTGTACACTTTGCCGGTCTTTTCGCTTTTGGCCTGGAACGAAATCGTCTCGCCGTTCAAGAGCTTTTCGATCTCAGGCGGCCCGAAGATATGCCCGCCCCATTCTTTGTTAAAACGGACGATTTCCCCCGTCGGCTTGTAAATCCCCTGCATTTTCGGCTTAGACTGACGCTGCATCGACGCATCAGGCGCACCGACCGAGGCTTTTAACGTTTCGGCATTGCGGTAAAACACCTCTTTGTCATGCTTGATTAAATCCGTCGCGGTATCCAGCACGGCGTGCGGTTTGACCTTGAAATCGCCCGCGTCTTTCATGGCCTTGAACAGCTTCTCCGTGACACCCGGATCACCGATCTGTGACCCTTGAAGGAGCACAGCCGCAATCTCTCCAATCTTGGTCAAGTCGAGCTTCCCTTTTGTATCTGTGAGAAGGGCGGTCTGTCCGTTCGTGACTTCACTGAGCGTGCTGACCCTTGTCGCACCGGTTCCGACCTCGTACCTGGAAAGCTGCTTCTCCAGCCATTTGTGAGACGGATGCGGCGGCTTTTTGTTCACACCCTCAGATACGATCGCCGCCCCGTTTTTCCCGAGCCCGACACTCGTCACATCGTCCCCATCTTCATCGTTCGTCTCTTTATCCGCATCGAAGATCGCCTTGAACCCCTGGTCGATTGGGACGCTCACCGTGGCCGTGAACGCCGGATGCTTTTCAATATGCCCTTTGATGCTGTCATACACGTAATTTTCCCCGAACATGGCCAGAAAGTTCTTTGCGAGCGTCTCGTAAATCGCTTTCGCGCTCGGACCATAGCTTGATAACGCATCGAGAGACGCAGGTACGACCGTCCCAGGACGGTTCGCACCATGTGCTCCGCCGTCTTTTACGTGTGTCGGGCGCGGCTTACGGTGCGTGAGAAGCGATGTGTCAGCCCCGACCACGCTTGCGATCCTGTCGACAAGCGGCAGCATCTCTTTAAATTGTTCGAGTGAGATGACCTTGTCTTCGGTTCTTGGATAGCTCACGATTTTCGCTTCGTACATCTTTTGATACGTCATGAGCACTTCTTTGGACTTGAATCCTTTCGTGCCGAGGATCGATGCGAGTCCCCCGAGGTCAAGCAGCTTTCCAGGAGCCGTCTCTTTGCGGGTCCTGGAGTCCTCGATCACAGCAGACGGGCCATATGCCGCTTTGTCCTTCTCCGCGTCCGCTTTGCTGTCAAAACGGAAGGTATCACGGTCTTCATCGAACTTTCGGGAAAATACGTTGCCGTTTTCGTCTTTGTATTTGACTTCGAAATACGGCTTTTTCTTATAGGCTTTGACCAACGCGAGCTGGTCGGCGACGAGCTTGGTCATGACGGATTTCAGGCGACCCTGCCGTACAACCACACCGTAGCCCTTAGAGCGTGCAGCGTGCGTCGAGAGACGTGTGAGCTGCATGGAAATGAAATCCCACTGGCTCCGAACGTTCGCCTTCACATATTCGCCGTCCTTGTCATAGCTCGGCAGATCCTGAATGTTTTTGAATCCCTTCTGGAGCTCTTTTTCAGACTCGTCGATGAAGTACATGCGCTTCACGGGGCCTGTCCAGCCGATGGCCTGAATGACTTCCCATCCGATCAGCTGGCCTTCCCCTGACGGATCTTTATCCGTCGCGATGACAATGGCGCTCGCACCTTTGGCCGCTTTCTTGACGTCTGAGATCGCACCGGCTTTACTCGTCACTTTTCCGGTTTTCATGTTTTTTGATTTCTGCGCCTGCTTCTTCCAGTTGAGCTGACGGATGTCCCACGGCATCGTGCCGGGCTCCCAGGACTGAAAATCCACCTTCTCACGGTCTCCGACCATCTCATGGGGCTCCACGAACTCCAGCATGTGGCCATAAAGCGACTGAACCTGATATGCCTGTCCGTCATACGTGCCGTTCATCCCTCCGAGCGCTTTCGCGAAGTTCTTCGCGGCACTCGGTTTCTCTGCCAATAGTAAGTACGTCATATGCGTCAACCTCTCCCCTGTTCTTGTTTTTTATTTGACGGGCCTTAAAGCGCCCGGTTCTGCATCTGTCTCAGTCGCTCCTGTCTTGCGAGCGTCTTCTTCCGCTCCTCTTCTGCCTGGATATGCCCGGAGACCACCAAATCCGTCTCTGCGAGCGCTTTCCGGTTCGACGCAAGCACCCGCATCAATTCCCCGACATCCCTCGGCAGGCCGCCTGCGAGAAGCCCCATCCGGTCAAGCAGCGTCACAGTCTGCAGGACGGTGCTCCGCTCGGTGTAGGTCCTGAACATCGCTTCCTGCTCGTTCAATTTATCAAGAAGGCGACCCATTCCCATGTTGAGCATCCCGATCCGCTCTGCGGTCTGATAGTCCAGTTCGGATCCCGAAACCTTCTCCGGCTCCTCCCGGTATTCCTCGGATGTGTGAGCAACGAACAAGAGTGTGTAGATGTCCAGCTCATCGCTGGCCTGACTTAAATGTGTATCGGGATTAAAACCTTGGTCAAAGACCGGATGCTGCAGCACCATCCATTGTTTGGCGTACTGGATGTGCGTGCCGGCTTCGTCCCTGAACGCATCGAACATCAGATACCGGAGAAGCGATGCCTTCGTCGTAAACACCCGATTTTTCTCTGTGATTTCATATTCACCCCACGGAAAGGCGACGACCGCCCCTGTGTGCTTTTCTTTCAGCCGCTTTTGGACGGCGGCAAGCATCGGCTCAGGGATCCCCGATACTTTCAACCTCTTGATGTCTGGATTTAAACGGACCGGTCGGTCCCCTCCGACATGCTCGAAGATCCCCGGGAGGGTCTTAAATCGCTTCCAGTCAACCGGTGATACTGCACCGGATGGTTGAACCGACTTCTTTTTTTGTGAGGATGTTGCGTCCTCTCCGCCGTGTGAGTGCGAGAGAGCAGGTTCTTCCGGCTCGGGTCGGCCAGAAGATGTACCACCCCCGTGTTCAAGTTTCGGTGTTTCCTGCTGCACCTGCGGTGCGGTTTTTTTTCGTTCCGGCTGCCTGCTCTCTCCCTGCCTTGAAACCTTTTCCTTGTGGCCCCTTATCCCGGCAAGCTCAGCCTCAATGTCGAGATTGAAATCAAAATCTGACATATGTCGTTCACCTCCTTCTGATTTAAGTTAGCTCCCCGTCTTCCTCTTCGACCAGGTAATTGTCACCTCGGATGATGCCGAGCATCGCATCGAACCCGTTCACAACGGACTTTTCCAGATGCTCATGGCTAACGACAAGGTTGTGTACCGCATCGACCATTTGATTCAGTCGCTGGATTTCAGCCGTCGGCAGATCGTACTCCTGGTTCCGCCATTTCACATAGTGATACATCGCTGAAATGAGGAACTCTGTTTGATCCATCCCAAATCGCTCTGACCAGTGGAGTAGGTAATTGTAATCCTCCGGATAAAGCCTCATGTTGACACGGTCGGTCTTCTTTGCCCGAGGTGCAGCCCTGAGTGGACTTACTTCTTTTTGCGCACCGGTATTGGCTGGCATGCTCGCTCACTCCTTTGTAATTGGAAATATATGTAAGTATTATTTTACATGTAAAACGCTGTACGTACAAGGTTTTGGAAAGAATTTACCTATTTTTCTTGTGCAACAAAAAACCGTGACGTCAAACCATTCCCGGCACACCGGGCGATTCAATGCGTGAAGGAAAAAGACGCAAAATCCGTTCAAACCACGCGGTGGCAGGCACCGCCGGGAAAACGGGTGAAGACGAAAACGATAACAAATAATCCTAATAGGAGTGGATAAATATGAAAAACAACAATCAATCAATCGAAATGGTAGAAGTACGCAGTTCAGTCAATGACAACACGGTGTTGCGTTTTGAGCATACAGGGGACGATTCGATTAATATCGTCACAGCAGGATTTGCGAAAATCTGTACTTTACTCAAAATCAATCGCGTACAGGCAGAAAGCCGCTACTACGTGACAAAAGCCTGACCCAAAAGCGATGTGTGAACCACACATCGCTTTTTTTCTTTTATTAAACTAATAAAATCGGAGCGTGATTCTCTATGAAACCAATCGAAAATCTGGACGCGGTGATTCGTAAAACCGAGAATAAGCTGGGTCATTCTCGCCGCCGTGCCAAGCAAACAAATGAAAAACATGAAGGCATCAAAGATAACGGAGGGGTCATCACCGAACACGGCGGATGGGACCGCGGATACTGGGAGGGCCGGGTCGCGGTACTTGAAGACTTACTGGATGATCTGAATGAATTAAAGGCATTCAAGACAGAAAGGGTGGATAACGCATGAATGCAGAACGGACACTGACGAACAGCCTCTCAATCGGACGGAAAATCGGAATGCTGATCGAGCACCTGCAGAGAGGGGGAGAGGTCGAAATCGACGGCTACACCTATGTGTGGCTCAACAACCACATCACCCGCACAACGACCGACGAGAAAGGAGAAACCCACTATTTCGGCATCGACGGGCTCGCCATTAAGATGACGAAAATTTGCGGCTCCACCGGTGAAGAGAGTCCTTATTATGTAGGACAGGTCGACCTTTCGATTCAATCATTCATTAACATGACAGAAAGAATAAAAGAAATAGACTGGCTCGGTATGTGTGCCGGGAATGCCTTGCAATCTATGAATAAAAAACGTTAGTCAAACGGAGCGATTTCGCTCCGTTTTTTTTATTGCCTTACAAGAGGCGGCGACGTTGCACCGCCAGCCAACAGCATAGAGAACGAAAAAAGGAGAGATTCAACATGACGTTTGATATAGAGGTCAAATTCATAGACGGCTCAAGCGTGACCATCGAAGTCGAAGCGGACAGCCCGGACGACGCCCTGAATGCAGCGATGCCGACCGAATTCCGCATTACAGGTGAGTCCGAATAACACGAAAACCTCTCAATCATTAAACCATCGCGGTGTTCACCACCGCCGGTAAATGAGATGAAGGAAAAGGATCAGAATCCGCTCCTTGAAAACTAAATACGCAAGACCCCGGGGCGATTTTCAACGCCTGAGAAAACGGGTGACAAAGGCCAGAGCGCCAATCGTCCAAACTAGGCGGTGCTCACCACCGCCGGTAAAAGACGTGAAGAAACATCACAAATAAAACTATAAAAACACTCTAAAGGAGAGATTTATCATGGCAAAGAAATTTAACGAACTTACAGAAAAAGGTCAAAAGCAACGTCTGGCAAAATACCAGAAAGAAAGAGAAGCGCGCGGAACGCAAGAAACGCTTGCCCGCCTTGTAAAACCTGCAACAATTAAAGAGATTTCAGGTGAAAACAAACTCGCCATCTTCCGCTTTGCCGCTTATGACAAAGCGACAGACGAAACGAAATTCTTCACAGCGAGCGCTTTTATCGCAAAAGGTAAAGAGAAATTAGAAGAATACTACATGAGCCTCACAAAAG
Organism: Metabacillus sp. SLBN-84; assembly: GCF_053629595.1. Classification (NCBI taxonomy): domain Bacteria; kingdom Bacillati; phylum Bacillota; class Bacilli; order Caryophanales; family Bacillaceae; genus Metabacillus; species Metabacillus sp. SLBN-84. The sequence continues at coordinate 137,951 of NZ_JBRJIP010000006.1, forward strand.
GTCAGCTGGTAGCGGTCGAGTACAAAGAAAACAACGGCTACACAAACATCTATAACCTGATGGACCGCTCGTACGCGGACAGCCGCAAAAAGAAATAAAGAGTAAAAAGCGATAGGCAGATTCCTGCTTATCGCTTTTTTTTTCTGCAAGACGAAAAAGATTCAAAACCAGGCAGTGTAACCACTGCCAGCCAATCAGACGAAGAGGGAGAACCGACCCCTCACAGACTTTCAAACCATTGCGGTGAGCCCACCGCCGGTGAAAAGCCTGAATCCAACTATAAAAAGGGAGCGATCACGATGGCTGCGAAAAAATTTAACGAATTAACTGAAAAAGGACAAAAACAGCGTCTGGCAAAATACCAAAAAGAGCGCGAAGCTCGCGGAACAGAGGAAACGTTGGCTCGTCTGGTACGCCCTGCAACAATCAAGGAAATTAAAGGAGACAATAAAATGGCGGTCTTCCGTTTTGCCGCTTACGATAAAGCAACAGACGAAACAAAATTCTTCACAGCGAGTGCTTTTATCGCAAAAGGCAAAGAAAAGCTCGAAGAATTTTACACAAGCCTTGCAAAAGGACAACTTGTGGCGGTTGAATACAAAGAAAACAAGGGCTACATGAACATCTATAACCTGATGGACCGCTCATACGCGGACAAGCGAAACAAATCCGGTGCTGCAGAACCCGCTCTGGAAGAACAGGAAGCGGAACTGGAAGTCTAAGAAAAAGACCAACTCGTATTTACGGGTTGGTCTTTTTTTTCTCTCTAATAAACAATTATTATGCTATCGTTAACGTAGAAGCATTCTATGAGAAGGAGAACGATGAATGATTACGAGAAACGATGCTTGCCCGTGCGGCAGCGGAAAAAAGTACAAAAAATGCTGCATCAATCAAACGGTTAACCCGACCACTCTGTGGAAACAACGAGCGCTCACCACCGCGTCTCTCCATTCGGACACACTGACCGCCACGTATTTTGCCGTATTCGACCATTCGATCAAGAAATCTTGGAGGGGTGCTTGCCACGCCATCTCTGGCATTTTGTACGTCTTGCTGCGCGAGCAGGGCATCGAGACGAAACGACGGCTCGGTTTTGCAATGGTAGAGGGTGCCAAAGTGCCATTCTGCCATTCCTGGGTAGAAATAGACGGCCAGGTTTATGACAGCAGTCTCTATCGTCCGAATGCGACCGGCATCTCTACGGGGGATGCCCTTTCGGCCCCGATCTTTAACGGCATCGACCTCAGTACAGGTGAACCATCGGACGTCCGTTACGGTGTGAAGGCCGCCCGGATCGACCGAATTTACGAACAGCTCTCCCGCTCCACATTTGGTGCGTATATGGACGGCTGGCCGCAGCATAAAGACGGACTTTGGGGGGAAGCCTGTGAAATCGGGGACAAGCTGGGACTCACATTGAAGGTTGGAGGACTCAGAGAGCGCTATGCAGGACAGCCCTTTAAACACTAAAGAACCGGCTCTTAAACGAGCCGGTTCTTCTTATTTAAAAGTATTTGGACACCAGGTAACGCATCTGATCGAACAGGCGAACCGTTTTTCGATGATTGTCCTTATTCTCCTGTTTTTCTTTCTCCGCCACTTTGCGATCAATTTCCGCTTTCGCCGTCAGTTCCTTTGTTTTTAGCCGCTCTTGTGCGATTTTCAGATCCATCTCCAGCTTGAACCCTTTGAGCGTCTCCTTTACGATTGGCGCATTCCAATCCTTTTGGGTCTTTAAATACGCCCTCGTCCGATCGGAGTAGCTTTTATACAGATTTTCGGTTCGTTTTTCCAATGACCTCTGCTCATCTCGCGAATACTGCATGGATGTTTCGATCTTTTTGTCCAAGGCGATGTCTTCCTTTTGGTAAACTTCCGCCTCATTGGTCACATATTTATCCGCATAATAATTGAATTCGCTCTCCAGGTCCCGCGGTTCTGGATTTCCGGCAGCGCTTGCGCTCGGTATTGCTACGCATGCAGCAAGGGCTGTGGCCATGATAACTTTATAGGTTTGTCTCATCTTCATTCCTCCATTATGTATGTCTCTTATAAAATTACCATATTATTCCATAAACGTCCACTTTTGATTGATCGCATTCACCGTTCCCCCTGTGAATTTCTTTCTTTTTTCTTTCGGGTTTTCCGCACAGCGAGGAAGTCAAGCAGCAAAATCGCCAGCACGGCCGAATAGACAATACAAAACCAGACGACCAGCCCCATGACAATCGGCAGGAAAAGCAAAAAATGAAGGAACGAACCGCTTTGATAGAGCTGGAACCAAGAAATCATATCGTCTTCAATGAGAGTCATCCACACGTACGCCGCTGCCGGAACGACCGGGAGGAGAATCAGAGACGATAGTTGCACCAGCCGTTTGTTCGTGTTGCGCATAATCAAATGGTTGATCGCCAGTACGGCAAGCGTAAGACATAAAATTATCATTGAATCACCTCCCCATATAAAAACGCAAACCGTAACGGTTTGCGTTATTCATGACCCGCATTAGTAATGCTCGACCGCTCCCCGGGTGCGACCCTCAATCGTAAACAGGATCGCCTGATACCCCGTCAGATGGTCCACATCCCCCAAGTCGGCATTCATGACCTTCTCGTAGTTCTCCTTCGACTGTTCATCCACCGGCACCATCGGAGCCGTGAAGAAGCACGCGATGATGATCGCAAGCGACATCACGCCTCCAATCAGCATCATGCTCCTGAATGTATTGGCTTCCAGCATGTTCTGTCTCCCGCCTCTCTCGACCGATTATTCACCGGCCGTTCCTCTTACGCGACTCGAACTCGTCCCGGTCACAGCCGGTTTGAAAAACGATGACCCGTTGATGCTTCCAATCTGGCGTGTGAGGACATAATGAATGGCTGTTCCGTAGCGGGCCTGTTCGTCACCCCGGTCGAAGTAGACGGACGATCCGTCTTCCGTTTTGTATTCACGGATGAAAAATCCGCTCGATTTCACGGATGGGTCGTTGCGGTCGCTTTCAAGCAAGCACTCCGCCCCGTCATCCGGACCGTCGACGATGCATCCGCCATACGCCATCTTCGCCTTGTCATTCAATGCGATTTTCGCTTCCTGCGTAAGTCCTCCGTGACGCTCAATCTGGTAGTTTGCCTCCTGCTGGAAGCTGTTCACTTCGTTCAATCGGAACATGAACACAACAGCCACCGTGATAAACATAACGCTTATCATTCCGATGAACCACTTGGCGTATTCCATCACAGCTCCTTCAAGCATGCGCATTCGCCCCTTTCTGATTTGAGATGTAAAATGTTTCCATTTTTATTATAGCGTGTTTCTCCGTCCAGGGCGCCTTTTTGTGGCATCCTGGAGGAGATTCGCCGTGATGATTGTTAAACGATTTGCGTTTCTTACTCGTTTGTTGCATCCTCATCGTCCGCTTTCTCTTCTTTCGATTCAGAAGACTTCTTCTCCGCCTCTGCACTCTCGCCTTCTGCCTCTTGTACCTGTGATGCAGGATTCATCATGTCCCCGCCGAAGTCCAGATCTTTGAAGTTATCAATCATGAGCCCCACACCAAGACCTGCCACAAGGATAAAACTCGACATGACGACTTTGGTCGGGAACATTACAAACCGGCGCAGCTTCATTTCGATGATCTCATCAATGGCGTTCATCATGTCCTCAGAGGCCATTCGCCCGAGTTCGTCGATGACCGACACGTCAAACGTCGACTGCTGAAAATCATAGATCGTGGACATGAACAAGTGACTCATGTCCGTTCCTGATGACCGCTCAGCGAAGTCCGTGAACGGTTCCAAGCTCTCGGGGTTGTCCCCCATTTCACCCATTAGCTGGTACAGACTGCGGCGGTCGGACTCGTCTTCTGTTCTCTGCAGGATTTTATTGAAGATCGTATACAGAGCCGCCGTCCCGCCGGATGCCTTTAAATACGGGATCACCAGGCGCGTAAACTTCGAAAAGTTCAGCTGACGCTGGAACTTCCAGGCCCTGTAGTAATTCTCGACTTTCTTCGCCTGCATCTTGTAGAACACCACACCAAAGATTGGCCCTGCGAGATACAGCCAGACATGGACGAATGCACCCGCCATACAGCCTAGCATTACGACAAACAGGGAGAACATCACCCGTTTTTTCTGGAATTTATCGATCTTCTTGGTGGAGTCCCCCATCTCCCTGAATTGATGGTACAGCTTATCCTCTGCGAGCTTCTCCCAGATTGACGTCTTGGATTCTGTCTCCGGATCAGCTTTGGTTTTCTGTCCTTTCCGAACACGCTCCCGGTTCTTTGCCTGATTGTCTTTGCGGGCCTGCTCCTTCTTTTTGATGAGATCGGCCTGTTTGGCTTCCTTGCGTGTCACTTTGACCCCCGGACGCTTAGCTGCATCCGGAAGTTTTGCGGCACCAGTCGCTTGACTCATACGCTCCACAACCCCTTTCTGTTTGAATGAATGACTATTTTTTCCGGATTTCCATAACGGAATCATCGAACAGGTACCCGACAAACTGCTTGAAGAACAAGGCCAGCATGAGCAGATAGAGCCCGCTTGAAATATAACCCACCGGGTGGCGGGCAAACGCCGTCAGGTACACATCGAACCCGAAACTCACGGCAAGGGCGATAATCAGGATGCCCGTTATGATAATCAGCTGCTTCATGTCGCGCAGGTGTCCGTTTTTCGCTTTTTCATACGCATCCTGCTTCTTGCGGATGTCATTGTGATAGGTCTTGATGTCTTTTAACGTATCGGTGTTCGTTTTCCCCTCGATCATGGCCGTCTCCAGCTGCTCCAGATACTGCAGGAAAATCACATCGTCGTCGTATTTGTCACTGAACCAGATGATTGATTCGCGCATCCGCTCGTTGTCCGCTCCGATCAGCATTGCATGAAATCGTTTCAGGTCTTCTTTGAACTGCCCGTTCGACCGTGAGGTGACTTTCCGGATGGCCATCAACACCGTCTGTTTATCATCTGTCAACACCTGGGTGATGTTGTTCAAAAACTTGTTGCGCTGATTGAACGCCTCGTATTCGTACTGCTTCCGGATGGACTGGGGCAGCAGAAACGTCATCCCATAAATCGCTCCGATGATGATACAGACAGCCGACACCCAGCCGTTGTAGAGGAGCAGGAACGAAAACACCCCGAACAATCCCGCCGGGAGTCCCACATAGTTTACAAAATCCTTTATCCCGAGCTTGCCGCCGTACGCAATCCGGTACGCCCGCAGCTCATCCACGTTCATTGAGTTCTTCTTCTTTGTCGCGATTGCCACGACCCCTCACCCCTCTCATGCCCTGTGCATGTTTTCGTGATAAAGAGCGGATGCTGATCCGCTCTTATACGTCCTCTTTGCTCAGCATCTGTTTTTTCTTGCTCACCAGGTCTTCAACCGATGGTTCGGATGCTGCCGACCTGGAACTCGCCGCAGGGCGTTGAGGTTGTCGTTCAGCAGGCTTGCTCATACGGGCCGCCTCCGCCCCGATGTCCTGCAGAATGCGCTCGACATCGGAATCGATTCCTGCATCCCTTGCGTCGGTCTTTGCCGGACGCACTCTCATCTTTTCTTCCTGGCTCACCCGTCGCTTCGCCTGATGAATCTTTCTCGTTGCCGCACTTGATACAGCGGGAGAGGTTCCAACTTCCGGTGCGATGTAGCCGTCCCGGTTCGTGCGGTACTCCACGCCGACTCCGTCTTCGTCCAGGTTAAGCGCTGCTTTCTCCCGGCCCATCAGAACTTCAAGGGTCGTCCCCATCCGTTTGATTTTCGCATGGTCCGGGCGTCCGTTCTTATCAAGCGGAATCGTGGATTCGAACGTGTGCGCATCTTTCTCCGGATTATAGGGGCGCTCGGATTTGAAGTTCGCCGGAAAATTCATCTCGACCATCGCTTCTTCCATCATTCCCTTGAACTTATCGGAGACATCGAACGTCTCAAAATGAAAGATGCCGTCCACAAAACGCTGCTTGAACACCGTGCGGTCCCCGTCCGGATGGAACTCGATGATCTCCGACAGGTATCGGATGACGTGCCCGTAGTATTTCACTTTCCGGATATGGATCCCGAAGTTGAAATATTCACGGATGTCCTGCTTTAGCGCCTCCTCGGACAGCTCATATCCCATCTTCGCCATGTTGATAAAGCGGGACGGGATCGCGCGCGCTTCGGCGGCATGAAGACTCGTTATGATCGAATGTCCGGAGAGGACCGCCTGGATCATTTCATAGGCTTCCTGTCCACGTGTCTCCGTGACCATGATCCACGCCGGATGGTTCCGGAGGCCCGCTTTAATCAGCTGGGTGACACTGACCCCTTCGGATGTGACCCAGGAGTACACGTCCTTATCCGGGAACATTTCCTTCATGAAGGTCTCCGGTGTATCTTCGATCAAGAGGATGCGGTCATCGAACGGGATGAAGCCTGAAATCAATTTGTGAAGCTCCGTTTTTCCCGTCCCCGTCGTACCGGAGATAACCATGTTCGCCTTCGTGATGGCAGCTGCTCGAAAGAAATCATACATGAACATCGGGGCGAAGCCCTGGAAGTTCTCTTTTGTAAGGGCGAGTCTTGGCCGCACCACACGGAGTGCCATCGTCGTACCGGATTCCGGTGCGGTGTTCTGAGCGTGCACGGCGTTGATCCGCACGTTTTGGAACCGGCCGTCAAAGATCGGACTTTTCGCCGTGAATTCCTTATTGTTGGCATTGGCGAACTTGTTGACGATCCGCACGATATACGCCTCGGTTATCTCAAAATTCGTTTCGAATTTCTGCTTGCTGTCGTTCGTTTCGATGATGAGCTCTTTCCCGTTATAGCCGATGTCTGTGATCGACTGGTCCTGGAGGATCTCTTCGATGACACCTGTTCCAATCGTCTCCCGGACGACATATTCAATCACATCTGTATTGCCTTTGGTTGCCTGCTTGTACTCCCTTTTTACAATTCGTTCAAGGTTTGCACGCACATCCTGATCGAACATCCCTTGCACGACAAGATCTGCATAGCTCTCAATCAGGGATTTCCGAATCTGTTCGACCTCAGCCGAGCTGATTAATTCATGCGGTTCAATTTTTTGCTGCACCTGCGCTTCTCGTTTTCTTCCCAGTGCCATATGCTTGTTCACCCTTCCGTTTTTATTTCGTAAAGTCACACCCGACTGTTCCAGCTGATCGGCTGTGAAGTGCGTACATTCAGAAAAACTAGAAAATATTTCCATTTGTCTTTTTTTATTATACGATAAAAAATGCTGGGCGTATAGGGTTTTCAACTTAATTTGATGGCATAAACAATCGTACGTACACCGAAATACATCTTTTTACAAAAACCTGTTACGTAATATGTAATAAAAAGAACCTGCCAGGTCGGCAGGTTCTATTCTCATTGGGCTTGCCCCAGGTTCCATTCCTCCGGAATGTCAGCCTGTTTCACCGGATGAAGCAGAAGCTCATCTTCATCCGATGTCTCGGAATCCGTATGGTTGAACATATACGCTGGGACGTGTACGTGGTGCAGGAGATCCACGTTCATGAAGTGCGATCCAATCGCTTCCCTGTTTTTCAATACGGCATCGAAAGCGCCTGTCCGGTTAATCCAGACCGGCACATACAGCTCCTGACCCGCATCGAGCGGTGTCCCCCTCATCTCTCCGTTTTCTTTCTGGTTGCCCGTGAACGTAAGTCCCGTTCCCTGCTCCAGATAAGTCTGCGGCAGCTTATAAGAAGAATCCAGCTTGTTGACGCCAGGCGTTTCTGTCCGGTTGAAGTTCACTTGGATGCGGTCTCCGTCCCGGTAGTTCGCACTGGGGTCGTAATACTCAAGCGATTTGTCGATCAGGTTGTGATCGAGATGGACGCTCACACCCGGGGCGAAATTCACGCCCTCAATCCGGTTTTTCACGTCGTTCAGGAGTTCGTTTGAATAATTCAGCTTCGGATTGAAGGAATAACCATAGCCTGACTTGACCACAGGCTCCGTGATTTTTTTCATCACCCACTCTTCGTGAAACGACGCCATGTCTCCCCCGAGCTCCCGCTCGGTCATCACGACACCCTTGAATTTCACGTCACCGTTCGCTTCGGCATTTTCAAGCGTCAGCGTCCCCTCTTTTGAGGTGTAACCGTCCGTGTCGATGGCGCCTTCTCCGTCTTTCACCCAGATCGTGTCCTCATCATACCCCTCGATTCGGACCTCGTAATTCCGCTTATCGGCTTTGTTCAAACCGTCGGCCGGGATGCGGATCGGGTTTTCGCTCCGGAGGTCCCGCTGCTTGTAGGTCTTTTCCGTGACCTTCTCGCCCGTCCCTGTATCATAGATGGCAAGCGTGATGGTTTTGTCCTTCACCGCTTCCTGGTCCAATACGGTCTGGGCCACACGGGTGCTTGTCGGGAGACCCCTGTCTGCTTTGTTCGTATAGATTTGGAACCGCTCAAGCGCAAGCTCCAGGTCGGCCCGGATCGTGTAGCGCACCCGGTTGGAGACCGGAGATAGGCGATAATCGGTATCCGAGTTGATGACCGTCTCGTTCAGGTACTGATCCCCGAACGCATTATCACGGGTTTCCACAGTCACGTCAATTTCGATGGAATCTTTATTGGTCATCTTCCCGTCCACATGGAAGAGAAGACTCACCGCACCGTCCAGCTGTGACGGATCCCCCGTGTACTTGTACCAGCCACCCTCTGTCACATCTACATCCTGCGGCTTATCGCTGTGAACAGGAGAGCGGTTCAGGTAGATCGAAACCGACTTATCCTGGTGGACGCGGTCGGCTTTTAGATCAATACTCTTGATGGCCGCCGTTCCATCGTAATCCGATCCGAGGGTATCACCTGAGAGCGGCAGATGCGTCAGCCCCGTTACCCCTTCTTCGTCCTCGATTGTGGTGTATGGGGACAGTGTGACCGTATATTCACTGTTCTTGTCACCATGCGTCTTATCGATCGACTCATAGATTCCGACCATCCCAACCTTTAGGACTGTGACGGATTTGGTATACGTCCTCAGATGTTCTTTTCTTCGATCGAGGTCTGATTCAATCACACTTTTGACTGCGATGCTCGATTGAACACCGCTCGCAGTGAGGGCAAACGGGTTGATCGTCGTATCAAACGTGATGTTCTCAAGTTTATGCGTGCTGTTGGATACGAGCAGGCTCCAGACCAAGTCGGTCGTACCATCCGGTCTCACGACAACTTCCGGATCCGTCGCAGCATTCCCGATTTTTCCGCTTCCCACTTTATAGTTCAAGCCTTTCGGGAGTGTATGTGTGACTTTCACCCCTGCATCCAAGTCGTCCGGAACACCCGATCTCGGCAGCACAATGCTGTTTTTGGCCGTCCAGTGAATCGTCTCGGAATTGTAGTACGATGTCTTGTCTGACTCCAAGATGCTCGCCGTTTCGGCCGGAACGATCGCAAGAGTCTCGAAATTGACCGAACCGCCAGCCGGTGACTGCTTCTTCGTCATGGTACCCGTCTCGTCCCAGATGGCGGGATTATGATAGGAACGGTTCTTTGTCACGTCGATGCGCACAGACCGGTCTTCTTTCGGATACGGATAAAAGTTGGTCACACCGATAGCCGCTGAGCCGTCTTTCGTTATGGCACCAATCCCGATGTTATCGTGCTTCACTTTGAGTGGTATGAGTCCCCCACCCTGCCATTTTGGACCAACTGGCGCGGTGACATTCATCTGCATGCTGCCGACCGGACCTTTCACTATCGCTTCATCATATGTCTTGTACCAATCGTAATCGTCGATACCCTTGGATGTGAAGTTGGCAAACTCATTGTTTTGGAACTTAGCCACTCCGTACAAAACTTCCTGCGTTTGCTTATTGTTTCGTACGTGTTTCAGCATCGGAGTATAATAGCCATCGCTGTACAGATTTATCTCAGCCGTACTGGCGTATTCTTTGGTGAGCTCAAACGCGTCGGTGTTCCACCTGAATATCGCGCGGTATCCCCCATAGGAGATGACGCTTTTTCCAAGCGCTGCGTTATAAAACACATCTTCTCCAAGCAAGGTCGACGCATCCCCTTTGGAAACCTCAGACCAGCCGACGTTCGGGGTACCAAGCTCCTTACGGCTCGGGTTGGCAAAAAACGTGTTCTGGACATCATACGATCCGTTCGGGTTGTTTCGCTCAGAAAACGTGATACCGACACGCTTATTAAACGGCAATTCATTCCCGTTTTCATCCTCATACCCGGTCAGGATGACGTACGCCCGGTAGTACGCATTGTTCGCATATTCTTCTTCGTTGTTCGGACCGCCAATCCGGTATTCGTTCGCCATCTTTACAATGAAGGAATGAGAAGAAAACACTTTATCCTGCACTCCGTAAAGCGGGCTGCCCGTGTATCCGTCTGACCGATACTGAGGAAACGTGCTTCCGATGACAAACCCAGTGTTCGTCCCTTCGTAGGTGACTTTGTTTCTCGCAATATCAGGAGTGCTCACGCCCCAATCCCCTGAATCCCATACCATTCGGTAGCTCTGATTCTTGATGGTCTGTGGCTTCAAATCCGGAAACTTCGATTGCGGGGCCGAATAGGTGTGAGCATAAGAATACTGATAGGACATGCCGTCTGCGAGCATGTTCGGCTGCCCGATTTTTCGTGACACTTGGTTGATCGGCTGGTGGTCGAACAAGAGGAACGGCTCATCCTTTCGCTCAAAATCGAACGGTACGCTGTCATTCCGGTGCGGCAAAGCGTCCCACGCCACGTTCCCTTCCATTTCGATCTTATATTTGATCGTCCCTTTCGGATCAGGGAAGGTCGCGCCGCGCATGTCGGTTTTCCCCGGGAGTTTTTCTACACCCCAGGACAGGGAGAACGCGTGCGTGTTTTCTTTGTCCAAATCATCACCCGAGATTCCCGCGTATGGATAATACGGGATCCCTTGCCCTGCGAGACCTGAGTTGATATAAGGCTTGATGTTCACCTGCGCGCTTGTCGTCACGCCCGGGAGGTCTGTAAAAGCCGTCGAAACGCCCGTGATTTTTTCACCGTCCACACTCTCGACTTCTACCTTTAAATCAGGCGTGAGGGTCACACCATCTTTTGACCCCTGCACTTCGATTGTGACCGGGATCATTATCGAGTTCCCAGTGCGGGCAATCGTGTAATCCTGGACAAAGCTCACGGTTTTGTTCGCCATGTCCTCTGTGCCACCTACGGCAAATTTCGCGTTCACGCGATCATCCGTGATGCCGTTTTTCAGCGTCCCCGAGATTTTGAGCTTGATGTTTTCAAGCTGATCCGCCCTTTTCGGGTTAATCGTGATTTTCAGAGGATACGTTACCGTATCGAACGAGCGGACAATTTTGTTATGCTCGCTGGAATCGTTTCCGGACTCGTCGCTGTTGTCAAACGGTTCCGTTCCGTCCGCCACATCATCATGTTTGATGAACGCCTCGAACTCGAACAATTCATGGTTCTTAATCGAACCGTCTTCAATGCCCGTTGGTTCTTCGGCGTGTGTCGGTGAATAAAATGAACCCGATAGAATGATAGCGGAAAGCCCCGCTGCCACCCACTTCCTGAAACGTGAATTATGCGCATGTGTCATGCCAACACCACCTCTTTATATTTAGTTGTGATCCGCCCGTAAAACTCACCCCTTTGCTTTGTTGGCACCTGAATTTAAAAACCCAGGCGTTTCACGTATTCGCCCACTCTTTTATTATACATATTTTTCCAAATAAAAGAAGCCCCAAGTAGGGGCATTCTTCTGTGCGTTCAGCGTTTTATGCAATTTGTTTACCAATCGGACGGAATATCGCCCTGCTTCATCGGATGAAGCAGCAGCTCGTCATCGTCCGGCGTCTCGGAGTCCGTATGGTTGAACATGTAGGCTTTCACATGGACGCTCCGATCGATGTCAAAGCGCATGAAGTGCGACCCCACCGGATTTCCGCTCTTGATGGCGGCATTGTACGCCCCTGCCTCCCGGATCCAGACCGGGACGTATACGCGGTGTCCCGCATCCAGCACGTCATCGCCTGGAATGCTGCAGTTCTCTTTCTGAATGGCGGTGTATGTCAGGCCTGACTTCCGGTCTAAAAACACCTGCGGCAGCTTGTAGTTCATCGTGACTTTGTTCGGGCCGGTCGTTTCCGTTCCGTCCATCTGGAGAATCTCGGACCCACTCGCACCGTCCGGGTAATCGAGTGATTCATCCAGGAGTTCTCCGTCCATCTCCACCCGGACGTTCGGATCAAACGTCGTTTGGATGCGGTTTGAAACGTCCGCGAGCAGCTCATTCGTGTACTCTGTTTTCACAGGCAGGCTGAACCCGTAGCCCGATTTGACCGAAGGTTCCGGAATGGCAGGTATATTCAGTGACTCTTTAAATGAAGCCATGTCTTTCCCGAGCTCACGCTCGGTCATCACGACCCCTTCGAAGGCGATGATGCCGTTCCGGTCCGCATCGCTTAGTGTCAGCGTCCCCTCTTTGGAGGCGTAGCCGTCGGTGTCGAGTGATCCTTCGCCATCCCTCACCCAGATGCTGTCCTCGTCATACCCTTCCAGGCGGACGATGAAATTGCGCTTCTCTCCTTTTTGGAGAATGTCGGGTGGGATTAAAATCGCATTTTCCCGTCTCAGCTCCGATTGCTTGAACGTCTTATCTGCGACTTTGTTTCCGGTCGCCCGGTCGTAGATGGCGAGCGTAATCGGTTTCTCGCTTACCGCTTCTGCCTCCAGAACGTTCTGTGCCACACGGATGCTTGTCGGAAGTCCGCGATCGGCTTTGTTCGTGTAAATCTGGAAGCGTTCGAGCTTGAGCTCCAGGTCCGCACGGATTGTGTATTTCACCCTGTTGGAGACCGGTGACAGGCGGTAGTCGGTATCGGAGTTAATCACGGTTTCGCTCAAATACTGGTCGCCGAACCCGTTCCCCTCTGTCTGGATCTGCACGTCGATTTTAATCGTATCCCGGTTCGTCATTTTCCCTTCGACATAAAAGAGAAGGCTGACCGCACCGTCCAACTCACCCGCATTACCCGTGTATTCATACCAGCCGCCAGTGGATGTGTCAATTTCGTTTCGGGTGTGTGCTATGCACCGGTTGATGGTTTAAGAAAATCCTCACAGGTTCATTGTGGCGGCGCTCAATGGTTTGATTGATCGCCTTGATCTTTGCTGTGCCAGAATACTCAGAGCCGAGACGATCCCCTGAAAGCGGCAGATGCGTCAGGCCTGTCACGCCCTGTTCATCCTCGATCGTCGTATACGGAGACAGCGTCAGAGTGAAGTCGCTGTTTTTATCCCCGTAGGTCTTGTCGATCGATTCATAGATACCGACCATTCCGACCTTTAAAATCGTGACGGATTTGGTTGTCGTCCGCAGATGTTCCTGTCGCTTATCCAGCTCAGATTCAATCACACTTTTCACTTCAATGCTGGACTGCACCCCGTTTGTATCGAGCGCGAACGGGTTAATCGTTGTTTCAAACGTGACACGCGGGATGCTTCGGTTACTGTTGGATACAAGCAGGCGCCACACAAGGGTCTTCGACCCATCTGGGTGCCGCATGATTTCAGGCTCGGTCACTTGGTTCCCTGCTTTACCCGATCCTGCCTTGTAGTCAAGCCCTGCAGGTAGGGTGTTCTTGACCGTCACACCGGCATCCAAATTGTCAGGGACGCCTGATTCCGGCAGCACGATGCTGTTATCAACGGTCCATTTAATCGTTTCCGAGTTGTAATACGACGACTTGTCCGATGTAAGCACGCTGGATGTTTCAGCTGGAACGACCGCGAGTGTCTCAAAGTTGATCGTCGACCCGGAAGGCGACTGCTTCTGCAGCATGGTGCCGTTCTCATCCCAAATGGCCGGATTGTGGTACGCTCTGCCTTCTGAGATGTCAATCATCATCGAGCGGTCTTCTTTCGGGTACACATACCAGTTTACGACGGCAACGTTCGCGGTCCCGTTTTTGGTTTTGGATCCGATGCCGATGTTCTCATGCTTCACTCGCAGTGGAACTCGTCCGCCACCCCGCCAGCCCGGACCGACCGGAGCGGTGATGTTTCGCTGAATCGCCCCGATTGGCTTTCCTGTCGCTTTTGCTTGAGCGAACGTGGCAAACCATTCGTAGTCATTGATCCCTTTGCTTGTGAAGTTCCTGAATTCATTATCAGTGAATTTCGGAACACCGTATAACACTTGCTGCGTCTCCCGGTTGTTCCTCACTTCATGAAGCATCGGCGTGATATACCCGTTGTCATAGAGAATGTTCTCAGCGTCTTTTGCATATTTTTCGGTCAGCTCAAACGCGTCGGTGTTCCACCGGTAGACGGCTCTGTAACCGCCGTAGGACGTCACCTGCGGTCCCAAATCGACGTGGAAAAACACATCCTCCCCAAGCAATGAGGACGCATCCCCTTTTGACACGCTGTGCCACCCGACGTTCGGCGTTCCCAGCCATCTACCGCTCGGGTTTCCCTGGAAAGTTCCGTGAGTCGCGTACGCGCCTTTCGGATTGTTTCGTTCCGTGAAAAACATGGAGCTTTTCAGCGGATTCGCAAGAGGAATGTTCGTCCCGTTTTCATCCGTATAGCTTAGCAGCGTTGCGGTTGCTTTATAGTTCACGTTGTTTCCCTTGTCGTCCTGATTGTTTGGCCCTCCGATGCGGTATTCGTTCGGAAGAAGCACCAGGAACGAATGGGAGGCGAAGAACCGGTCATTGGCGTTGAAAATCGAATAGCCGGTGAATCCGCCCGCTTCATAGCGAGGGAATGTACTCCCGATCACATATCCGGTGTTCGACCCTTCGTATGTGACCACGTGTTTCCCTTGGTCAGGTTTTGTGACCTCCCACTCGCCGCTATCCCACACCGAACGGCGCGTTTCGGATTCATTCATGTTGGCTAATTGTGACAACGGCGCACCATAAAACGGAGACTTGTCGAATCGATAGGATATGCCGTCCATTAGCGTGTTTTTTGATCCAACGGCATTATGGATGAAACTAATTGGACGGTGGTCGATCATCATAAACGGCGTGTCACGGCCGTCGAAATCCAACTTTTCGGTTCGTGCGGGCTGATCCCAGGCCACTTCGCCTTCCAGCTCGATCCGGAAATTAATTTTCCCTTCGGGATCCGGGAACGTCGCTCCGCGAAAGTTTGACTTACCCGGAAGGTTTGCGATGCTCCACGATAGCGAGAATGCGTGCATGTTACGCTTATCATCCGGATCACCTGAAATTCTGGAGTACGGGTAATTGGGAATCCCGTTCCGATACAATCCACTGTTTACATACGGTTTAATGCTTACCTTTGAACTGACGGTTATGCCCGGAAGATCGTGGAATGCCGTCACGACGTTATCTTTTTCAATTGTTACACCATCGACACTGACGACCTGAACCTGCAGTTTTGGGGTGAGGTTCACACCTGGCTTTGCGCCAAGCACCTCGATCGCCACCGGAATCATGATGGAATTTCCGGTGCGCTCAATCGTGTATTCCTGAACAAAGCTGACCTTTTTTCCGTTAACATCTTCTTTCCCGCCCACGGCGAACTTCGCATTGATACGAGCACCCGTCACGCCGTTTTCAAGCTCTCCGGAGATTTTCAGCTTAATTTTCTCCAGCTTATCGGCTTTTTTCGGGTTGATCGTGACCTTGAGCGGATACGTCACGCTGTCCCATGAGCGGACGATCCCGTTGTGCGGGCCGGAATCATTCCCGGGCTCATCGTTTGAATCAAATCCCTCTGTTCCGTCTACGATGTCTCCATGCTTGATTGATGCTTCAAATTCAAACAGCTCATGCTGTTTGACCGACTCGTCTTCCACTTCCGACTGCAAAGGAGCCTCGGCGTGAGCCGACGGTGGCACGATCGAAAGAGCCATCATCCCGGCCAGACAGAAGCGAACCATTCGCCTGTATGCGATCCCCATAAACCAACCAACACCCTTCCCTTTTAAATGAGGACAGCAGGGCGTCCTTCACCCTGCTCCTTACTTCATTATAACTGTAAATATATGTAAAAAGAAACAAAATCGTTGAGCGTTCAGCATTTTGTTGAACAAAAAAAAACCGCACGGAGGATTCCATGCGGTTCATTCTCCGGAGCGGCTCGCCGCATCCACAGAGACGGTCGACGTGTGACTCCACTCTCCAACACGGTCATCTTTCAGGCGAATCTTGACCCGAACGGCCTCGACCGGACGTCCCGTCATGTACGTGACATGATCTAATCGTGGAGCATCTTGGCCGGATCCCCCGATGATATAAGTCGGAGAGGAGACCGTGCCGGTCTCCACATTGTCAAACCGGTCGTCTTCTGTGTCGAACATATAATCAAACTGGACCGCGTCCCCTTCATCATAGACGGCCGACAGGCGCTCCCAAATTTCCGGTTCGAACGTTTCCGATAACAGCAAGGCTCCCTCATAAAACCTGGACGTCTGATCGACTTCGGATACAGCTGCAGACAGGATCGCATCGTTCAGCTGCAGCGTGCCCTCATCCCGCTGGAACATGTTCATATACCAGACGACGAGCAGACTTAATAGAGAGATAAAGATAAACATAAGCAAGTAGATTTTCGGCACATCCCTTAGCATGATGGTTCACCTCGTTTTTAATTGGAATAATCTTCCTTTTATTTTATTATACGGGAACTGTCACAAAAAAAGAAGCCCTGATTGTAGGGCTTCTTCTTGTATGCTCAGCGGTTTGATGATTAGTTGCCGCCGAGACCATCATCAGTGTCAATGTCACCAACCATTGTGTTAGCCTTATCGAACACACCTGTCACCAAGTCATCAATGAATCCGCTGTCCCCGAAAATGACATCCCTGAAAATGAATGTTGCACCGGCAATCAAGATGGCCGCTACGATAACCGCTCCGATCATGAAGTACGATCTGTCCGTATTAGATTCTAACATCTGTTCCCACCTGCCCTTTTCTATCAAATAGTGTCGTTATGACCTACGTCCATCTTACACCTTCCATATAATGGAAGTCAACGAAAATTGCAAGAACCGCACCGATGAAATGTTTAACAACTGATTTTAAAAATACTGGACACCCAGCATTTTATGTGATACTTTACAATCACTTCACGAAAAAAAGAGCCGGTTGTCCGACTCTTGGGGTGAACTCGTTCTCACAACGCTGCAGGTGCAACCTTTCCAACTGCGACTGCCGCGCTTATAAGCTGTGCACGGAAAGCGATTGTTGTGATAAGTCCAACATTGGTCATATGGATGAATGCTGGAAGCACTGAATCGATCATGTCATGCAGCCATCCGTTAATCGCAGATGCAAACTCCTCCGTCGACCAATTCGAAGGGTTCAGCCAGGACATATTCACCGAACTGAAATCTAAAAGCGGAATGTTCTCAGCGTTTCCGCCAGAGATCGAACCAACCACTCGAACGATGTTATCCTCAAAGAATCCACCGGTAAACCTCAACAGGATCACGACTAAAAGAAAAAGAACCGCCGACGTGACCATTGTGTTTCTTGATTTTAAAACCATCTCACCCCCACCCCTTTCTCATAGTTTTAAAGATTTCGCACATCTGTATTTTCAATATAATGTAATTTATTACAAAAAATACAAGTATTTTCTTCATTATATCACAGACAATCGTTAACGATATAGAATTGCAACTGAAAGAAGCGCACTCATCTATCAATTTGTTGAACAACTGGTTTAATGTTTAACTTTTTAGAGTGCGCATTTATACAAAAAGGGCTGCTATTGTTAGCAGCCCTCGTTCATGTTTCATTTAAAGCCAATGTTGCTTGGCTCTCGCAAATCTGAGATATTAATGAATTCACGTTGGTCATTGTTCCAATATGTCTTAAACTCAAAAAAGGCGTCTTGAATAGAACGAAGGAGGTAATCTCCAACTTCATCAACCAGTGTTCCGCTTGTGAAAATATGCCGATTATACCAGCCGACTTCGCTTCGGTAAATCGTTTCCTGGTGTTTATTGACATAGAATCGGCTCAACACGACGTGTGAAGCAGCATCTACTTTGACATACATTACAATCATCCCGGTAAAAGATTGGACGAGGTTCTCATCATGGATGATGTCCTTATAGCTTTTCATTCTTTGCTCTTCGTAAAATTCTTCAGCAAACAGTTTCTCATCCCGAATTAATGACGTACCCTCAACGATGGCCAATCCAATTGTTGTCCCAGAGAGCTCAAATTCAAGGATCGAATCTGAATCTCGTCGTATGCTTGAATAACCATGCGAAACGCTCCCTAATTGTTTCTTAATCTCCGTGACAAGAATAGAAAATACACGTTGTGTGTTCTCTTTAACATGGTCAGCAATTTCTTGCAAATCATCTTTTTGATTCAATAAATCTTGTAAAAACGTCTTAGAATTTTTCAACGCAAAGCCCCCTTTTTGTCGTGATTATTATTTGCCGCGGAGAATCCCCGTGTTTGTGCTGGTCGTTCCGTTCTTTTCATAGATGACTTCAAAACCTGACTCCCCATCTGGTCTCACCACTTCGTTCGATGCAGGATTCCCCTGCAGCAATCCGAACGCAAACACCGAGACGATGACCACAAAGAACATCACCGCAACAAATTGGAGCGGAGCCTGGTTGCGCTTGACTTCCCGGCGCGCCCCCTGCACCTGTGTACGGTTTGGGCTGGTGTTATGAGCAGGCGACACCGACTGCCTTGTTGATGCGCGAACGCGGGTGGTTTGTCCAACCTGCCGGTTTCGTGTAGAAGCCGTGCGGACAGGTCGGTCAGCCGCAGGTTGGTCCTGAGTTGTCCCCCTTGTGGACGACCGGACCCGTCGTTCCCCTGGTTTTCTAGCAATCTCCGGTTTTCTTTCGGTTAATCCGGCCGTCCCTCTTGTACGTCTGGTAGACGGCCGACCTTCGCGGACAGCGTGTGTGCCTGTCATACACCTCACCCCTTTTTCTTCTGTGATTGGTTGACCCATTTACCGGGTCGGTTCATTATTGGACAAGTGATGCGTCGAATCCATCCTCTGTAACGTAGCCATCAATGCTCCAGATGTCTTCTTTCTTTGATTTCGCTTCGTCTTCCGCTGCGCGGAACTCCTCAAGGTACTTATCATTCGCACCCTCTTCTACACGGGCAACCCCGTCTTGGATCATCATTTTGTTATAGTTCAGGTGGTCGCCTCCGGCTTTCAGCCAGATATAGCCGAGCGCGCGCCCTTCTTTATCATCCTGTTTTTCAGCGCGCTCCAGCAAAATCGCGGCGCCCTCCAGCTTCATTTTTGCGTATTCGTTGGCTTTGAATCCAAATTGCTCATCCGGCGTACCGTCCGGCAGGTTCTTATCCGGGGCGTCTATTTCTGCGAGACGGATCGTCTCCTCCCCGTTTTCACCGTTTATCACAATCGTATCCCCGTCAACGATGGATGCAACCATCGCCTCTTCGGTGATCGCTTCGATTCCTGTTTCCTGCTCTTTTGGTTCACTTTCCGCCTCGACCGGTTCTTCTGTGACCGTTTCACCAACAGGATCCGTCTTCTCTTTTTCTGCCGCCTGACCGCCGCATCCTGCGAGCGCGCCCGCGAGCAACAGAGTCAAGGTTACGCCAGCGGCACCCTTGTGCAAGCTGAATGGGTCTTTCTTATCTCTCGTCATTGTTTCCCTCT
>NZ_JBRJIP010000007.1:0-130318 GCF_053629595.1 Metabacillus sp. SLBN-84
AAAAAGTTTAGGACCCCTTGACCGGAGGGCTCGCCGTCTTCATCTCGGGCCGGATAGGGTCGGGGCCCCTGCCGGACTGAGGTGTAGCCGGCCTGCGCTGTTTTACGATTCGGATTCAAAAGGGAAAAGTCCAATAAAATAGCAGCCGTCAAGGCTGCTTTCCATGCTTTTGTATGTAAGAGACCTTCATCTTTCATCATTCCCGGCTCGTTCGCCTCGGCGGCCTGCCGCAAACGGCACAGGAACCTACGGACTGTTTCTCTACAGTCCGTGGTTATCGGGCGGTTTAGTGGGGAAGCGACACGTTACAGGCTGACGTTCTTTGATCAGCCTGTCGTGCTGCCGGCCGATGTGCTTTAATTCTTCTATTTCATCCTTCTAAGGTACTCTCCCTGGTGACCCTTATTTCAAACTCATAGCACCTATTTAGCGGCACTGTTCTCCGTATAAAATCTCCATTACATTAAACTTGAAATATAGTTATTTTCAGTAAACACTTATCACTAATTGGATTAAAACGGATATTTTATGGTGCAACATGTTCAGTCTGATAAATTAAGATATTGTCGATTATTAATAGATTCCCTGGAGGATGTATGAGTAGACAAATTTGTTTGTTAACACTCGCCTTTTTGTTCGTTTTTGGATCTGTATCATTTGCCCACTCAGGAAGGACCGTCAGCAAAGGCGGATATAACTGCAGCGCCAAATCACAGGCAAAAGGTCTGTGCATCGGTTATCACTATCATAACGGCGGAGGAGCTGCTCCAAGCGTGCCAAAAGTATGACGTTCCAGACAGATACAAACAAGGTGAAGCAATTTATAAGCACTATTACAATAAAGGCTAAAATAAATATGAAATAAATTAAAGGGAACGAAAAACCGCAGTTGCCGGTGTAGCTGGAGCAATTGTTCATGGGTGGTTTGGCAGAGGACTTTATGTAGCAAGAAAAAGGCATCTTATAGGTTCACGATGTCCTTATTCCGTAAGATTGTGTTATGGAGCAGAAGGTTTATTCGCTGAAATTGGTAATCTACGAAAATAGGACTTCCGATAGAGTTATGAAAATTACATAATTGTGCGAAAAAGCTACTTTCTGGAAATAGGTGTTTACATCTGGAAGAAGAGGTATTAGTATGTAAGTTGTAAACCGTAAGTATTACGATTTATAATTTACAAAACATAGAGGAGACAGGAGAAATATCATGAATTTTAAATCATTATGGTTGTCTTTGCTCATAATAGGATCTATTGTGCTTGGAGGCTGTTCAAATGAAAAGGATGTTAAACCAACAGCTGCAAAATCAGATACTTCATCTGAGGAGATGGTGGTGTCGATGAAGGGCGAACCTTCTAAAGGGTTTGATCCGGCTTTTGACTGGCCGGGTTTGGGAGAGTCATTGTTTCAAAGCAAGCTAGTTGCTTTTGATAAAAAGATGAATTTAGTAAACGATCTAGCAACTGATAGGAAAGTAAGTGAGGATGGGAAAGAACTCACAGTCAATTTGAGAGATGATGTCCTTTACTCAGACGGAGAAAAGCTTACGGCGAGCGATGTTGTTTTCACCTTTGATCAAGTAAGGAAAACGACATCCTATATCGATCTTTCCAACGTAAAAAAAGTCATTGCAGAAGATGATTACACGGTGAAATTTATCCTGAATAAACCAGACTCAACTTTTGAATATACATTAACTAGAATTGCGATTATTCCAGAACACGCTTACAGTGCAACTTACGCTGAAAATCCGATAGGTTCTGGACCATACAAGATGGTCGAGTGGCAAAAGGGACAGAAGCTTATTATCGAAGAAAATCCAAACTATTATGGAAAAAAGCCGAATGTTAAGAAAGTTACCTTCCTGTTCCTGGATGAAGATGCTAGTTTTGCAGGTGTGAAACGGGGAGATGTGGATATTGCCCGTGTTAGCATGAATTACATCGGTCAAAAAGTTCCCGGCTATACGCAGAGAAATATAGAAACAATGGATGTTGTCTCTTTAAGCTTGCCTACCGTAAAAAAAGGAACTTATAACATGGATGGATCGCCGATTGGAAATGATATAACATCCGATAAAGCAATTAGAAGAGCCTTATCTTATGGAATTGATCGCAAAGGAATCAGTGAAAATGTGCTGAATGGTGGAGCGCGTCCTGTTTATTCACATAATCCAGGAATGCCTTGGGATACAGAAGAGAATTTTATAAAAGATGGAGATGAAAAAAAAGCTAAGAAAATTCTCAAAGAAGGTGGCTGGAAAGACACGGATAAAGACGGAATTGTCGAAAAGGATGGGCTTAAAGCAGAGTTTACACTGCTTTATGTACCTGAAAAAGTAGAGAGGCAGGCTGTGGCTTTGGCTATTCAGGAAAGTGCCCAAAAAATCGGCATAAAAATCAACCTTGATACTAAAGTGTGGGATGAAACGATCAAACAAAATCTAATTTACAAGAATGCTTATTTATTTGGTAAAGGGGCTGATAGTCCATTCGAAATTTATACAAACTATAGTTCAGACCGTATTACAAATGGGACAACCAATGCTCCGAGTTATAAGAATGAGTTCGTGGATGAGTACCTTAACAAGGCGATGCAGTCGACGGATCAAGATGAAGCCATGGCATTTTGGAAGAAGGCGCAATGGGATGGAGAGCATGGCGTCAATTCTCTGGGCGATACCCCGTATGTGCCCATAGCGGCATTTCATCACTCTTACTTTATTAAAGACGGAGTCGAAATCGGTGATTTTAGACCGGTTCCACATAGAGGGGCTGACTGGCTTCCGGTTGAGAATATTAAAGAATGGAAGAAGAAATAATGAGTGTTGAAGCCACTCCCAGCTTAAAGAAACAGTATTCTAAACTTTCAAATATTCTTTCCTTCCTTGGGAAAAAGCTTCTGCGTTTAATATTTCTCTTATTTGCTGTGACCGTTATTTGTTTTGTCTTAATGAAATTCTCTCCCATTGATCCAATTCAAGCCTATATAGGGGGAGAACAAGCCTCTTTACCACCAGACCAAATTGAGAATCTGCGTGAGTATTGGGGGCTTAACGACAATTTTTTCGAACGTTATGTGAAATGGATGGGTGGATTGCTGAGCGGCAATATGGGAACAAGCATCGTTTATAACCAGCCGGTTAAGGATGTTATTATGGAAAAATTTTCATCCTCCCTCCTTCTCATGGGAACGGCGTGGATCATTTCAGGAGTTATTGGGTTTCTCATGGGAGTTGTAGGAGCTCTAAATAAAGATAAATGGATTGATAGAATAATCAAAATATACTGTCTTACTTTGGCTTCAGCCCCCATCTTTTGGGTTGGTATTCTTCTTATGATTGTATTATCGGTTCAATTGGGCTGGTTTCCCATTGGCCTTAGTACGCCAATCCATTCAACCCTTAATGACGCTAGCTGGAGTGATAAGCTATACCACTTAGTTCTTCCAGCCTTAACTCTCAGCTTAACGGGAGTGGCCAGTATCGCACTGCATACACGGCAAAAATGTATTGATGTGCTAGATAGCGATTATGTGCTTTTTGCCAGAGCTCGGGGAGAAGGCAATTGGCTAATTATGAAGCGGCACGGATTTAAGAATATTTTACTTCCAGCTATCACCTTGCAGTTTGCTTCTATTGCCGAGTTGTTTGGAGGTTCTACACTAGCTGAGGGTCTCTTTTCCTATCCGGGGCTTGGAAATGCCATTGTAGAGGCGGGAACAAAAGCTGACCTTCCTTTACTGGTAGGGATTGCATTATTTGCTTCCGCCTTCGTCTTCACAGGTAATTTTTTGGCCAATGTGCTGTATTCCGTAATTGATCCTCGAATAAGGGAGGGTTCTAGCCGTGGAAATTAGAACGGGTATGTTCAAAGGACAGGCCAAAAGAGGATGGATTCATTCAGGATTCATGAACAAGCGCAAAAAAACCGTAATCTATATGGGTGTGTGCATGATCCTTCTTCTCACCATTCTTACAGCAGGAAATTTAATAACAGAGAGTGCATTAAAAGTCAATTTTATGGAGAAGAATCTTCAACCTTCCTTCCAACATATTTATGGTACAGACTGGTTAGGGCGAGATATGTTCTTACGGACCCTAAAGGGCCTTTCTCTTAGTATCGTCATCGGGATCTTATCAACTATTGGAAGTGGAATTGTTGCTTTATTCATGGGAACAGCAGCAGCTATAGGCGGCAAAAGACTGGATGCTTGCATTAACTGGCTGATCGATGTGGTGATGGGTGTGCCTATGCTTATCTTCTTGATTTTGATTTCTTTTATTTTTGGAAAGGGTCCCCAAGGTATCATTATCGGTATGATTCTTACGCATTGGACGCATCTTGCACGGGTTATTCGTGCTGAAATATTGCAGCTCAAGTCTAGCCAGTACGTACTCGCATCAAAAAATCTTGGAAAAAGCAATGCATACATAGCGCGGCATCATATCCTGCCACATGTATATCCGCAATTCCTGGTGGGGTTGATTCTGATGTTCCCTCATACCATTTTGCACGAGGCATCGTTGACCTTCCTTGGTTTCGGTTTATCCCCCCATCAACCCGGGGTTGGGGTGATTTTATCAGAATCCCTCAATTATTTAAGCACAGGACAATGGTGGGTTGCCCTTATGCCAGGGTTATCCTTGCTTTTCATTGTTCGATTGTTTGATATTTTAGGAGAAAACATCCAAGCTTTGTATAATCCACACAAGGCTCATGAATAGGAGGTATAACAATGGAACCAAGAATGCCTCTTCTAGAAGTCAAAGACTTTGGCGTAAGCTTTAAGCAATACAAAAAAGACTTGAATCAAGAGAATACGCACGTTATTTCAAATTTTACACTGGATCTGTACCCAGGCGAAATTATGGCCATTGTTGGTGCTAGTGGGTCAGGGAAAAGTCTCCTGGCCCATGCTTTATTAGGTATTTTGCCCTCCAATGCCCACACAAATGGGAGCATTAAGTATAAAGGAGAGGAACTTACTCAAAAGAAAATAGAAAAACTGCGTGGAAGAGAAATATCCCTTATCCCCCAATCCATCAGTTACTTAGATCCTCTCATGAAAACGGGGAAACAAATAGATAGTCCTTTAAAGAGCCAAAAAAACAGGGTTAATAGTATCATGAAACGGTTTCAGTTGTCTGAAGATGTAAAAGACAAGTACCCCTCTCAATTGTCGGGAGGCATGGCGAGAAGGGCCCTTATTGGTTCAGCCTTAACGTCGGGGGCCGAACTGGTCATTGCGGATGAACCCACTCCTGGTTTGCATAAGTCGATGGTGGATGAGACCTTGAGTGCGTTGAAGGAGCTAGCAAACAACGGCCATGGCATTTTGATGATTACGCATGATATCGATCTTGCCTTTATCATAGCAGACAGAATTGCAGTTTTTAACAAAGGGGTATCGGTCGAGGTCGTAGATGCCAAAGCATTTGAAGAGTCTCCTGAAAATGTTAGACACCCTTACAGCAAGGCTCTGTGGCATGCTTTACCGCAAAACGGATTTCATTCCATTTCTGGCAAGGATTACGGAGAATATATCCGTTTAATACATGATGGACAAGGCAGGGAAACATGATGCTTGAGGCAAGGCGAATTCATTATCAATATAATAGCAGCCGAGAATGGGTATTAGAGGATGTTTCTCTAGAAGTGAATGCCGGTGAAGTAGTGGGATTGGTTGGAACAAGCGGACGAGGAAAGAGTACGTTAGGAAAAATATTGGCTGGACAAATTGACGGTTACAAAGGACAAGTGCTTCTTGACGGTCAGCCTGTTCCAACGGCAGGCTTTTCTCCTGTACAATTGATCTATCAACATCCGGAACTAGCCGTGAATCCAAGATGGAAACTAAGAAAGACATTAGAGGAGGCAGGGGGATACGACGACAAGCTCAGAGAGAAAATGGGAATTCAGGAACACTTTTTAAATCGTTGGCCAAATGAACTTTCGGGAGGAGAACTTCAAAGAATTTGCGTGATGCGAGTACTTAAGCCGCAAACACGCTTTATAATTGCGGATGAAATCAGTACCATGTTGGATGTCATCACACAATCTCAAATATGGCATGTTGTCCTTGACTATGCAAAGGAAAACAACATAGGAATTCTAGTGATTACCCATAATGAAAATTTGGCTAAAGTGATTTGTAACAGAAGCGTTCATTTGGCCTAATTGAAAAGATTAGCAGGAAACAGTTGAAAAATCACCAACATGGATTAATATCTCTTACCTGCAATTGCGGCAAAAGAAATACAAGATTCTTGAGGAGGATTTTTAAGTGTCACTAATCAAATTAGTTTCAGAACAGGAAGCCCAAGGGGAAATCAAAGAAATGTTCGAAATGGCCAAGCAAATGTTTGGAGAATTGCCAGAATCGATACGAGCAATGGCCAATCATCCTGAGTACATGAAAATAGTTGCTCAAAAAGCCGAGCTTTTTAAAAATTCTCAAGAATTTGACCAAAGCACCAAACTCATTATTTGCTTGACAGTATCCATCATGAACAACTGTGAAATGTGTATTTCAAGTTATACCCAATACCTTAAAAATGTTGGTTTTACGGATAAACAACTCGTTGAAATTATATCTTTAATCGATTTTGCCGGTGCTATGAATCAATTTAATAATGCCGCGTTACTAAAGCCCCAAGTATAAAACAACAGATCTTCATTCACATGGTTAAGGAACCGGCGGAAAATATAACACAAAAACGGCAGTTGCCAACAAGATTATGTCTATGAGGTAGTAAAACGATATATTTCTTCTAAGTCTAAGTAATTTTTCAATTAGTCGTCTCTTCGCTTTTAATAGGATACCCTAAACAAAGGAAGTAAATGTTGCCTTCCCAACATATACTTATATGTTATTGTATACATATAAGTATATGTTGTTTTTATTTTTCACAATCATATTAATGTTTCTATCAAGTATATTGCTTTTATTGTTACATTTCTTATCCTGTTAATCAAAAACACTTTCTAATAATAAGAAAGAGGTTCGGTTAAAGTAGATTAGGGCTGTTTCCCCAACCTCAACAAAAAGATTATTAGATTTTGATGCCTTCAACATACATAACAAAAACCTCACAGAGTTTAATGCT
Source organism: Metabacillus sp. SLBN-84 (assembly GCF_053629595.1). Taxonomy (NCBI): domain Bacteria; kingdom Bacillati; phylum Bacillota; class Bacilli; order Caryophanales; family Bacillaceae; genus Metabacillus; species Metabacillus sp. SLBN-84. Next base: position 7,109 of record NZ_JBRJIP010000007.1, read on the forward strand.
AACAACATCACTAAATTGATTCATGACTCTGATCTCATCCATTTCCTCGTTCCAAAAATGAATTAAACCAATGAAATGTAGCATCTGATCACTTTGCAAATAAATAACGGAAATTTCACGCTCAAACTCCATAGCGAGACTTCACTTGGGATTATACTCGTAACATAACCGCCCTTACTTCACTTTTAATTCACCATACGAATGTTCGTTCCCTTAATCTCCTTGGTGCTGTCAGTTCAGATTCATTGCACCTATGTAATAGCATTGCTCTCTCCTGTAAAATCTCCTATTACATGAAACTTGAAATATAGTTATTTCCAGTAAATATTTATCACCAATTGGATAAAAAGGGGTAATTTTCTGGTACAATATGAGCAGTCTGGTAAATTTAGCTAGTCAATTATTAATAGATTTTCAGGAGGAAGTATGAGTAGAAAAATTTGTTTGTTAACACTCGCCTTTTTGTTCGTTTTTGGATCAGTATCATTTGCTCACTCAGGAAGGACTGACAGCAGAGGCGGACATAATTGCAGTGCCAAATCACAGGCAAAAGGCCTGTGCACAGGTTATCACTATCATAATGGCGGAGGAACTGCACCAAGCGAGCCAAAAAGCACAGCTCCGGCAGCTGCGCCTCAGCGAAACGATAAGGACTGTACGGAATTTGAAAGCTATGATGAAGTCGTAAACTACTGGAACGCTAAAGGATATTCTGCAGAGAATGATCCTGAGAATCTGGATGGCTGGGGGAATGGGGTCGTTGACGACGGTATTCCCTGCGAAGCGCCTGACAGCTATGACAAGTCAAAGATCAACAACAGCCCTGAACAAATCCAGGCAAAGCAAGACGCGTCAGATAAGCAAAACGGAATGAAGGATGGCCGTGCAAAAGGTTTGGAAGATGGATACAACGAAGTAACGCCTAATGAAGGTGCTTCATCAGGAAGCTTTGCCTATGCTGAAGGCTATGAAGAAGGCTATACAGCAGCCTATGCAGAGAGTAATAAGAAGATTGAAGCTGAAAAGGAAAAGGCACTAGCAGCCGGTATGGCTCTGGGTGAAAAACAGGATTCCATCTCAATTCCTCAAACCTACGCTAAAAATGAAAGTTTAAAAAGTGCGTTTGAAGCAGGATTTACAACAGCTGTAAATGAACGGATGGAAGCGAAACGTACAGAATACGCGGACAAAGGCTATTCAGACGGTAAGAAAGATGTACTCAATCTTCCGACTGACACAGATGAACAGTTTATAAAAGCGTATCAAGAGGCCTATGACAAAGCCCAAGCAGAGCTAAAAGAGCAATACACCAAACAAGGGTACGAAGCTGCCTTTACGATGCTGAAGTACAAGGATCCTTCACTGCCTAACGAAAAAATAACAGGCTGGTACAATGAAGGCTTTGAATCAAACGAGAGAATCGACAGCATCAAAAAAGCAGCCCTTTCATCTGGTGAAGCCGGTAAAGAGTATGATGTCCCGGTCAAATACAAACAAGGTGAAGCAATTTATAAGCATTACTACAAAATAGGTTATAAAGAATTCGAAGAAAATCAAAAAGAACAAAGAATGGCAGTTGCTGGTGTAAGCATCGCTGGGGCAATTGTTCTTGGGTGGTTTGGCAGAAGACTTTATGTAGCCAAGAAAAAGGCATCTTAAAGGAGGCATTCGATGTCCTTATTCCGTAAAATGGTGTTATGGGGTAGAAGATTTATTCGCTAACATGGTAACCCAAAAACAAGACCGTGCCATCACACGTAAATAAGTCGAGAGAAAGAGCAAAACCGTTCTAAAAGGAAACAAAACTCAGCAGATATCGATACATTACTTAGATCTTGCCATACCAATAGACAGTATTGGTATGGCTTTTAATTTTAGATACTAATTGAAAGAAAAAAGCGCTTGGCAGCCACCTTATTCTCCAAAACTGTCTCGTCACCCAAAATCCATGTAGGTTGATTACAAAAGGTTTTGATCAAGAAATGTAGAAGTATCCATAGATTCACGAGTTAACAAAAAGCTATTTATATTCATACGTGATTGAACAGATAGTTATCGGCCAAAGCTGTTGCGCTATTCCATAATAAGAAGATGAAGCTTAAGATATTCAGACAAAAATCCGATGATAGCTATAGTTGCTTTTAAAGGAAGGATTACGATGATTGTAGGACCACGTTTGAGAAATATTAGGGAAGAACACGGCGTACCAATGGGCTATCTTGCTAACGCTTTAGGAATAACCGTCAGTGCCCTTATAGCTATTGAAAGAGGGAAAAAGCATGCAAATAAGAACCAGGTTATTGTAATTTGTGATATGTTCGACATGAAAAAGAGTGATTTTCTGGCTAAAGTTTAAGGTTGTCATTCATTTTATACCATTGATAGATGAAAACAATAGATACACTATTCTTTCAAGTCGGCAAATTACAACCCACCAGTAAATGAATAAGTGGAAAGGCTGGTATTCTTATGCCCTTAAACTGGAATACAATGACCCTTGCAGCACTGGCAGTATTAATGAGTGCAGCAGCTATATACAGTGTTTTTAGATTCCCTGCATACAGAAGGTTTCTCTCATTTTGCACAGTTATTATCATTATCGTATACAGTAGTATTTTTATTTATATCTTTCAAGAAAACATGTGAATTTCAGGTTTCTCGACGCAAGCGCCCTTCCTCAATTATAGGGCAAGAATGAAAATATGCATTAGATAACATATACATTAACATATGTGTCATCATATACAATAATTTTAACATTATAACACCATACTTGAATATTACAAGATAACCTACACCGTATAATAAATGACATGCACCACTTCTGTGTACGCCATATGGAAGTTTCTTTATATATTTTTTTCTTAACCGTATAATTCCTCTATATCTAAACGTCTTTTTATTGTAAGCACATTAGGAGGGAAATAATATGGAACAAACAAGGAACATTAACAAGGAATTTGTGGATGAAGCTCGAAAATTAAGAAATGAATTTGCAGAAATCGTTTCAGTATATTCCACAGATCTGTGGAATTATTGTAAATACGTCACTGGTTCCCCTTGGGACGGAGAAGATCTTTATCAAGAAACTATGATAAAGTCTTTTGGATTACTTCCTCACAGGTGGAGTGATATCACTGACAAAAAATACTACCTATTCAGAGTTGCGACAAACACTTGGCTGGATCAGTGCAGAAAGCTTAAACGAGAAGTAGGGTCTTTAGATGAAGTACCTGAACCGAATATTGAATTTTCAGACCGTCTATTCTTGGAAGAAATCCTAACAGCGTTGGAATTAAATTTGACCCCTAAACAAACAACAGCATTCCTACTATTGGATATTTTCCAATTTACTGCAGAAGAAGTAGCTGGGATTGTCCAAAGTACTCCAGGAGGTGTCTATTCAGCTGTGCAACGCGCGAGGAGGAAAATAGCCTCTATAGATTTTTCGAGATCCGAAACTAAAGGAAATACACAAAGTCATAACGAAACCATCCAAGCATACTTAGAGGCTTTTAATAATGGAGATTTAAATAATATGTTGAGTTTATTTAGTGAGCAAGCACAAAATGAAGCGTTCTTTGGTTTCCAGGAATTTTCTAAGAAGGAAATGCTGCAAGGGTCTCTAAGATTTGGATTGCCCGGCCATACGGCTCAAGAAATCATCCTTTGGGGAAAACCAGTTATCATTGTGTTAACTGATGGTGATCATGGGCGTGAAATACATGACATACAAATGCAAGAGATTGAAAATGGAAAAATAGTAAGCCATAAAAGTTATTTCTTCAGAAAAGAATTTATTTTAGCTGCAGCAAAAGAGCTCGGCATGAAGGCACAGTTAGTAAAACCTCCAGTAAATTGGAACTGAAACCTTTAGGGATGACAATTGTCATCCCCTTTAATTCATTTTAAACCTTTCATCAAAAGCTCCTTTTCACACCATAGAATGTTCCAAACAATAGTAATTATATAAATACACTTTTCTTATTGAATTAAAGCCCTAGAATGATGAAGATATCACAATTTTCCTGGTTGAAAATCAATTGATTTAACTTGATACATTTTGTCTCGATATTCATAAATAATAACAGTTTCTCCAATATAGCCAGCTGGAAAAATTTGATCAGGGATTCTAGCTATAAGTTGATTGGCTTTTACTTCATATTAAATAATGCTGCCCGATTAATGAATAACAGATAACACCATTTTATTTCACCGTATAAAAAAGGCACACCATTCATACTCCGAAATGATGTGCTCTTTTGTTATGCATTATTAAAATGTTAGACCCTTTTTTTATTCTTTTCCGTCAAAACGATAATTGCCGGTAGGATAATTAAAGCACTGATCAAACAAAGAAGTGTATCTATAACAGTCGTGATACCGAAAGATCGAAGCATAACAAAATCAGAAAAAATCAGGGTGCTAAAACCAGCTGCAACTGTCAGTCCAGATGCTGTTATCGCTCTTCCCGTTTTTGAAATGGCTCTAATCAAGGCATCGTCACGCTCTAATCCAGCTTTTCTTTCTTCATGATAGCGTTCCATAACAAGTATTGTAAACTCACTGCCTATTCCCAGAACCAATGAGCCTAAAACAGCTGTTAAAGGGTTTATTTCTACATTAAGCAGATACATAATACCCGAAGACCAACCAATGACTAAAAGAATTGGAATTACCGGATACAGTGACATTTTTATGCTTCTATACACAGCAAGAAGTCCTGCTATGATTGCTGCTACTCCTATAAATGTAGAGAAATGACGATTTTCAGTCATGGAACCGACGGACTCGATGTTAATGATTTGAGATCCTGCCGGAACAATTGTGATGCCCTCTGGAGTATCGATATTTTCTGTCATCTCATCTAAAAGAACTTTTTGTTCTTTCATGCCGATATCCCCTATAGAGAAAGAGAGAGATGCAGCTTTTCCATCATCAGACACGATATTTCCTTTCAGTTCTGAAGGAATTCTTTCGAGTGCCATATCAATTTTTTCTTGTTCCGATGGTACCTCACCAGCATTACCCTGCTTCACTGCATCAACGATGCTTGTTCCCTCTTCCAGCTCAGGATGACTGGAAAGCTGGCTTTGCTGAAAGCGATTCATCCACTGAATGACTTCTGTTTTAGTCACATCGTCCGCTTTGACCATAAAGGTTAACTCATTCGTAGCTCCTACTACTTCTCTTATGGAATTCAGCTCTTTTAACTCTGGGGCATCCTGCGGCATTAGATTCTCAAGATTGGTTTCAATTTTAAGAGAATGATCCATTGAAAAGCCTGCAACTGCAAGTGAAAGTCCAAATACGATAAGAATGACCGGTCGCTTTACAACACGATTGGCTAGCTTTTTCATAAAGTACTCAATTTTACTTGGTGCAGCAGAGCTGTAAGCGACACTTTCTTTATCTCTAAGTTTAAAGATGGCAAACATGAGAACCAAACTGAGTGAATAAGACACGATGACACCGACTGAGAGCATAATCCCGAAATGCTGAATCATCGGCACCTTTGAGATCAGCAGCGTGATAAAGCCCAGTGTCATTGAAAAAACAGCAATTCCAACTGATGGTCCCATCTTTCGAATTGACTGTGTAATGGCTTGCTGTACAGTCTTTCCTTCTTTTAGTTCTTCATCATAACGGTTGTGAAATTGAATAGCAAAGTCTGTCCCAAGTCCAATTAAAATTGGCAGAATGGCCATAGTTACCATACTCATTGGCACACCCAAGTACCCCATGATTCCAACAGTCCAAACCAGTGAAATCAGGACAACCGGTAAGGATAGAAGACGCCATTTAACCGGGAAGATAACAAATAAGATAATGGCCATAAGAACAACCGATAAACCAAGCATAAGGGACATATCACTTACCATGCTGTTATATATAGCTCCGTAAATTTTTGGAGTTCCTGAAACTTTTGATTCGATTCCCTCTAACGATGCATCACTTACGTTGTTTTCTACCTTTTTCACAAGTGCAGGAAATTCGCTGTAAGGAATTCCGCCTTTTATTTTCATGATGATCATGGCATGTTCACCATTTTGAGGCATCAATTTAGTCAATTCATCTCTTAATTTTCCATCTTGATTATAAATCACACCTTGGACGAATGCAGGGTTATCTAATCCTGGTTCTCCCATTTTTTGAAGCTCCTCAAACTGAGTTCCATATTTCTCTTTCATTGCACTAAAGTATTGTGCTTGCACACGCTTAGCTGTCTCCTGTTGTTCGAGAGGAGAAGCTCCTTTTTCGGCTGCTTCTTTCATTGCTTTCGAAACAGCATCTTTCAAATTCTCTTCTGCAGTCACTTTCATCGTTGTAGCTTCTTCGACCGAGTTTTCTAATAGATTTACGTAACTGAAAGTAGTTTGTATTTCTTCTATACCCTTAAGTTCCTGTTGAAGTCCACTGATTTTTTTTATTGTTGAGTCATTTAATAGTGAGCCTTCTTTTTCGGACAAAAGAATAAATAATGTATCACTCCCAAACTTATCCTGATACTCCTCAGTCGCTTTGTATATAGGGTCATCATGCGAAATCATTGTTTCTTGCCCTAAATCAACTTTTATCTTAGAAGCACCAAATCCAACTAAAACCGTCGCAAGCAAAACCCATATTATAATCTGTTTTGGTTTTGAGTTGACAGCGGCAGCTATTCCCTTAAAGAATTTATTCACTCTTATTCCTCCTGTGTTTATTAGACATAATGTTCAATAAAATAGTATAATTTACTTTTAAAAAACACAATATTCACTTTCAGATAAATTGTTATTTAATAGACAAGTAACAGTTATTTGTCTCATATTTACTGTTATTTTCACAAAAAAGCTGATGCATTTTCTGCATCAGCATCTCAATTATTTAACAGTCAACCAAAGTTCTTTTAGTCCAAACATCACAGGATCAGATAGAGGCTCTAATGTTTTTCCTTCTTCCAATTCCATCATGCTAAACCTCTTGAGCAGCTCTTCAACGGCGATAACCGCCTCTAGTTTTGCTAACGGTGCACCTAGACAGTAATGAATTCCATGTCCAAATGCTGTGTGCTTGATATTGACTCGTTCCAATAAAAACGTATCTGGACTCTCAAACACTTCTGGATCGTGATTTGCAGACCCCAGCCATAAGAGAACTCTTGAATCCTTTGGTATAATCACGTCCTCAATTGCAATATTAGTTCTTGCTGTTCGAATAACCGCTTGAACAGGTGAATAAAGCCTCAATACCTCTTCTAGAGCCTTAGGAATCTCTTCTGGGTTGGTCCTTAGTCTATCTTGCAATTCAGGCTTTTCAATCAGACAGCGGACGAAATTAGTTAGCAAATTAATGGTAGTTTCATGGCCAGCAATTAATAGCAGCATACAAAAACCTAGCAGCTCTTCTTCTGTAAGACTCTTCCCATCAACCTCAGCGTCTAGGAGGATCGATATCAAATCATCCTTAGGAAAAGCTCTGCGTTCTTCAAAAACGGTTAAAAAATACTGAGTCATCTCTTTCTGGGCATCCATAAAGTTTTTAATTTGTTTATCTGACAGACCCTTCCCGCCAACTTGCCCGGCAACACTAATGATATGTGTTGACCAGTTCTTAAATTCTTCTCTTTTAGACGGTTCTACCCCTAGAAGTTCTGCAATCACGATAACCGGTAAAGGATATGCCAGATCTTGTACAAATTCCATACTTTGGGTTGGTGCACATGAATCCAAAAGGTTTTTCGTAATTTCCCGGATTCTAGGTTCAAGTTTCTGGATAGATTTAGGGGTAAATGCTTTGGAAACGAGCCCTCTTAACCGTCGATGATTTGGCGGATCCATCATGATAAGACTTGATGCAATTGGTGATTGTTCCGTAAATTGCTTTTCTGAGGACAACCTTTCATAATCAGAAGCAAGTTGCTTCACGTGTTCCATTTTAAAGACATTCCAAGTGTTTGATTGTGGGTTGTAAGCAACTGGATTTTGTTCCCTCATTTTTTGATAGTATGGGAACGGGTCTAAAGGATCTTTCAAAGGTACATTCTTCAAAATTATCTCCTCCATTTTCATAAATTGAACATGAGTTATAATAATAAACGCAATGTTCATTTTCATGATATTATGATAAAGAGGATCACTCAATGTCCAGAATAATAGTAAATGTTTTTTATAAAACAAAAAACGTATAATTTGTTTAATAAAACACTCATTTATGAACAGGAGGAAAAAAATTGTCTAAAGAAGATCTTAGAGTCATTAAAACAAAGGCACTTATTCGCAGCGCGTTTATCAGTCTTATTGATTCAAAGGGATTTTCCCCCATAACGGTTCAAGATATAGCATCAGAAGCGCAAATTGGACGGGGAACCTTTTATCTCCATTATCAGGATAAGTATGATTTACTTAAGAAACTAACAGATGGAGTCTTAAATGATTTAGCATCTTGCATTCAAACATCTTTACATATTCAAAATGGTGTTTTCTATGCAAAGGCATTAGAAGGCATGTTGGTGATTGTTTTTGATCAGATCAGAGATAATTCTATGTTTTATAAGACAATGCTGACGGCAGAGGATATTCCTAACTTCCAGCAGCACCTTACCAAATTTTTATTTGATAAATTCAAAATAGAATTTCTTAAATTAGAAATAGATGTGAATCGATTGGATTTCCCACATGATATGCTATTCAGTTACCTCTCTAGTTCCGTAGTCGGTATTATTGATTGGTGGCTTAAAAATAATATGATGTTCTCAACTGAATATATGGCTGAGAAAATGGCTGCACTCTTTTCTCAGGGACCACTAAATCTGATTGGAATGCAAGTGAAATTCGATTAGAAAAGCTCATTGACGTCAGTCAATGAGCTTTTCTAATCAGCTTTTATTTCCAGGATTTATTTTATAAAGTTCCAGAAATTCTTCTATTTCTCCTGAGTCCTGATCGGGAATTGCAACAGATATATACCCGTCAGGCCTTACTAAATAAGCTGCATCTTTTTCAATTCCCGTCTCTTTCATAGTCGGTGTCCATTCAAAACAGTTTATAGTGATGTTCCTATAATTCTCAAGTTCTTTGAGACTTGAATGAATCGTTCCGTAAACATGTATTTGCCAATCAAGAGTCTTTAAGGGGTCAAAGTTATTGTTTTCACCCTCAATCCAAGGAAGACGATCCCCACCACGCAATTTGCCTGCCTTACCCCAACTTATATCACTGTCCCGGTAGTTAATACGATTTTGAGATAGCATATTGAACGCTCTCTTTTTTGTAAGTGGAAACTCGAGCAAAAATGGAACGACATATGGCAGGAACAGATTTAAAAGAAACGGGTTTTCTGAATTGCGTCCTACGAAACGCTTAAAGGATTGATCTGTCGTCGCGACCAATTTCTTTGCAAAAGCTATTCTTTCCGTTTCGTACGTATCTAAAATATTTCGGCTTGCCTTTCCTTTTATCACAGCTGCAATTTTCCATGACAAGTTTATTGCATCACCTATTCCTGTATTCATTCCTTGTCCCCCTACTGGACTGTGAATATGCCCTGCATCTCCACATATAAACACTCTGCCCGATTGAAACTTTTCACTGACCCGATGATGCACTTTATATGTTGAAAACCAATCGGCACGAATGATTTCAAGACCAGTCTGTTTTTCAATTAAGGGACGTAATTCATCAAATTCTACCCTCTCCTTATTCAATGAAGAAGGAATCAATCCCAATAATCTTCTTATTCCTGTCTTTCTGACTGGGATAAATGCGCAAAATCCTTCATCATCGAAAAATGCATAGAATTCATGATTTGAAACATCCATGCCGGAAAATTCGACGTCTGCTACAAAAAATGCTTCCTCTTGTGTTTCCCCCAAGAATTCAAAGCCTGCTTGCTTTCTTACACTGCTCTTAGCGCCGTCACAGCCGCAGATATATGCAAAGGTACTATTCTCAACTATGTTGTCACTACTTAGAACCGCTTCAATGACATCGCCAGTATCTTCAAAAGAAATTAATTCTGTTTCCCATTCTATATGGATATTCATTCTTGACAGTATTTGTGTTAGAAGCTGTTCATGCTCATCCTGAGGGAAAATAAGCATGTATGGAAATGGACTTAATCCTTCACCGAGTTCTTCAATTTTCAAATACGCTTTTTCCTTTCTATTCTCATAAATGTGAACACCATTCATAATGAATCCCCTGTCAACCACTTCATCTGATATTCCTAATTGTCTGTAAAATTCTAATGTTCTAGCATGTACGACCAAAGCCCTTGATGCAGTACCTGGTCTGCTCTTTTTATCAATAATTCTGAAAGGAACATTTTGTTTTGCTAAGCTAATGGCCAGAATTAAACCAGTAGGTCCTGCGCCAACAATCAAAGTGCTATTCTTATCCAAATGAACTACCTCCTTGATTTGTCTAATTTGTGTGTTTTATTATACAGAGTGTACAGGAATAGAAATTCCCTAAATTAAATGAATTATACAATCAAGTCTTTTATGACTTCTCAACGGTTGAGAGCCAAAAATTTAAAAATTCCCCCATTAAATATTGTTGAATAAATGGAGAATTCCCTATAAGAATTATATTTTGGTGTAAATTAACAAAATACACGATCATAATAATTACAACCGATATTACAGCACATAAAAAAAGGAACTACGTATTGAGTTCCCTTTCTTAATCCACAATATAGTCCTAGCCTTATATAGGTTAGGTACATCTCCTCACCATCTTGTACTTTATGCGCATCTAAGTTCAGGTACATTTTGAATAGCTGAACATGATTTACAAATATACAGATGCTGGTTCATTATTAAGTTCTTCAATTGCAATAAAATCAAAACGAACTTCTTGTTCTTTTCCTTGAGGACTACAGGCATAAACGCCTGCTGAAACAGTTGAATTTTCAGGTACATCTAGGTGAGCGATTCTAATTTGGTTCCATACTTCTCCATTCAAAGAAAAGTCAACATAACAATTTTGTCCAATTTTGGATATGCGGTAATATAAATGAACATTTTCATAGTCTACATATTGCGTAGACCAATCCGAATAGCCATTATTAGTTACAACTGCCCCTAACTTGCTTAAACCATCTGGAATGTATTCTAAGGAAGTTTTTACCCATATGTCTTCCGAAAATCTAATCATAAGTCCTGCTTGGTCATACTTGGATTTTGGGAAAGCCTCAACTCTTGTTGTCATTCTGAAGTTCTTGTCAGTTTTGATATAAAGAAAATGTCCATTATCCACCTGAAAACCGTAGTGAGTTTTTTGCCAATAATCCGTTTCTAGGTCTGTTTCTAAAACAAGTTGAGAAGATTTTTTGTCTAAAAACCATTTCTTTGGTTCACAGCGCCACTCCAGCATTTCATTTAAACTTGTACAATTAAAATTCTCGTTTAGTATCCATTTTTTGTTCAAAGTGCATCCTCCTACTGTTCCATATCCAGATTTCGTATTAGATGTTCAATAAGAAAAAGTGATACATCCAGAAATTATATCACCTTTGAGAAAATGCTTATGTTTTTTATGGTTTTTGCTCTTCCAGATAAATATCTTCTGAAATCATCCAAAAATTATCTTCCCACAATCCGGTCCAACTGCTAATAAGAAAAGACGACCCACTTTGCAGCAACCGCCCCCGATTGTTAAGTAAACATAAATTTATTCCGCATCCCTAATTACGATTTTGGATAGAATTGCACCTTCCTCAAGAATCTGGCCCGATTGTTGAATAAAAAGTTGAAACCATTCTTCAATTAAACTCCCTCTATAAAGAAAGGAATAACTAACAATTCCATTTTAACATGATTATCCATTACTCCGTATTAAAAATAGAAACGTAAAAGCACACCATTCTAGTTGATAAATGGTGTGCTAATTACTTTAAGCTATCTATTTTTCATACCAAGAAACGAACTTGTCACATCAGTTTAACCTTCTTGATTCTTTAACCTTTTAATCGCTTTTAGCAATAGTGGGATGATAAAGAGAATCATCAAATACTTCATATACGGCTGAATCATTTGATTAAGATATACAACTTCTTTGATGGAATCATCAAAGGAGGATCCGTTAAGCAGCAAAAACAGAATGTATCCTCCACCGATCAATACCCCGATTCCGATTGGAAGGATTAAAATTGTTCCTAAGAATAAAAAGAATTTTTTAACGCCATTTAAATTCATGTTTCATTAACATCCAATCATATTGATTTTTGCACTGATCTGACTTTGTACACTTGCTTTACCATTAAGCTGATAAGAAGTGACACCACCCCAATTATCACGATTAAAAGATAGATTTTGCTTGAGAACGCATCTACTAAAAACCCAAATATAATTTGTCCTATTGGAACGGCTGTTGTAGCCGCTGCTGCTTGGATGGACATAACTTTACCCAGCATATTTCCAGGAGTTTTCTCCTGAATGATCGTGTTCAAGTAAATGTTCACGACGGTCAAGGCAAACATGACGAGCATGGAACTGATGCTGACGATCAAGTATTTCACAAATGAACTTTCTATCAATCCGCTTGTGCCGAATGCCATTCCGAAATAGACGGCTGCACACCCTGCGATCCACAGATAGAGATTGTCACTCCGGATTTTGCTCTTTAGAAGTCCAATCGTCATGGCAGAGAAGATAATGCTCAGTGAAATGCCTGATTGGGTAAACCCAAAATAAGTATCCGGCATGTCAAAAAGCACTTTGATCATGTAGGGCAGTCCTACAAAAAACATTGGTGCAATAAACAGACTGACACTGAAGGCTATCGCGATACTTTTGAGAATGAATCGGTTTTCGTGAATGATATAGGAAATACCCTCTTTGATATCAGTTGTGACCATTCGAGCAAAGGGCTCTGGCGCTCGTTTTTCAAACGGAATCTTCATGAAAAGTTCTATCATGGCTGCAGCAAAAAAGAACAGGGCACTGACAATAACAATCACTTTAATACTCGTAAAACTGTACAGCACACTTCCGACGATAGGGCCGACAAAGTTGGCAATGGACATGACTCCTGATACGATGCCATTGCTTTTTAAAAGCAGTTCCTTAGGGACAAGGACAGGAATGCTTGCTTGAACAGCTGGCTGATACATTGAGCTGATCAAGGTCAGGGCCATCAAAAGGATACCGATTGTTATGACCGTCCCGTTTCCGCTAAAGAGCAGAATGGCAAATACGACTATGAGAAGACTGGTGCACAGGTCTAAGATAACCATGATCTTTTTCTTATCAAATCGGTCTGCAATCGCTCCTCCGATTGGCGATATAAAAATTGCAGGCACGATGGAAAGACCCATGATCGTCCCAAAAATCGTGGCTGATTTCGTTAAGTCAAGCACATATAAAGACAACGCAAAGCGCAGAACAGACGCACCGAATATGGATATGATCTGACCAAACACCAGTATTTTAAAATCACGGTTAAAGCCTTTCATACGTTATATCACCAGCACACGAGTAAGAGTCAGATATAAAATCCTCAATTGTTTCTGTATTTCACTTGAGAGCTCTTGTTTTGTTCTATTGCCGATGCTTACCTGATTCACAATGCCTGACATATAGGTTTCAATAAACATGATGATATCTTCTTTTGCCATGGCAGGTGTGAATGTCTCATCATTGATTTGCTCTTCTAAAAATGCACAGAATTTTTCATGAAGGTATTGAAGGTTAGAGATGTCCTTCACGATGCTCTGCACCTTTTCAAACCGTTCTGGATCTCTGGAGTATAGGGCCATTAAGCTGTAATAGACAGGCCCCCGGTCCAGTAAAGATTTCTGCATATAATCGCCAATGTAAATCAGAATTTTTTCAAGTTTATGCAAGGGCTCGTCTTTACCTGCAAATATAACGTTAATCTCTTCTTGAACTTCTCCGTTTAAGCTTTCTTCGTTCAGTAACGCCCCAAACACTTCATCAATATTTGAGAAATATTTGTATACGCCTCCTTGGCTCATACCGGCTTCTATCACTATATCTCTCATCGATACGTCAAAAATGGGCTTTTGCATGCAGACTCTTCTGGCTGCTTCCAATATTTCCTTTTGTTTTAAAAGAGCATGATTTTCACTGACTTTAGGCATAACCAATACCATTCCCTTCTTATTTGTAATAGTTTTCAATGGTCTTATGAATAAACTCTGCACTCTTTTGTGCACCGTTTTCCGCTCTAACCATGACACCTAATTCTTTCGCTTTGTTGATGACATCAATGGATTGGGTCGCAGCAATGGCGTCAGCCAGTTTCTCGGCAGTCAATTCCTTGCGCGGAATCGACCCTCCGCTTACACCCAGCTCAACCATTCTCTTTCCCCAGGCAAACTGGTCGTTTCCAAACGGAATCACCACTTGAGGCACACCAGAACGAAGTGCTGCCGCCGTCGTCCCTGCCCCACCGTGATGGATAATGGCAGACAGCTGTGGAAAGAGCCACTCGTGAGGCACACTTTTAACGTACAGGATATCTTTTGTGTTTTCTCTTTCTTCCATGCCTGCGCCAGCATTGATGATTCCGCGCTTTCCGTTCTTCTCAAGCGCCTTTATGACCATGTCTGTAGATTCAGAAGCATTTGCCTTATCCCCCACACTTCCAAATCCAACATATACCGGCGGCTCTCCGTTTTTGAGGAACTCCTCCACCTCTTTTGACGGTTTGTAATCGGATTGATCTTCAATGAACCAGTATCCAAAAGAGTGAACATGTTCAGGCCAGTCATCCGGAACAGGGAAAACGCTTGGACTTAGTGACGTAATTGTAGGATGGCTTGCGGTACGCTGTTTTGGATAGGGATTCGAAAAATCTTTCGGGAGCTGTCCATACTTCTTCATCCAGTATTTCTTCAAGCCAGTATTGGCCATCTTCCAAAATCCTTTTTCAAAGATGGAATGAGTCAGTTTGTTCACGGTCTTGCCAAGACGCAGACGATCATAAAAGATGATGGCCGGATATTCTTTTGTAGGTGTCATTGGAAAAGGTGTGGCCAGGATGCTTGGAATGCCCATTTCCTTCGCAACAAAATATCCGAGCGTAGCTCCTGGATGGTAGACGATAGCATCGGCCCCTTCGCAGGCTTTATGCATGTCTTCCTGGCCGCCGATCATCAGCTCAGCCAAGTCTTCATTTTTAAAGTTTAAGCTCGTGAAAAATTTCAGTGGACTATCTGCATCCTTCACCACTCCGCTTTCTAAAATTTTGGTAATATCACCGCGCATGGGTGCATACTCAAACCCGTACCCTTCGACAAGCTGGCGGTATGATTCCGATGCGGCAATGCGTACCCGGTACCCTTTCTTTTTCAGTTCTGTGCCGAGCGCTAAAAACGGCTGTGTATCTCCTCTAGTTCCGGTAGAAAGCATGGTAATTAACATATGTGAAACCTCCTGGGTTTAATCTTTAAAACGACAGTGTTGTCGTTATTATTAATGTATAACATACCAGCATCATTGTCAATATAAAAAAGACACCTCTGTCGTTTTTCATGACTTAGGTGATCCTGACATCACTTTTCTTATCTTCTGTCTTAATTATGTAACCATTGCCATGTCACATATTCTAAAATACAAAAGAGATATTATATGTATAAAACACCTTTAACATATACAACGACCTATAAGTCGTTGTGTGAATGGTTACTGTAAATAACAGCAATTCATCTTGCTGATTTCTTTAAGAAATACAATTAGCATCTTTTAGCTTGGTTATCTTTAAAAGATAAAATTCCACCACAAAAACAAAAAACCGATTCCTATTAAAGGACCGGAAATAAGGATTAAAGACAAATAACAAAAATCTTTGAGGACCTCTTACAGCATATACAATGAAATATATGTCATTGTATATGCTGTATTATGTTAATAAGTATATATTGTTGTTGTTTAAAGTTCTTGGTTTCTATCTGAAAGAACCTAGATTTCGGGGTTAAAGGGTCAAGAGCCTATTGCTCTTGGTCCCTGCCTAATGAAAAAATAACAGGCTGGTACAAAGAAGGCTTTGAATCAAACGAGAAAATCGACAGTATCAAAAAAGCAGCCCTTTCATCGGGTGAAGCTGGAGAAGAGTATGTTGTTCCGGGCAAATACAAACAAGGTGAAGCAATTTATAAGCACTACTACAAAATAGGCTATAAAGAATATGAAGAAAATCAAAAAGAACGGAATGCAGTTGCAGGTGCTGGTGTAGCCGGAGCAATTGTTCTTGGGTGGTTTGGCAGAAGACTTTATGTATCAAGGAAAAATGCATCTTAAAGGAGCCATAAGATTCTCGATCTAAATGAATCAAACCGGAATCAAAGGAAACACACTAAGCAAAAACAAACTTATCAAATGTGCTATATTATAGTCATAGATGCTTCAAAAGGATTGATGAAATGATTGAGGGACCAAACTTGAGAAATATGCGTGAAGAACGCAGAGTTCCCATCGGTTACCTTGCTAACGCTCTTGGCATTTCGGTCAGTACCCTGATGTCCATTGAAAGAGGCAAGCAGCACATGGATAGAGACCAGCTACACTTGATTTGCGAAATATACAATGTAAAAAAGAGTGATCTTATAGCAAAGCCTAAGCCATGATCACCCTCCCTATTCGTTCCTATGAAAGCCTTTGGCCATCCCCCAGATGATCCAAAACTCTTTAAAGGCTTACAAATAGACCTTTGCGTTCTCCCAGGAAGTCCTTCCTGGGAGTTTTTTCTGGCACTTTCTGTTATTAATCGTTTCAGTGATTTTTTAAAAATGGCTTCACCTTTAAATAGGATGGATATGTTGCCAATAATATCTTCATCTGATATCAATTGTGGATGTCCATGAGTGATTGATTGGTCATATGGTCATAAACGGCTCCATAACGATGTGATATGACAACCCTAACACTACTTGTTCAAGGCTTTATCAATAGCTGCTTGTGCCTTTTTCATTTCTGAATTTGCTCTTTCTGCATATCTTTCCAGTACGATCCGCGCAGCCATCTCAATGGAGTAGTCCCTGTTCCGCGCAATTTCATGAAGAACATCCTCCGTTTTCTCGTTTACTCGTACTTCTATGTCCATTTTCCATCCTCCTTCTGTTCGTCTATACTCTTATCTTTAGTTCTTTTTTAATAGCATCAATAAATGACTCTATAGGATGTTCAATTAAATTCTTCTGCTTTTGAGTAAATGTTGCACCGGATCCCTGAATTTCTTTAACCATTGCATCAATATCCATTCTTTGCAGGATGTACGGGAAGAAGAAACGGATGACAATATCCTTCCACGGTCTGTCCGGACCACTTCGTATATATGATTCTCCGACAACAGATTTATTCAGCAGTTTCTCCCTCTTGTCCTTTAGTTCCTTTTCTTTTTTCTCTAAATTAAACGGTAAATTTTTGATGCCAGAATCCTTCAGCAAGTATGCAGTCACTTGCTGCTTATAATCCCGTGTTCCGTTTGAATAAGGCTCAAGCTCAGCCTGGTGATAAGTTTCCGGGTGATTAAATTGCTCCAAACGTTCTTTCTCTCTTTGTCTCTCAAGTTCTTCTTGCTTTTTACTTTCAATATCTTTTAAGTGCTGTATGTACTCAGTGACGATGTGTTCTTGGTAATCTTTGATAAGGTCCCCTTCATTTTCGGCGTGAAGAGTAAAAAGGTTCTCTTCAAAATCTACGGTCAGAGCTCGCTCGAGGCTTAAAGTAACGGGTTTTCCTACGACATAGTAATCAAAATCTCCACTCTCCCGTTTTACAAGTCTGAGAATGGTACAGCTTCTTTCAACCGGATTGAAGTAGGCAAGACTTACAACGGAAAAATGGCGGATCCCCATAGTGTCCTGTATATAGTTTTGTTCCTCCGGATGGATACTGTAGTATTCATCCTGCCACTCTTGATCTTGACGGGTCTTCATCAATAGCTTCGCTTCTGCCTCCACAAGAGTCGTATGGGGCGATACGGATTCATTGTAGGCAAGCCATTGCTGATCAATGAAAAAGAACGGCTTAAACCCGTGTTCCGTATAAAGTGCCTTCCTCTTTTCTATCTGGTCACTATACTGCTTGCTCGTTTTTAAACCTGTTAGGAAATCAAGTGCCCAAATGGTACCGTCAGGGAGCTCAAGGATAAAATCCGGCACGATACCAAGCCTGCTCTTAAATTTGTATCCCTCAATAAGAGCGAGATTAAGGGAATGAAACAGCTTTAGCTGGGCTTCAATGAATGTACGGATCAAGGTCTTTCCTAAATCATGTGTTTTTCTGTTTTCATGTTTACTTTTTTGCTGATTATATGTTCTATAGTTTTCACTGTAGGAACATTCTCTTTTATCAAAGTGACTGAACGAAAACAGATGTTCATTCGGTAGAACGATTTTCACACTGGTTCCGCAGCACAAGCACTTAAACGCCTTCTTCCTTGAGAAGTTTCTGTATTTCTCCTCAAACACAGACTTGGCCTCTTGCTGTGAGTGCCCCTTTTTCTGATGTTCCCAAAGTTCAAAAACAATATTTACTTCTTCATCGTAGAGTAACGCTGTATCCATTATATTTCTCCTAACCCAGTATTTTCATAATCCTATTATAGTAGATAACTGGGCTGTAAACAGTAAAATAGTCATATTTTACATTGACATACATTGCTGCATATTATGAACTGACTGTTACTGATAATTGATTATTACTACCCCTCCACAAAACACTTAATCGCATTTTTCTAGTTATTGTCTTTCAACCATTTCTACCGTCTCACGCAACATATTCCCTGTTTCTTCAATCAGCTTTAAGATTAAATGCGACTCAGATTCCCTTCTTCTAATATGTTGTAGGCACAAATTATCTGCTTTTAAAGATTCTAGGGGTCACTTCGTGCAAGTTTGCATTAATGCCGTAACCCAACGTTATCAAGTAACTTAATAATTCTTGCCGGACTGAGGTGTAGCCGTCCTGCGCTGTTTTACGATTCGGATTCAAAATGGTAAAGATTAATAAAAATAGCAGCGATCAAGGCTACTTTCCATGCTTTGGTATTTAAAGAAGTAAGAAAAACTCTGCTTTGCCCTCCCCGGCTTGTTCGCCGCGGCGGCCTGCCGCAAACAGCACAGGAACCTACGGAGTCGATTACAGTCCGTGGTTATCGGGCCGTTTAGTGGGAAAGCGACTACAGGCTGACAGATTTTGATCAGCCTGTAGTGCTGCCAGCAGAAACGCTTTAATTCTTTGATTTCATCCTTTGCATTTTTAATAGTTAAGGGTATTAAGAAGGTAAAAAAAGGAAATAGAGGATAAGTAAAAGGCACTTCGTCTATACGAAATGCCTTTTACTTAAATTATTTAATGTGGTAGTTGAGAAAGATTTAAACCTAGATAGAGCTTCATAGTCCTATAATAGCTCAGGTTTTAATTA
Source organism: Metabacillus sp. SLBN-84 (assembly GCF_053629595.1). Lineage (NCBI taxonomy): Bacteria > Bacillati > Bacillota > Bacilli > Caryophanales > Bacillaceae > Metabacillus > Metabacillus sp. SLBN-84. Next base: position 26,485 of record NZ_JBRJIP010000007.1, read on the forward strand.
ATTTATAGTAAGAGGGGATCTGTGCATATAGATTTTACTGGCATATCCATGTGAGAAAATAACCAATAGGATAGTAAACAAGTTACTAGTCGTCCAATAGATATAAATAATCGCTGGGAGTGAAAAACCCAAGATTATCGTTAATGCAGTAATTATCCCTCCAACTATATAGGACAATTTCTTATTACTATGATTCTTGCTGTTTATATAAAAATATGTCATCGTAATAACCCCTGAGAAGATAGGTAAAATAAATGTAGTATCTGTTTTTCCTAATTCAAACCACAATAAGCTATCACTTGAAATACCTGGGTTGTTTCTTATAACGGAATAAAAAGAGAATATCAATATTGTCTGGACGATTAAACTAATAAGAGAGAACATACAACTGCCTGACTTAGTGATACTATATCTCTTATAAATTTCTTTTCTTTCTTTATTCAATTCGATTTTGTCTTTTTCTTTTGATGCTATAGGAGTTTTTGTTGAAGCTATCTCCTTATCTATCAGTTCTATTAGGTTCGAAGTCACATATTGCTTAAAGTTTAATGGCGCAAGTAACAATTTGAAAATAATTGTAACGACTATTACAGAGATCCCGTAATTGCTGAAAAAAGAGTTGAAGAAATCTAGACTGCTGCTGAAAATTGTGTTTAATATATCCATAAAGATTATTAAGCTATGCTTTTATTAACTTTTTTTGTACTTTTTACGCTACTAACTAGTCCATAAATCCAAACAATAAGGAATAAAAATATAAACAATACAGATACAAATTCATTAAGCAACGATAAAACAATCGCTAAGCCAACTAGTAAAACTCCTTGTGCAAACATTCCTAAGTAAAAGTGTCCAAGACCTGGAAAAATAATTGACAATAATACTGATAACCATGTTTTTTTCATTTTATTTCCTCCTAAAATTTTATCTCTTTTCTTTTAAATGCTAAAAAAGTTATAGACAGCAACGCAATAACATAAATGAAGTTAATTACGATTGAAAATTCTAAGGTCATTCCTTCAATTGGTCCTGTTGAACTGGATAGATATTGCTTCAGGTTTAAGTTAGGGAACAGTAGATATTTTCCCCATGTAAACCCACTAAATATTGAAGTGAGTGTCCCTATTGAGAACATAGTCAGTATACTAGCAGTGATAGCAAAAGCACTATTATTTATCAAAGTTGAGATCATAAAAGAAATGGTAACAATTACAGAGATAGAGATACACTCAAACATATATTTCTTGAGAAGATACATAGTGTGATTCTCTGTAATAATTTCCCCTTGATTGTTTAATAGATAGGTTGGTGTATCAAAACTTGCAAAGCCGTATAAAACTCCGCCTGTTAGATATGAAACAATTAATAATTCAGCCAATAACAGAGCAATAATAATTAGTAATGTAATATATTTTGAAGCAAGTATTTGAAACCTAGAAAATGGTCGTACCAATAATAATTTAATAGTTCCTTCAGAAAACTCATTAGCTACTATTCTGCTAGACAGTATTACCACTGCGAGAGTGATAAATAGTGTGATACCAGCTGAAAAAGACATAAAAGTCCATTGAGATTTTTGATAGGGATTTATATTGTTTTCTAGGTAACTTTCCAGTTGTTTAATATCTTGTTCAACAAATTCTTTATATTCATCATCCATCTCATTTAATTGACTTTCTAAATTTCTCATTTCGGACTTAACTTCCTGCTTCCAATATTCACCATTTACTGTTGGCTCAATATTTTTATCGATATAGATTGATAGGAATATTAGCGGCACTAAGCTTACTATAAAGAACCAAATGCTTTTTCTTGAGAACATTTTCATTAGTTCATTCTGAATTAGTTTTAGGAATCCCATCACAATCCCTCTGCTTTGGTAAGTTTAAAATATTCTTTTTCTAATTGAACTTCTAAATCTCTAATACCATAAATCTTTACTCCATTTGAGGTTAATATTGAAACGATGTTAGGGATATCTTCTTTAGGAGTGGAAACCCTTATAAAATCTTCATCATTACAGTCAACTTGAAAACCTGTCTCTCTTAGAATAGTCACAGAGGCATTAACATTGTCTACTTCAATCTCCTTTTGATGCAAAATAACGTCATCATTTAAAGCAATTATGGCTGATAACTTCCCGTTTTCTAAAATTGCAGCTCTATCACAGATTAATTGCATTTCTGAAAGCAAATGGCTTGAAACAATAATAGATTTACCTTCAGCTTTAAGAAGTTTTAAGTAGTTTCTAAAGTCTATTATCCCTTGAGGATCTAATCCATTGGTAGGCTCATCCAAGATTAACAAGGAAGGATTATGCATAATGGCTTGAGCAATTCCGAGTCGCTGACGCATACCCAACGAATAATTCTTAACCTTTTTATGTATCGCTTCTTCTAAACCAACCATTCTAATGGCTTCATCAACTTGTTTCATAGTTATATCTTTTTTGGACATCCTTTTAAAATGTATGAGGTTCTTGTAACCAGACATAAATTTATACATACTCGGACTTTCAATGATTACACCAATATCATCTAAAACACGCTGAGTGTCTTTAGTTATATTAATGTTGTTCATAAAAACACTGCCACTATCTTTCTTGATTAACCCCATGATCATCCTGATGAGAGTAGTCTTTCCAGAACCATTCGGACCAATTAGTCCAAAAATTTCTCCTCGTTGAACACTAAAAGAAACTTTTTCTAATATTGTTTTTTTTCCTGCAACTTTTGATAATCCATTAACTATTAAAAGTTCATTACTGATAATGTTCATCTCCTTGACTCAATTAAGCCGCATTAAAGTATGTATGGCATATACCAATTAAAAGTAAAACTCGATCTTTATACTCGGTATCATGTAGTTTGAACTTCCCTTTAAAAGGAGGCTTTAAGGGAATGTGCCATTCTGCAATTAACTGATTGTCTACCGTCAATTTTGCCCATTCAAGAGGAACTTTTTTTATGTGGTAATTTTGTCCATCGAAATCAAAATCTGTTTTTTCTACAATATCTAACATTCTTTTATCAACTAAATGGATAGTATACTCTTCTCCATTTTCGAAATAACTGATTTTATACTGTCTCCGTTTCATCGGATTAAGGTTAGCCTTTGCATTAAAGATTAATTTATTTTTGGAATCCAATACTTCATATTCAACGAAATACTTCCCCTCAAAAAAGACGTCAAGCATGCGCACCAACCCATTAGAATATTTTTTTCTAATGCTCCCAATATTCTCATTGTTTTCATTAAAGATTTCGGAAGCTTTTGTTGAATAATTAGTTCTCCAGTTGTATTCAAAGAGCTGCAATTATTATCTTCCTTTCGAAAAAATTTCATTGAATTTTATTTTTTTGAGTAAAGCTGTTTTTTTGACACCGTATACAACTTCATAACATGAGGGACTTCCGAGATTTATTTCTAAGATTTTATTTTTATTGATAATATATGATCGATGGGAACGCACAAATTCCTCAGGGAGGTACTCATGGATTAACTTTAATGGTAGTTGAATACTGATTTCTCTATCAGTAGTGTGTATGATTGATTGTGTGCCTAATTTTTCAACAAATAAAATATCCTTCAAGTCAAAAAAAACAATTCTGTTTTTTTCTTGTAAAATAAGCTGCGTATCATGTCTTAAAACCTTCACATACATCTCCCTAACTATTATGTAAGTATAAAGGCAATTATGCGGTTGGAAACCATCACTTCAAGAACTGCGCCTATCAGAAGCAAAGAAAAAACCAATGGCAGCTCTTTTTTTAAGATTCCTAGATTAAAATGCCAATAATAATTAGATGGTAATTTCTTTTTGATTATTTGGTAAATGATATGTAAGTTCTTTGTTGAAACGTAAGATATCACCAGTAATGCAAACAACTCAAAAACACCGTGTATTAATGATACTGGAAAATATATTAACGGGTTGATTCCGCTGTTTCCAGCTGCCAGACCAATAGTAATTAGGATTTTGATAACAAATGGTATAGCTATGCCAAATGGAGCAACAAAAAATAATAATAAAATTGTAAAAGCGTTACTTATGAATATAAGAAAAATGAAATTATAATCCAACAGCCCTCCTTGCATAATTAAATTATCTTGGTCACCGCTCCCAATAAAGAAGCCGATAGAGAAACACAATAAAACTAGAACTGAAAAGATAGAAAAAGTTATCTTATTATACAACAAATGGAAATATCTCCTTTCACTAGAAATTTACAACTTTTTACCCCAGAAAAAAAGGGTAAAATATACCATTTTCGATATATAAACCCTTATTCCTACAAATATTTACAAAATCTTAAAATTCTTTTAAAATATGGATAATTATAGCAGTTGAGCTATATCCCAAAGCAAACCGACGATTTTAGAGAACTTAGCTGCAGGAATTAAGTCTGCAATGAATTTTGCTAAGTCAACAATGATTCCACCGATATCTGTCCAAGATACTCCATCAGATGCTCGTACCATTGCTTTAAGTTTATAAGCGATTGTAGAAGCAATTCTTGCTGCATCTATACCTGGAACTAAACTTACCAGACCATCAACGATCTTATTAGCTACATATGTATAGCTTACATTGCCTGTTGTAAATAAGCTGTATAACATTTTTTAATCCCCCAATGATAATTTGAAATTTGTAGTTCATTTGATTAAACCGGCTAATTATAGCAGTTGCGCTATATCCCAAAGCAAACCGACGATTTTAGAGAACTTAGCTGCAGGAATCAAGTCTGCAATGAATTTTGCTAAGTCAACAATGATTCCACCGATATCTGTCCACGTTACTCCATCAGATGCTCGTACCATTGCTTTAAGTTTGTAAGCGATTGTAGAAGCAATTCTTGCTGCATCTATACCTGGAACTAAACTTACCAGACCGTCAACGATCTTATTAGCTACATATGTATAGCTCACCTTGCCCGTTGTAAATAAGCTGTATAACATTTTCTCACCTCCCCTTTTTCTAACTCAGGAAAATTGTAACAAAATTTAAGGGAAAATTTGTCTAATAATAGCAAATAAAGGGTTTTTTTGACTAATTAGACCATAAAACATACTTTAAAATACTTTCAATTAATAGTTTTAATTTTCTGATATTTTATTCGATTTTTTAATCAATAAAAATCATAATAGGAAGATAGTTGTATATCGTAATAGGAAGTACATGTATTTGTGAAATACAATGTGATTTTCTGACGACAACTTTCAAAGTACCGTTAAGTGATTTTATTAGATGGCATTTATGCATGCTAATGGGATCATCCTAATAAGATGTATGTCTCACAAAACACTTTACATTTTAAGGTAATTTTAAGGGTTCGTTTATATTATTTCATTGTACTATGGAAAAAAAAGGAGGTTTAACATGATTGCCATTTGCAGAAGAGAATTTCTAAGCTTGTTTAAAAGTATGAAGTCTGTCATTTTCATCCTGATTATAACCGGGATGACATTTTTGATAGGTGATGTAATGTCCGGCATTCCCCCTCAGGAACTAGAAGAACTCGGTCTTAAAAATGGATACATATCAGGCCTGATGTTCTTAATGTATTTTTTTGGACCGCTGTTTGTAACAAGTCTCTCCCACGACATCATTAATAGGGAAACCCAGAGCAGAACAATGAGATTTCTGATAACAAAAGTAAAACGGGATGACATTGTGCTCGGCAAGTTCTTTGGAATAACAGCTTTCTGGACTGCCTGTCTGTTTGCAGCACTGGTGCTGATTTCGATCTTTACTCAATCATTTTATCTTCTTCCTTTTATTGAAAACATCGTTTTCTTGTCCTATTTCATCGCACTGAGCCTGCTGATGAGCATCATAATCGGCCGCCCTGCCCTGACGATGTTTTCAGGAATCATATTGAGCATAGCTCTGCCGGTAATCGGAATATGGGGCCTTGTGAGTGACAGCAATATGATCATTAATATCCTGAGTGTTTTTACGCCCTACTATTTCTTCAGTTTTACAGACACTCCGGCTCTCAGTTATTTAACGCTTATTTTAACCTTGCTTATGGTGATGGGATCGGTCATTATCTTCAGAAAGAGGGATTTTTAATGAACGTGATTGAAACGAAGTCTCTGACAAAGAAATATGGAGCAACTACAGTCGTTAACGACATTTCACTAACAATTGAAGCAGGAGAGATTTTTGGATTTCTTGGCACAAATGGCGCCGGTAAATCAACATTTATTAATATGATAACTGGCATCATCCTGCCTACTTCCGGTGAATACAAGCTTCTCGGTTCAGGCATGGACGAGATAGAAAAAATGAAAGACAAAATTGGCGTCCTTCCTGATTATTCATCCTTTTATGATGACCTATCCCCTTTACAGCACTTAGAGTTTTATTCAAGCATCCTTAGCACGAAAAAAAGCAGAACTGATTTACTCCATCTGCTGAATCGCGTCGGTTTAAGTGAGGCAGCTCACAGGAAAACCAAGAAATTTTCTTTTGGAATGAAAAAAAAGCTGGGAATTGCGCAGGCCCTCATTAATGATCCTGACCTTATCTTTCTGGACGAACCAACCTCAGGTGTAGATGCGGAATCCATCCTTGACATACACTCCCTGATTCTTGAACTCCATAAAGAAGGAAAAACCATTTTCATGACGTCCCATAATCTTGACGAGGTAGAAAAAATTTGCACAAAGATCGGCATTATGAGAGACGGATCTATTATCAGCCTCGGTTCTATGGAGCAATTGAAAAAGCAGCATCAAAAAGCATACAGAGTATCAATGAAACTCAGGCAGGAAATAGGCAGTAACAAAACAGTGCTGAAGAAATTTATTTACGGCATGGCTGATGAAATTGTCTACACAAATGAAAATGTCCATTTTACAGTAGCAGAAGAACATAAAATTTCAGCCGTTATCCGGGCAATGACACTTTCCGATATTGATATTTTACGTGTTGAAGTAGAGGAGCCTACTCTTCAGGATATCTTTCTTTGTAAAGAACAGGCAGACGTTTCGTAAAGTTAATAACAGGGGGGAACTTGGGAACCTTCTTATCATCCCAGGCTCGTTCACCAAATTTGGGCATATCAAGTGATCTTGATAATAGGTTTTTACATAAGGATAAAAAAGGTAAAATTTAAGGTGAGGCAATTCATATTGAGAATGAACCAAGAGGATTCAGAAACCTAAAATATATGTTGTATTATACATATATTTATATAGCTATGAGTATTTCACCTTACCTACAACATGGGTTCAAAGCGTTAAAGAATAGGCTGATTTTGCACATATCCGTTTCCTACTCGGCTGAATAATTGTATTTGTAGTTAGATGTCTTCTCCAATGCATGCAAAAGAACTATTTCATTGAGCTTAATGCGGACAATATCGTTAAATTGGTTGATGATTCTAATCTCATCCGTTTCCTCGTTCCAGTAATGGATGAAACCAATAAAATGCAGGATTTGATTGTTCTGCAAATAAACAACGGAGATTTCATACTGAACTCCATCGCTAGACTCAAAGATTGCTGGATGCTCACGGCCTTTTCACTCGGCATTATACTCATACTATTACCGCCCTTATCGTTCACTATAATCAAGTATGCGAACTTTTGTTCCCTTATTCAATATATCTTTTAAACGGATGATAAGAACATAACTTCTTTGTCACTTTGAACAGAAAGGATGATTTGTCTATGTTCATTTAAGACGGCAAAAAAACACGAAGAGAAATGCCGGCGTTGCATGCTGGTTTGCATTCGTTTGTTTTGGTTTGCTTCTCTTATAAACTCTGCCGCCGAAATGTTTATCTTGAACCGGCCGCTGTTTAGCTCATTTGAAATTCTGGCAAGTGGCCTGGCTGTTTTCTTTATCACAGATCTTGTCATAACCTTCAGGAAATGATCTGTTGTTTTGTCTTTATGTTCTCTTTGACAGGCTCGCATGCCTGTTTTACTAAGAGAAAAACGGTCGTTTTTCTAACCATGCGTATTTCTGATCACCAAAGCGCTTTTTGATTACATCAAGTCGATTAAAAGCCCCCTGAAGGGGGGCGACTGCTAAGCAGTCACCGCGTCTTTAGGCATTTTTTTTTGAGCACTTCAATCACCTGGTGGCTGCAGGAAACAATGTCACTTCCAATCTGTTTCATGATGCTTATATCTTTGCTCCACCCTGCAATGTAACCGAAACTGTATTCTCCTGTTTCATATCCCAAATGATTCATGACCACATACGCAACAGCCTCCGCCTGTGCTTCTCTGATGCGGCTGTCTGCCTCTTCGAATTTGGCTCCTTCCCTATGAAGCAGGTGATGAGCGTATTCGTGTATCAGTGTCTTCAGCTGCTGAAGCGTGCTTCTCTCCTTATGAATCGCAATGTAATGACCGGTTAAGTGATAATACCCGTTTGCCTCGCCTGTGTCTTTAAACTCAACGGGCACCCCTATCTTTTTTATCCATTCCTTCAGCAACGCCTTCTCCTTATCCGCGTCTCCTTCTAACAGGCTGACCGGAGGCTCAGGGAGTTCGTCGCCGTTTGTGTGCGTGACATCAAAAACATTCACATACCTGAAACCGTAAAGAACCTTCTTTTCTTCACTGCCCTCTTCTTCTTTTTCTTTCTTTTTCCCAATCAACGGCGCAAGGACCCTTATGGCTTTTGCCCCCTTCACTACAAACCGGCCGTGCTTTTTCCACTCCTGGAATCCCTTTACATGGGTTGCATCAGGCCTCTGCGTGTAGATGAGGATGGTGTTATTGAAACTGTAGCTGTGAAAGCTTGCAATAAACTTCAGCCATCCGCGGAACTTCTCGCTCATCATGACCTCCTGTATCCCTTTGTCGAGTTGCTCCTTGATTTCTTCCAATGCTTTGTTTTGTGCCACTTGTTTTTCCTCCCTTGTAATTGCGCTCTGAGCGAGTCACTTCCCTAAAGGGGAGGATTTTCGCCCTTTTAACGCGGAGAACGAACAAGCAGCATAGGCAGGGGGTCAAGGGAACAGCACAAAAGTTTTTGATGGAGTCCGATCCCATCACAAAAGTTTTTGCCCCTTGACCGGCTGACTGTCCGACTTGCCTTTCAGCAGTCAGAGGGCGTAAGCCTGGGAGGCTCAGGCTGATGAAAGGGTAGCTCGGACTGCGCCATTGTACGATTCAGAGCGCAAAAGGGCTGAAAGAAAGACAATATAAAAAGCAGCCGGCCGGCTGCTTTCCTTTTTTCTCTTTATAATTATGCTCTCCGGCTCGTTCGGTATGGCGGTCATCCGCAAATGGAACAGAAACTTACCGGTGTGTAGGTGAAGAATGAGCCGTACAGACCGTGGTTGTCGGGCCATTTAATGCCGAAGCGACACGTTACAGAGTGACGGAAAGACGGTTTTCCTTTTCGATCACACTGTCGTGCTGCCCCCCATAATTTGTAGAACTGGGTCATTTATCTCTAAAGAACGATGTTTTAATACGTTGCAAGCATTTATGTTTCATCATTATTATCAATAACATATACATATATATTATCTTATATGTTATTGGTAATAATAATCATATATAGTAAGGTTGATTTTCTATAAACAAATTATATCCTGACAGCTGATTGCCCTCTTGACGGTCCAAGTAGAAATGAACAGCAGCATAGCCTCTCTAGTAGAGATTAGTGACATTAAAAAATGTGAGTTTTACCTATCTTCAACATAAGAAAAAAGATTGAATTATTTTATATTATTTTACTGTAGAAGATGATCTTGGAAATCGCTATAGTAGATAATGTTGCAATCAATTTCAGGAGGAAGAAATGAAGAAAATTTTACTAGGTATTTCAATGGTTGTTCTGCTCTCTGGATGTGGAATAGACGAATCACAGCTGGAAAAAATGATGACCATAATGTCAGAAGACAAAGTGATGTTGGAGCATTTGTCCAGCCTGTCTTATGACATATCTGCAGAAACAGACTATGAAGACGACTTAACTGCGGCAGTATCAGATTCTTTTGACAGCCTTTCACCAAAAGAGCAAAACAATTACGTTGATCACATGAATGAAATTGCCCTGAAGTACAACGGTGATCCGAAGGACGGTTCCTTCTTCTGCGGTGAAGACTACGAGTGTTACATAGGCGATATTGAAATAAAAACAGAGAATCACACGTACACAAAAAGATATTCTGAAGATGAAAGTATGTCGCCCCTGCTCTATAAAAATGACGAACCCATATACGACGCAAGCCAGAAAGACGGCATACCCGTAACAGAAGCTGAAGAAGTCACAGAAACAGATGAAGAAGAAGTTATAGAAGAACCCGTTGAAGTTACAGAAGACGATAATGCCCCTGATCTGTCAACAGCAGACGGCAGCGATTGGGTGACACTGACGTCAGATGAAAAAACAAGTCTTGTCAGCGAAGCATTGACCAATATAAGAAGTCATGGAACGGTTGTAAATGCTGATGCAGATTGGTTCGTTGAAGCTTTGGATGCGTTCTATGGAGATGAAATGACAAACTCCACCCTCGTGAAAGAAGCAATCGCCCTAAGCGGAGTTGGCGGGGGAGTAATTGAATAAAATACCTCGAAATCTAAAAGAACATTTTTAAAATAGCAATAAATAGAAAACACTGCGTATATGTGAATAATTCACAATAAAAAAAGACTCGTAATGAGTCTTTTTTATATCACCTGAAAGCATGTGTCACCATTTCGCGCTCAAGTGCATCGTCCAGGTGCTCAAATCCTGTTCTATATCCATTCCCGTAATGCTCTTCACACCAATCTCTGATCAGTTTATTGCCTTTATCTTCATCACCAGTTGTTCCTGGATAGACACCCATTTGCCAATTGTAATAAATCCGTCCAACGAGGAAAATGTTCTTTCGTTCATTTATTTCACCTCAAGGTTCTAGGGGGTTAATCACCTACCATACCGTCGTTATCACGATCGTCCATATATGGATATAACCAATGATCACTCGTTATTGGCATACTAAAACCTGCTGCTTTTGCTTCTTTAATGGTCACCTGTCCATTGCCGTTTGTATCAACACTGGAAATATCACCGTTTGCGTTTGATGCAGTTGATTCAGCTGGTTCAGTTGATTCAACTGGTTCACTGTCTGTTAAATCGAGTGATGCGTTTACTTCGTCAGGGTTTACGTTGTCAAATGTATCAACAATCTTGTTGCCCATTATCGTATAAGTATATTGATAACTCGAAGGAATCTGTGTTTTTGTATTCGAATAAGTGATAATTGCTTCAAAATCAGTAGCACCACCTGCTCTGCTGATTGAATCTTCCATATAAGCTTGATCGCCGTGTCGATTGAGTGTGCTATCTTGTGGAGTGATATTATAAGCATTTGCTACCCCGCCGAGAGAATCAGCAATGATATGGCCTTCATCTAAAACGTCACTTTCAACACCCGGAACCTTTGCCTCATCAGAATAGTATCTGCCAGACGATAATACTGCTTCATTATCATCATCTTGCACAATGATTTCGTCAGCAATGACACGTACTAGTTGTCCGTATTCATTAGTAAATGCCCAATATTCACGATCCCCATAACCAATGTCAACAACGACGTTAGGTTCACGATAACCAGACAAATCACCACCATCAACTTTAATAAGTTTGTATCCTGAGAACAGTTCATTATTTTGTCGGGTTGGTGTTTCCTCTACTACTGGTTCATCAGCAACCGTAGTGATACTTTCTTCTTTTTCACTGTTTTTATTTGTTTCAACACTGGTTTCTTCTTGTGTATTTGTTTCTACATCTGTAATTGATGTATCCTCTGCGTTGGTACAACCAACCATAAAGATGGCCGTTAAAAGTAAGATTAAACAGTTCATTTTCTTTTTCATTTTAGGACTCTCCTATAATAGTTTCATACTCTTCTTACTAAACATCTCGGAATGTTAGCATAGATTAAGTTTGTTAACCTATTTATATACTCCTGTAAAATATTCGACTGTATTTCAATTATACCTAAAGAAAGAATTGATAACGTAATACAAAAAATAATCCCTTCTCATTATTTGAGAAGGGATTATTCATAATCCAATATCTTAGAAAGGTCTACTAAGTGATAATACACTATCTTTCACAAGCAAAATTATCTTTATCTCTATCCATTTTAGATTGATAGGCTGGATGATCAGAAGCTACGCCATTAGGATATTTCTTTCTTAGTTCAGTACAATTGGCAAAGCGCTCTGATCCTCCACTTGAAGCTGCAGCTGCTTCTGCGAGCATAGCATGTACTGATTTTACGAGAAAAAAATGACCACCAAGATGGTCATTTTTTCTCCTTGGATTTTTCTTCCAGAAACTTTTTAAATTCTTCTTTTGTTACATCTGAATTCATTGCTTCTTTCACCAGTTCAACCCATTCTTCAGGAAGCTGATTTTCTTGTTTGTCGGTCATACTCTTTCGCCTCTGTCTTTAAGTTATGATTTCGGAGCAAGTTCAACCGCCTGTCGAAGAGCTTCCATAAGACTCTTTTCATCTGCAATGCCCTTGCCGGCAATGTCAAATGCAGTGCCGTGATCAACGCTTGTGCGAATGATTGGAAGTCCTACTGTTATATTGACGCCTGCATCAAGACCCAAAACTTTTACAGGACCGTGTCCCTGATCGTGATACATGGCGACAACAATATCAAAATCCCCTCTGACCGCTCTGAAAAACAGAGTGTCTGCCGGAAGAGGACCAATAGCGTCAATCCCCTCAGCTTGCGCTTTTTCTACACCTGGGATTACTTTTTCTTCTTCTTCCCCGTATCCAAACAGGCCGTTTTCGCCTGCGTGAGGATTAATGCCGCACACAGCAATTTTCGGGGAAGCTATTCCTGATTTCACAAGGGTATCATGAGCAAGTTTGATGACATGATACACGCGCTCCGGATGAATCATCTTAACCGCATCGATGATGCCGACATGCGTGGTCACATGTATCACTTTTAGGTTCGGCGCAGACAGCATCATTGAAAAGTCCTGAGTGTCCGTAAGGTCGGCTAGAATCTCTGTATGACCGGGATAGGCATGCCCTCCTTTATGCAAAGCTTCCTTGTTTAGGGGAGCCGTGCATATCGCATCGATTTTTTTGCTGTTGGCTAAGTGTATAGCCGTTTCCAAGTACCTGAATGCAGCATTCCCAGCTTCCGCAGACACTTCCCCAACCTTAAGTTCTGCAGATAACAGACCTTGGTCGAGGATGTAGACTGTTCCTCGTTTGAATGTCAGATCATCGATCTCTTCCTCGCTCACATTCTCGAGTGTCAAATCGCTGTTTACAAATGTCTTTGCACGCTCCAGGATAGCTCTGTCGCCTATTACAAGAGGTCGACTGATTTCATACATTTCCTCATATGCCAGACTCTTTAAAATAATTTCAGGTCCAACTCCTGCTGCATCACCCATGGTGATGCCCACTAAAGGTTTTTTCATAGTCTCACCCATCCCATATTAGCCATATAGTTTACTGCATTCACAAGCGATTGTTCATGTCCGAATCCGCCTGCTTTTGTGACTGTCCAGTATGAATGCTGATCCGTACTGATTTTCCCGAAAGGGAGCCCTGGTTCAACTTCTGCATACAAATCCATCTTGGTGACGCCAAGTTCCATGCATACGGCTTTAGCGGTATCTCCGCCGGTCAACACCATCGCTTTGATGGATTGATCTGCTTTAAGGAGCTCACCAGCAATCTTCCCGAGCCCTTTTGAGATGGCCACGCTGATTTCAGTTGTAGTTAATCCTAATGCATCACCAGTCTCTTTTGCTCTTCGGCGATTGATCTCTGAAGAGTCAACGTACAATACAAAACAGGAACAGTCCGCATGCTGCTTCAATTCCAGTGTGTACTGGTTTAAATCATAGGAATCTGCGACAAGCTCCGCAGGGTCCGCTTCGATAAAACAGACATTCTGGCTGTCACTAATCCTCTCCAGCTGCTTCTTTGTGACATCTGACAGACTTCCTGACACAACGAGTGTATGATCGATTTCAGATGTTTCCTCAAAAATGACGGCTTCAGGTGTGAACTCAATGTAATCCGGAAGATATTCGATTAAACCTGCTGAACCGCACCACAGGGTTTGTTTGTTTAATTCCATAAAGATAGATGCCACTCTTTTCAAATCTTCTTCAGATGCACTGTCACAGACAAACCAGCTGTCCCCATCATCCATCCTGGAGAGAATTTTTTCTGCAATCTCATCATTAGGGAGTGAGAAAAACTCGCTGTCCAAAAGGACGGCATTCTTGTCACTTCCCTTAAAGAACTCCGGCAGATAGGCTTCTCTCACAGGTGTTTTCGGATCCCTTGCAAACTCTGTATCTGTTATAAGCTTTCCATTCACATAATGATGTCCGTTTACTGTTTTTCTGTTCATCTTTGGAAAAGCAGGCACAATGACCACTGCTTCAGGCTTAAATACGTCATGAACAGCAAGCAGTTCAGTCACGATGTTCCCTCTTAATGTAGAATCAATCTTTTTATATATGTGCTGATAACCAATATCTTTTAAAAGCTTTGCTGCTTGATGGGCAGCATCATAAGCTTCTTCAGCAGACTTTGACCTGCTGTCCGTATCAATAATCAATACGTCAGGCTTCTCTTTGATTGAAGCATATTCTATGTTGAATATTACGGCTGCTGACAGGTTTTTTTTAGCTAACTGAACCCCTGAATCATTGGCTCCCGTTAAATCATCAGCAATAATTCCTACTCTGTTTTTCAAATCACAAACACCTCTATACATTTGCTTTTGTCACATCTTCCCTTTCAAAAACGAAGCCCTTTTTCTCCATCCTCTTTACAAGAAACCCTATATAGATTGGGAGCAGAATGGCCGTTGTCACGGTAGAAGCTGCGACTTGAACAGTGGCTAAGTCGGTTACAGTTGCAAAGCTTGCATTCGCTGCCGCAATAGCTGCAGGTGTAGCAACAGCGTTTCCGGCTGTTGATCCTTCCGCCGCGCCGACAATTGGATTCCAATTCAGCGCTTTAAATACATAATACCCAGCAGATCCAGTAACAAAGACCGTTAGCAGGCCAAGGATAATACCGGAAAGTCCTCCCTTGAGGATTGCGGCAAAATCAATTCCCATACCGAGGGCAAAAGCAAAAAACGGAATTAGCATCGAACTTCCTTTATCTAAAAATGAGCGCATTTCCTCGTCAAGATTTCCAAGCACCATTCCGACAACGATCGGCAATAAAACGGAGATGAACGAGACGAATGAGAACATTCCATCAACAAATCCCATGGCACCGAAGATGGATAAGGCAACCATCGTGAGGAATGGACCGTCATTTAATGCAAGCAATGAATAAGCCGCACGGTCTTCCTTGCTTCCATATTGACCAACAAGCGCCACGAACAACCCGCCGTTGCTGTTTGTCATCGCTGCAATGACTGCGATTGGGGCAAGGCCGAGCCATAGACCGTTATCACCTGCAAAGAGATAAGCGACAAGCCCGAATAGAGCCCCTACTGCCCATTTTGTAAATAAAAGTGTAGCTCCTTTTCCAATTGACACCCCAAATGATTTCACGTTGATTTGTGCCCCTGTGCAAAGTAAAAAGAGGGCAATCAAAGTACCGGAACCGTTTACAAATAGCGCTTCAGTAAAGTTTCCGATTCGAAGCAGTCCTGGAGCAAACGTGTTGATGGTCGCTGCAAGAAGCAACGGCACTACCATCATGCCTCCCGGAATACGATCAAGAGTTGCTTTAATCTTCATTATTCTACCACTCCCCCGTCAATTGTTTCAATATAAAACAATTAACTTGTAATTGTAATCGTTTACAGCTATAACAATACGTTCTTCCATTCTCCAATTCAACTAAACCACTAAAAATCGTTGCAAAATAAAACAAGCTGAAACTATTGTTTCAGCTTTCTCCATAGCGTTGACCGATTGATTTTCAGCCGTTCAGCAACTCTCGTTTGGTTGTGATCCTCTTGCTCCATCACGGCATCGATGATTCTTTTTTCAATCTTTTCGAGTGAACCTTCCAAAAACGCTTCGTCAAACACTGATTGCTTTTCTGGTTTTTGGCTTAGCAGCCGGGAGATCAGTTCAGCACCGATCACGTACCCCTTCTCTTCCAAAACTGCATCCTTGATTAAAGCCTTTAGCTCTAAGACATTCCCAGGCCAGTCATACTGTTTTAATAAATCGATGGCCGCGCTCTTAATCTTTACTGCAGATGTGCCAAGTTCTGCATGAAACAACGCTATGAAAGAACTCACCAAAGGCTTAAGGTCTTCTTCTCTTTGATTGAGTGAAGGGATGGTCACTCTTATGCCTTCTTCGTGATGCATAATGGGATAATACAAGGGATCTTCGTCCCGAAAAGCGACGATGACCGTGCGTCCGCTGCTTCTCCATTCATCGATGATAGTCTGAAGAGAATGAAGATCATCACTGACTGTTTCTGCACCGATTAAATAAACAGTTCGAATATCTGAATCAAGTTTGCTTCTTTGTTTTAAGGCCGCCTCTGCCGATACGGTCGCAAACAGACCGGCCCCTTCGTGTTTCATGTAATGAATATAGGCAGAGATGAGTTTCTTTCCGGTGCCACTATCCCCCTTTAAAACCCAAAGATTAAATCTTCTTTTTCTGTGGATTGAGGATAAACACTTCTTCATCGCTTCACTTTCAGCTATGATGTTCGGCTGTTGAATAAGTCGCTCAACATGATAGCTCTGATCAGTTGAAATTTTTGAGAATGCAAAAATTTCATACCCTTGTCCACCAATCGATACTGTGTACCGTGATTGAATAATATGGTCATGTATATTGACACTCACAGACTCAGACTCTGCCTCCTGATTTTCTCTGATTGAACTGACTACTTGGTCTTTTGGGACAGGACATCCAGAGAAAGAAATCCAGTTCTGAGACACAATCTCTTCCTTTTCATTCAATACCAAATAATCCTGTAAGTTTTCTCTTGCAGCAAACTTTAAGACCTCCAGCTCATCTTGAGCTTTGCGGTATAGTGCATGCACAGATTTTATTCGCTGAAAAGCATCAAATATAGCTTCCCTTCCTGATTGAATCAAAATGCCTTCCAAGTTGGACCTTAAAGCTGCATTTATTGTAATAACGTCCCCAATAATAAGGCCATATCCGTCATTTTTAAGCTTCTGCACAAGATCATCCACTTCCTCAGCATGATCTACTGTAAAAACGCCAATCGGGATATCGAGCAAATCCGTTATGGACTGTGCCCCAAGCGTGATATTTGGAAAGCCGACCATCGCTTTTTTGGCCGGAAATGCGCTTGCAAGCGTCAGGACTCTCAGCATGTCGTAACCGGATATATGGACATCGATGACAGGAATAGTCACTATTTTCTCAATCAGCTTAGCTGTCCCTCCGCGGCTTATAATGGCGTCATATCCATCTTCCACGGCCCGTTTTGCATACGGTATGGCATCTGCAAGGTTTGCAGTCCTTATCGTTAACTCAAGGTCCGGCTCAGTCTCCGCGCATTCCTTTATTAAGGGCGTCATCGCCTCGTACGGTGCAATAAATAATACTCTTATGGTCATGAAATCTCACCTATTTGTCGTTTTCCTTTCATTTTAACCCTTCGAACGCAAAAAGACTATTTGGATCATCCCGCGAAGTGCCCATCATATCCTTGTGAAATGGATGGACGCGCAGCTGATTGAAATAGTCGGAAAGGAAAAAATGTCAGCGAGAGGACGGCCAATACAGGTCTATAAACTGTCAGAGAATACAGAGGTGCAATTCTTTTAGCCGCATTAGGATCCAATCAACCTCTTCGTTCTCCTCTTCCCTTTGAGACTGGAGTCCATGAGAACCAATTATCAGTTAATATACTACAATGCAGCACATAGACTAAAAGAGTGACACCTATCCTTTTTGAAGGCGGTTTTTTTCCTGTTTGCAGAAATCCTCAACAGTAGCAAGGCTCCAGTTTTGCAGCAATCTCAGCAGCCTCCTTAGGGGAACGAACGATATATGCCACTCCCCCTTCCACCTCTTGAATGACCTGTTTAATGCCCTGAATTTCGTATACTGCTTTCATCTTTAACACTTCCTTTCTTTGTTTGAATAGGAAGTAATGATGGGCGCAAACCGTGTGAAGGGTTCACTTGCGAAGGAGCGAACGTGCCAGCCGGGTATTATAGGCAATGGACCTGCTTTTGCCCGACTTGCCTCAAGAACCAAGTCTTGCAACTGACCGTTCCCCTGATCATAATAATGCCTCTCCAACCAACCTCAACCTATAAAAATTAGCATCGCCTCTTCTTATATCTGAAGGACATTTGCACAGGAGTATTATTCATCATGTAAAAAAACCATTTACTTGTGAAAAAATTGTAAATATATAGATATTTGTACCTAATTATATGTATGATAGTATTTGGAAGGAGGCTGGATTAAAATTACTTTTATTTGCGGAGAATGTAAAGAACTATTGAAAAAAGAGGATCATGTTATTCTAAATGAAATGAATTGTCTTACACATAAAAGGTGCTACCGGTTTGTATCAAGCTTTATTAAAGATACTGGTACATACGCAGATATGATTGAAAAATATTGGTTCTTCCAGGAACTGACGCACTGACAAGGCCTTTCGATGGAAAAGATTGATTTTGAAAATCTATTTAAGAAAAACGTAACTTCCCTCACTACTTTCCCCTTTTTTTGGGAAATGGTATTATAATTTAAGATAACATTAATGAAGGGGAACATAGATTGGCGCAAACAGTAGAAGATATAGCAGAAAACATAGACGTTTTGAGAGAAGAATTAATTCAGATAGCCAGTATTCACGGATTAAACAACCCAAAAACCTTAAACCACAGTGAAAAGCTGGATAAACTTATAATAAAATATCAGAAACTTCATCTACCTTCTTTAACCAAAAACATAAACAATTGAGTATCTAAAGAAGTTAAACTTATAATGATTTAGTATTGATAGAGAAAGATTGGTTAAAATAAACGAGGAAGGAAGATGATGATGCCCTCGATCAAATACGGAAATAAGATGACAACCTCCACCTTGAAAAACACCCAGCGCAGAAAATTGTTATCCATTTTTGTGGATCAAAACGGCATATCCCTCATTTCTCCTTCTAAAATTAAATAGGACGCCATAGAAGGTGCTCTGTACAAAAAGTGCTTTGATTACGGAAAACAACAAGGTAACCACAAACGAACAACGAAAAAGGAGTAGTAAAATGCTACTCCTTTTTTTCTACCATAGTTTAAATCCTCTTTACACGCCCATTAAATACTTCTTTCCAATACCCCTCAGACATATCCGCAACCGCAACCCCGGTGCTGGACTGGGCTCCTATGAATTTGCCGTCACCGACATATATTCCAACATGACCGTCTCGTTTGTACGTATTGAAAAATACAAGATCACCGGGTTTCATGCTTTCTGCTGATACGGGCTCACCCAAATGTTTTAGTGTTTCGGTGCTCGTTGATGTGAGTGGACCGAGATCAACGCCGACTTCCATGAACGCCCAGTGTACAAAGCTCGAGCAGTCGAAACGGCCTCTCGCTATGTCACTTTGATTCCTTCCCCCGCCAAATACGTATTCGGAGTTTCCAATCCACCTGTTTCCCACGTCAACCACTTCTATGCCTGTCTTTTGGCCACTTCCGCCGCCTATCGATACAAACCCTTTCACATACTGATCAGCAAAACCGAGTACTTCCTCGACATACCAGTCGGCGTGATTATATGCAAATACAGCCCGTCTTAGGTCCCCTTCTGCTGCACCGTTTGCTGCCAGGTAGTGGGCCGCAGAAAAAACAGCATCATGAAGGTCCCACGGATCGGCCTTCCCGTCCCCATTTGCGTCAGTCCCGTACCCTCCATGTTTCGCGATGACATCCGGATTCATCTTTTCAGTATCGGAAATATCCCCTTTACCGAGTCCTCCGCACGACGGATGGCTCCATCCTACCCATGTGCATGGCATGAATTGAAGGTGCCCTTCTGCGCCAACCGGGGAAACCATCGGATCGATGGTCGAAAACCTTGTCTCCACCCGGTGATGGGCTGCTATCAGGTTCCAAGGCACCCCGTACTTTTCTTCTGCCGCCTGATAAATGGAGACGTAGTCTGCAGGAATTTCGTTCGCTCCGATTTCTGAGATCTCGCCTCCGTAAAATCCTTTTCCGGGCGCCTGATCTTCTTCTCCCCCTGTTGATGACAGGATGAGGAAAAAGGTGATGACAAGACCTCCTATGAGGATAAGAAGGATTGCGCCGATACCTAAAAGGACCGGCAGGCCTAGAGCAGACCCTGCGGCCGCCGCCCCTTTGACACCTGCTGTTTTTACTGTTTTCTTCACCACTGCACCAGTGATGTTCTTTAAAGCAGAGCTCCCATCCGTCTCGTGACGATTCGGCTCGTTAGTTTGGGACATTCACTCTCACATCCTCTACCTTCCATTCGCCGTCTGCTTCCCTCAGGCTCATCAGGTACCAGTCTTCGGTTTGTGATGTTTTTCCGTCTACTGAAGTCGCTTCTCCCCTGACAATGACGTTCCACCGCACAACCGTACTGCTTTTATTTGAAACGGGAGTAACCTCTGTATCTCGCACACTCAAATAAGATCGTTCGAGCACTTCTCTTCTGCCGTTCCGCTTCATCTTTTTATAGAGGGCCTCTGTCATATAGGGCTTGGCGTTCGAAAGATACTCATCAGGCTTTTCTGCATCATACGTATGAAACGCTTTAGCAAACCCCACCGCGGCGTCCTTTGTTTCTGAGAGCTCCTCTTCCGTAAACTTTTCAGTCTGGTCATACTCGTTCTCATTACCCTGCATCACTGCACCACTGGTGTCTTCACTTTCTTCAGAAGGGGACCCCTTGATCTCAGCACTCTTTGAGACTGGAGAAACCAAAGACGTACTCCTAAAAAAAGTCGATGCTGCAAACCCGACGATCAGAAAGACGGCAAGAAGAAAAAGGAACAGCTTGATCCGGTCGCTTTTACTGTTTTGTACATCCCATCCAAACATGCTTCACCCCCCTGTTCATTCCTCCCTGTCCTTGTCGCGTTTGCGGTTCCGTTCGTTGATTTGTTGCTGGGCTTCCCATTGGGTGATGTGTTTACCCCTGCGTATCATCTCTTCAATACGCTCAGTGACGTTTTCCTGAACCTCATTCCTTCTGTGAACCTCCCTGGAATGGGTATCCCTGTTTGTAACACTCTCCTGTGACCGGTGATGCGTTTCCGTCTGAACGGCATTTCTGTCAGTCACATGGTTAATGGTGCGTTCGTTGTGATCATTATTTTCAAACTTTCGCTTCACGGACTCATTTGCATTGCGTTCATGTTTCGTTTCATTACTCGAGACTTCGTGATCCGACTGACTGTCGGTCATTCTGCGTTCAGCTAACCGGTCACGATGCTGAACATGTATGTTATCTTCATGCCTGTTCCTGTTCATCAGGTTCAAATTGCGCTCGCTCTGCGTGCGCTCTGACAATTCTGTATCCTCCACATCCGGCCTCTCGAGTGACGTCGCGACTTCGTTTCTTGCGTCAATTATGGACTGCCGGTCGGTTAACGGGAGGTTTCCGCTTCCAATTCTCCGGCGCCTTAAGTCATCGATTGTCGTAATGCTTCCGTTTTGTGATTTAGATTGTGAACCATTCGTGCGGTCCATCAGCTGTTCACGGTCCATACTCGCGTTGTCGACTCCGGCATGATTCTTCCCTTTCCCGTCATCTTCAACCTTGTCAGTAAACCCCTCTCGGTCAGCCATCACGACTCCAATTGCTCCTGCAGCAAGACCAGCGTTTGTTTTAAGAAGCCTTTCATTTGCTGGTTTTAGCTGCTTTCGCCGATCAGCCAACTGCTCTTTTGATAGTGCACCAGCCTTTTTCTGACTTGCCTTCCTGCGTTCTGTTAATGGCTGGTTGCGAATACGACCTTTTCCCATATTTTCATCCAAATCGTTCTTGGCATTTCGCGCCAGACTCCTGGCCTGATTGAACTTCTGGCGGTAATTCTGCAGGGTTGCTCCCGTGCTGCTTTCAACATTATTTACAGCTGTTGATACAATGTTAAATAATTCTTTTCGTTTGGCCCAGACGCCGACAAAACAAATGATCTGAAGCAGCATGGCACCTAAATACCCAAGATCCGAGTTCTCTGTCGCACGGTACAGGATGGCTGAGATCCCAAACAATATCGTAAGGAGCAGCGCGATGGAGATTTTCATCAGCTGTGCATGCAACACTTTCATCCCCCAGTCAAACGCCGCATGCTTCCACCGGGGAACAAGCGCCATGAGCAAAGGAACCGGCGCAAACAGGACCAATGCCAAAAAAACCATCTGATAAAGAATAATCGTTCCTGACACCATGAGTAGGAAAACGCCGATGATGCTGTTGGCGATAAAGAGCAACGGCACAAAGCCTGCACGCTGTGATATTCCGTCGATGGACATCATTGTATTTTTTTGTTGTTCAACTTCTTCTCTAGCTTTTTCATTTCTGCCTTCTCCATCTGTAAATGGATCCAGTGACAACATATCATTTACTCTATCTTCCTCTATCTGTGTCGTTCCATATTGCATGAGTAAATACGGTTTCTTTACCATCAGATCAAACATCTGATTGCGAACGGTCGCTATACCTTCTTCTTTGGAATACGATGCACCTGGATTCACGACACTAGCCGAAACGGCTAATACATCACTTTGCAGGTCACTAGACCAGTCGTTGATACCTTTTAAGATGGATGGTGCATTCGAGAAGAAACCAAGCGCAAAGATGAAAATAGCAACAGAAGAAATCAAACCACCCCACGCCCGGCTGCTCTCACGTTTCACCATCCCTACATAAGTCGCCCACGCACCGACAATCGCGATGATAAACGTGACAAGCAGAGGCCATAATCCGTTTCCCATGAAGCCTCCCGGGCCGAATCCAGCGATGTTTTGAATGGCTGATCCGATTTCTTCGGTGACGTTTGAGACAAAATCAAGCTGGAATGCTTCCTCGACGATTTTCATCGTGAAGTTGGCAAGCAGGATATTGACGTTCCAAATGGAATTGATGATTTCCATCATGGCGATATAAATCTGCTTTCCAGCCCCATCAGCCCAGTTCCACGGCATCCAGTCGCCATCGGTGTTTACCCAGGTGTCTAATTTATAATGGTGCTGGGGGTACTCATTGTATTTAAGTTCAACCTCTCCTATTGTTTTAGCCTCAGTATCCTGAGGGACCAAATGATCTTGAATACTGGCAGCAGAAGCCTGTACCTGAAACACTAAAAACACCAGAATAGACAAAGCCGAAAGTTTTATTAACTTCTTCATTCATCATGCAACTCACGAAGGACTTCTGGCTTAATATCTTGAACGAGTTTATCAAAATTTTGTAAATTACTATATTTTGTCCTCTTCCAACCTTCTTCGGATTTAATCACTTCCAATTTTTCCGTTTCTACTTTTTCGTTATTGGTTGGATTTTTATATTCAATTTCGTAAAAATATCTTTCATTACTTGCTTTCCATTCTGTTAATCTATATTGTTTAATTTTTTCGTCACTGTATTTTTCAGCCTCCGGATCTAGCGCTTCTGTCTTCTGATCAAGTAAATCCAACATCATTTTTTGGTCATTCTGAATTTTGGCATTTACCCAATCAACCGGTATATCATCAGGTCCTTTTCCGTTCACTTCATTACTTCCGCACCCTGCCGTCGCAAGCAGTAGGGTTAGACCCATAAGCAAGATCAGTTTTTTCATACATACACGCCCTCCTTCTTGTGGTTTTCTTCAATCTGCAGCTGTTCCGTCCCTTCAGTCTCACTCTCTTTCAAGTCATCCATCGGAGGACGTGTATCAAATGCATCGAACAAATCCTTAAATAATGCATTGATGGATACGACCCCCACCCGTCCGGTGATGTCCTGAAACAGGCACTGGCCATTTTGAAGCTCTCTTAAGGTGGATGCATTGTATTCCGTATTCTTTAAGTTTAATAGAGACAGAACGTTCTCGATTTCATTCGGATCGGTGCTCCGGAAGGCAAACTTCATGCCGATGTTGTTCTTCATCTTTTCATCAAGAAGATCGTTCGCGTTTTGTGTCACAAAGTAGATCCCGGCGTTCATCGCTCGTCCTGCACGGACAAGACGCGACGCGAGATGGCTTCCCTGGCTCGTGTTAAGGACCGCCCACGCCTCATCCAATAGCACCGTTTTAAAGATTCTCCTGTCGCTGTGGATGAATTTCAGGGCAAACGATGAGATCGGCAGCATCATCGCAACAGAAAGCATCTCTGACAGGTTGTATTTCTCCTGCGGCGTATCCGGCGCAGGAAGCTCAAGGTTTTGAATCTGAAGAACATTTAGGGCCGTGCGAAGATTAATCGCCTTATCATTCTCGCCGTCCCCAAAGAGCAGTTGTGCAAACGATAATTCTTTGAAGGAACGGATATGTTCACCTAGCTGTCTGGCCGTCTTGTCCTTGCTTTTCAGTAAATGTTCGACAACCATTCCGAGGCACGGCTTCTCGCCTTCTGCTATTTCTCTCACTGCCCGGGTGAGCTTCGGGAACCGTTCCGAATCATCAAGACGGACCCCTGTCAAAAACGTCAGGATATCAAGCGCGAGCGTCTCGGCTTCTTTCCTGTCGTCATGAATGGAGAAGGGATCGAGCCTTCCTTTGTCTTTTGCTTGCGTCGAAAGGGAGATGATGTTCACCTCTCCGCCGAGCTCATGCAAATCACGGTCCCAGTTTCCGCGCTCGCCCTTTGGATCGATCACAAGCGCCTTACCGCCGGATAAGACCGACAGGTACGTGATCAAATTGGAGCTGAAGGACTTCCCTCCGCCGAGAGAGCCTAAAAACGCGGCCGACAGGGCATTGGTCTTCGTTCCGCGAATTCCCTGTGCGGCGCGGTTCGGCATGATATAAACGGGTTGATCCAAGATTCCCGTGCTTCCGATAAAGAACCCTTCACCGTCTCCTAGCTGCTTGGTCGCACCGAACATGCTGCCTGCAACCGTTGCCGGTTCCATGAAATGCACATAGTCCTTGATGTAGCGCTTTGCACCGGGCAGAAATTCATTGAAAGCGAGCCACTGGTCCCCGTAAGGCTGTTCGATACTAAACATCATGTCCTGATAAAGATCCTTCACCGCATCGCACCGCCTCTTCAGCTCATCCTCATTGTCTGCTGATACCGCCAGAACAATCGACGTCTTGATCAACGGCATACGGGATTTCTGAAGGTGAGCTTCAAGTTCATGGGCCTCAGCCCTGCCGTCAAGGACGTTCAGCCCGGTGTCATTTCCGGTCTCGCGTGCGTGGCGGTCCTGATCTTTCAAGTCTTTCTGCGCGTTGCGAACAGAAGACAGGGCTTTGCGGTTTTCCATCACGTCGGTGCGGACGCTTATTTCAACCGGGAAATCAAGGTTCTGGATGACATACATCCACTCCTCGCCCGGAAACTCAATCTCGTAAGGGACGTTTGAGACGGTGAGAAACGCCACATGCCCTTCTGCCTCTCTCCCGTCGAACATTTGCTTCAAGATGATGCTCCTCTTTGGTGAATCATCGACAAACCCTTCTGACAAGCGCAGGACGTCATGGTAAAGGGGCCTTCTGACGCTGATCTCCCCGTCTTCATACTCTTTGTAGTGAACGCTGTACTGTGGGCTCCAGTTTTTCAGGATCGGCGCTTTCCCGATTGACCGGTACCAGTTGCGCCTAACGAGCCACTGAATGTCTTCTTCGGTAACCGGATTTGCCTGAAGCTTTGTCGAGACCTTGTTGAACACGCGGCGCTCAGCCTTCCGGTACCTGTTGATTTCATCCTCCGTCACGTCTTTCACATCAAGGCCTGATGCTTCGTTCACACCGTGCACAAACTCCTTCCACGCTTCTTTGATGTCTTTTAGGAGGGAATTCTTCTGCATCTGCCCCTCTGGCCTCTGCAGTCTCACTCCGATAAAGAAACGGTACTCTGTACCTTCTTTCCCGAGCATCTTCTCAAGCTGCAAAGCAGCATCGTCCGTATGTTTGATCGCGGCACCTTTCAAGGGACCGGATAGTTTTTGTTTGAAGCGTTCATGTTTCTCCTCGATCGACTGAAAGTTTGGAACGGCGAGGAGATGCGTATCAAGGTTGATCTGCCAGAAAAACTGTTTGATTTTTGTGAAGATGATCTCTTTTTCATCATCTGCCAAAAAGTCGTAGTTGTACCCGGCAAGCTGATAATACGCCCAGCACGCACCGTCCTGTGAAAACACAAGGTTGCCTTCAAAGTACCTGATAGGAAATTCAATGCTCAAAATCGTCACCCCTCTCGTCATAGCTGAGTGTTCTGTATCCTGTTTTGCCCTCGTACTGGTAAGGTCTTTTTCTGTCTGATACTTCCTTATACCGGTTCATGTGATGAGGTGACATGAAGTAGCGCGTCGCGCTCATGAAAAACCGGTGCGGCGCTTTCCCGTCAAGCAGCTGTTTCGTGAAAAACCAGGCGAACACTCCAGGCAGGAAAAGATATTCGACAAGCCCGAGCTGCAGTAAACTGAGAGGCGGAAAGTGATTCAGCACCCAAACTACAAACACGCCGCCTGCGAAAAATCCGATCTGCCGATACGTCAGGGGAATCGGCAGTGGGATGTCTTGAATCCCGTACAGAACCTTCTCCACTTTCCACACGCTGTTATAGGTGCGCAGAATTTTGGGTTTCATTACGTAGCCTCGCTTTCACTCAATCTAGCTGCCAAAAACGGTAGCCCAAAGCTTGGTTCCAAGATCTTTGACGCTGTCCGGTGAAAAGACGAACACCCCGACGATCATCGCAAACACCGCGAACCCTACAAATCTCGAAAACTCGCGTCTTACCAGAAAATAAATGGCAATTGTCCCAATGATCACAAGGAATAACGCTCCTACCTGTGTGGAAAACCAGTTTTGAATGTTTTCTCCAAAGTTCATGATCTTTCTTCCTCCTCATGGTTACTCGTTTTTCATCTCTTTGACAAATAGGCGGTTCTCTTCTTTTACAAGAACGAACTCATACGGATAGGTGATTTGCGCTTTGGATTGACTTTCCTGAAAAACGGCAGTGGCATGGACACGGTACTCGTTTGCCGCATCGCCCTGTTTGACGACCGCATCCTTTAGTTCCTTGAACACGATGATGCCGGTCATCGGCTTGATCTCGTCATTCTTCGTGTAATAGGACAGTTCTTCCTCGCTGCCTGTTGTGTACACTTTGAAGAAAGTGTTCAGGCCTTGAGTAACTTCACCTTTAAGCTTGGAATCTTGTATGTTTCCTTCGTCACTGATGGCATTATCTGCATTGATTTCTGGTTTTTTGGCTGGAGGGACGAAATAAGGGACCTTATGAACAGCGTAGCTCTCACCGTCACTCTTGACGGGAACGGCAAGGAACTTTTCAATCGGCTCTGATTTCTCAGTTTTTGCCTTTGGAAGTGGTTTTTTGGCCTTTTTCGCTTCTTCTGTCGCTTTGGCGTCAGGCGGTGTGGTTTTCTTTAAGGTGTGCTTAACACGGAGGGTAATGATCGCTGTATCATCAGACTGTTCTTCAACATTCCATACTTGTCTTTCTGTTAGTTTACTGTCTTGTTCCATTCCTTCAAATGAAAGGCCAGCCTGCTCATCCATGCCGTTTGCGAGGTACGGCTTTAGGCGCTCGGCTCTTTCTTTAATTGCATTATCAGTGTTTTCCCACTGGAAGTACTCTCCTGCAAAGGACTCTGCAAAAGACTGGGCGCCGACACTTGCAGCTGGATTTTCAAGTCTTCTTTCTTCTTTGACAGGCTGTGCGTCTGCCGCATCACTCCCGGCGTTTGCAACGCGCACGATGGAGACGACCGACAAAAACAGCATCATGACAAAGACTGTCCAGAAAAAGCCTTTGATGACTTTCCTCCGGAGAACGGTTTTGGGGTATTCTCGTCTTTTCATGGCTCCTCCTCATTTCATCATTTCCTTCATGGCTTCTCTCCTGTCATCACGCCTTCTGGACTCTTCGCCAAACGCCCACACGCACAGGCAGATGAATAAAAACATGCCGGCTGTGGTCCATAAGCCGTGCTCTCTGTAAAAGGACTGAACCGTATAGAGTACCTCATCCGACGCTTTTGCAAACGGCGGATAGGCATCATAGGCAAACTGAAAGAGGAAATATCCGGCCGCGCCTATGGCGCTCATGATGATGAAAACAAACGTTAGGTTCCGTGCAAAGGATACAAGCATTTCTTTCAAAGAGCTGCCAGTGGGGTTTTTGCCCCTTTTGACCTTGTAGGCCACTCTCTTCACCTCCTTTCAAGGGCTGAGATAGTCAATCGATTTTTTTATAGAGACGGTAAAGGGTGTTAGTATCGCTTGAATGCTTCGCTTTCCAGATCGCTCCGTAAGGGTCATTTACTGCATCCTCATACGTCGCGAACATCAGGCCCCCTCCCAGTTTTTCAAGCTCCCTTGAGTCTGCCTTCAGGGAATGTTCCAGAATCTTGTTTCGTTCCGTGTCGTTGTTGGAGACAAACAAAACGCGTATGACCCGTATGTTTTCCCCAAATACCTCGTCCCTTTCATAGGCTTTCTTTCGGACATACTCGTTATAGCGCCTGATCTTATTCAGGGTCACGTCGATTCGCTGTCTGCTTCTCTCAAGCTCCACAAAATACAGGAATGTGACCGTCTGGCCGTTGATCTCCCTCTGGAGGGTAAACGCTCCGTCCGGACGGATAACGGTTGTCGCTGACTGCTTTTTCCTTCCTTCACTGTCCCTTTTTACTTCTCCGTAGTTCCTGAATGAACGTCTCTCCGAGAAAAATTCCTTGAACCTGAAATGCTCATCACGCTGCGCGGCATACGCCGCCTGGATATGAGACATCCTGAGCGAATGGTACACATAAGTCGGCGTCCGCTGCGTCCATCTTGTGTCCCAGTCCGCTTCGCCTAAAATCTCCTTCACTTCCTGAACACCCTTTGAATCAAGTGTATACACAAGCCGGTCTCTCCCCTGAACAGACGCCTTTGCAACAGGAAACGACTTGATGTACCCTTCAGCCTCCATTGCCCTCATCTGCTTTGAAATCCAGTATTTGCTGTAGGGCTTTTTGTCTTCATGTACGTAAATGTATTTCTCTAAGTACTGAACGTCCACAAACACGAGATCGTGAAGCGAAACGAACAGTTCCTCCTCAAGCAGTGTGATTCTCTTGGCCATTGTGTTATCCCCCTTGCTACACCCATAGATCATCCTGGCTGACAGCTTTTTTTGTCTCTTCTTCTCTCTCTTTTTCTGTTTCTAAAGCCCCTGCACGGTCTGACTTTTCTTCATCTTCATCGCTCTCAGATACCGATGTGGCTGTTTCTTCTGCTTTTACGTCTGTTTCCTCCTCTGTTTCGGGCAGTTCAAGTGATGCCGCAGCCTCAGACGCGTGCTGCATGATTTCACCCTCTGCAAAATGGATAGCCTCAGTATCCTCTTCACTAACGTTAGCTGCAGGCATACTCTCTAGAGCAATGCGTTCAATCTCAAGCGCCTCTTCTGCCGTTCTTTTTTTGAGTAAAGGGATCTGCTCGCCAAACCGCGCAGGCTTCGGGGCCTTCATTTTGAGCAGAAACGGCCTTGTGCGCTCGTTTCCTGCCTGCATCCTCATGTAGGCATGGAACGGTTCAATCTGCAGGTAATCACTTGAATAGAGCACCTCTGACTTCATGGACCGGTTCACATACTCAGCATCATCCGGCTCCCCAAGCCTGAACGATACAAAAGTTCCGAAGTTTCTGAAAATAGCAGACGCAACTTCACGGGGAAGCTGATCTTTGACCCCCTGCATCCCGAGGATGATGGACGTTTTATACTTCCTGAGCTCTGAAGCGAACGATTCGATCGCATCCACGCTGTGTTCCATAAGCGTCGGGGCCTCATCCACCATTACAAAATGGTAGGGAAGCTTGTTTCGTTCTAATGGCGGTGTATCCGCCCTGCTTTTGCCCGCAAGTTCCGCATACGTCAGACACATGGAGCCGATGAGCTTCTTCTCGTCACTTGTCAGCTCAGACAAATCGAGCAGGATGATCATGCCCCTGTCCATGCTCTCCCGAAACCGCAGCCCGTTCGTTTTTGCCCGTAGCATCTTTCCAACTACCCCGGATAGCGTAATTTTTCGCAGTTTGTTCAAGGTTGAGTTCGTTTTTGCCTGCAGCTCCCGTTCCTGAAGACCCTGCAGGTTTGAAAAATACAGGTACAGATCGTTCTCGATTGCATCACTTCGGTCAAGCCTCTCTAGAACGCTTTCCCGGTACTCCGGATCGCTCAAGAGCTTTTGCAGGTTAGGCAGGCTTGCTTCTCTAAGGCGCAGTAGCGCCATACCGCCGTTCAGGAAGTTATCATCGATGTTGGGACCCCAAAAATCCTTCCACGTCCGCTTCAAAACATCTGCCACGGTCTGGGCAACCTTATCCTCGGATACTGCAAAATCGACGTCGTAAACGTTAAACGGAATATCGCCCTCAGAAAACTTGATGTACCGCACAAGATGCTGTTTCTCGGGAGGAATCCTTGCTGCCACATCTTGGCACAGGTCACCGTGAGGATCGATGATCGTACCCCCAATCATTTCACCGGCCCCGTCGCGATGTATCAAATCCTCAACGAGGTTATACATCGCGGTACTCTTCCCCATCCCGGACATCCCGATAAACGCCGCATGATACCGGAGCGTCTCAAGGTCAAACATCACCTGTGTTTCTTTTCCATGATACATATGAACCCCGAGTGAAACAGACAAATCCGATACTGCTGATTGCTTCAATTCTTTCGGTAGAGGCGTTGACCTCATTTTCTGCCGGTTCAGCTTATTTGTCAAAACCCGTTCACTTGGAAGACGCATCATCGCAGCCATTTCTTCCGTTCCTAGGATCACGCGCTGCTTCATTCTCTCCATCGGAAAGATACGTCGTGTAAACTCCCACCGAAACAAAGGACGGATCGTACGAAACCACCACCACTCCCTGCCTTTCAGCTGGTTGAGCCGACCGCTTGAAAACGTGCCGATGGAACCTTTCGCGCTCTTGATCAAATCCTTCGCATCCTTTTTGTCCCTGCCAAAGGCAATGACCTTCACGCCTACCCTAGATAGAACCCTCGTCGATTTTCCTTCTATCGCAGAAAGATAGAGCTCGTTGTCCTTCTGCAGGCTCTCATCCGCCTCTCCCTGCCTGTGGAACTGACGGACAATGCCCCTAAAGCTCTTTTCTGTCCGGTACGCAGGCTGCACGAGAAACTGCATATGAACCTCCTGACCTTCTTCTAATGCATCCAGAAACTCAATCAATTCAGCCTGTGTATCCACCACTTCATTGTGATAAGTCTTGATTGGAATTGTCCAATGACTTTCAGTATATAGCTTCGTTCCTGCATGAGGGCGTGTAAAGTCAGGGACTCTATTCTCGGCTTCTATGATCTCGACATCTGAATGCTCGGCGTAGAACTTCGTTTTAAACGCTCTTCCCGTCTGCTCATCGGGCACCCAAACGAAATACCGGATCTCATCTTTCGTCGCAACTATCTCCCAGCTGATCCATTCCTGTTTAACCACTCTTCTGTACCAGGGCCTCGTCAAAAAACTGAGCATCGTCGTCCAAGCCGTCTCATCCTTGAAATACAAAATCTTCGCATCCATCGTTGTCCTTAATTCATAAACTTTTCCTTCTCCAGGAATCAAAAACGGCAGCAAATGATACCTCACTCGTCCTCACCCCTTATAACCTGAGCCCAAAAAGATTCTCAATTAAACCAACAATTTATCAATTACTCCAAACTTCACTATGCCCCTGACTTCCCTCACTTTTAACCATTTCACTTCCTGATCTGCACTTGAACCTTGCACTTTAACTTATCTCTTTTTCTTTTATCCCTTGAACTTACTCTCTACTTCTCTTACTCACTTACTCTACCTCTACTCCCTCTCTCCTACCTCACCACACACTTACCACTACCTACTACTACTCTCTCTTACTCTTACACTACTTACACCACCACCCCTTACTTTACACTTACTTACATATATTCATTTAATTCGGGTAAGTGGATTAGTTATCTAAGGTCCTGCTAAATGGTCACGGAATAACTCACCACCATGCCGTGACCATTTAGCAGGACTGCACTTAGGTTTTCCGCATATTCCTACTTGTATTAGGTGTTGCATATGCTAGATACGTTTATTACTAGTCTATTTACAAGCCCTTATACTAGTTAAGACTACCATCTTGGTAAAATTCTGGAAAGAGACTATCCTCCTGTTTAGAGAGCGAATGTTCGTATTTTCATCATAAAAGGGTAAAAGCACTAGACATAAATTCCCACATAATTGTAAAAAAGGTCTTAAGTTCCATAAGCAGGTAAAGATAGCAAAGATCTGGCCTGAACTCAACTAAAGCTTTATAATCTCTCCCTTGAATAGAAGATGAATTTAAAACTTGCTAAGCAGCAGCATAAGCTAAGTGTACAGTCTAGATTAGAATAAGTATTAAAGTAAAAAGCTATGCTCCAGGAAGGACGGACAGGATAGTATAGATATGTAATGGCAGACTGGCTTATTAATTTCAGCTGGTATTGTACATCGGCAGTTCAATGTTGCGGAACAAGTTTAGCTCTTCCTGAGTTGAAAATGTGCCAGTAAAGAAAACACTTATGCTCTCTGCAATAGCTCTGTTCATTGTTTGTTTTGATTGCACTGACGCTTTCTTGCGCGATTGGAGCAGACTCTTAAACAAGATGTTTCTGCTGCTGATCTTGGTCACGGCGCCTCTGCCTCTACCGATTGTTTTCTTTACGATCTTAGTAGAACGCTTGAGTACTTCTTTCAAAGATGAAACGGCCATGCCGAATCTTTCTGCTAGCATAGCTAAAGAACCCTCCAAAAAGGGTGCGTCAGGGCTCTTGTGCTGTTCTATGTAAGACACAATATCTTCTTCCCACTCTTCATAGTGCGAACGCTCTCTCTCTCCGCGTTCTTTCTTGAATTTGTACCAGCCGTCTCTCCCGTGGAATTTTGCCTGTCCGTCCGTCCACAGTTCAAGCAACCCTTCCACATAGGATCGTTTCACGCCTTTATACTTGCCCGAGTATGCGCTGTTTATCGTTTTCTCAAACTCCGTTTTGCTTAGCGGACTGTCTAGAAAACTGTTAAACTGGTCTAGTTCGTCATACGCATCCTCAAAAGACCGGCCGCTTGCATAATTGGCTAGCGCCAGTGTCATTAGGGCGTTGTTGCGGCTTGCGCTGTTGTAGCCCCGGTCAATTCCTGTTGCAGATATTAAAGCTCTGTACCAGTCTGATGAACAAAGATCTGATTTTTGTGAAGGGTTAAGTACAACGCGAAGAAACCTTCTCTTTTCCTTTTCCTCAAACTGCTTGGACCAGGAGAGCAGGCGGCTAGTATTGGCTGTGTGTTCATAGAAATCGAGTATGTTGTCGTGTCTAGGGATCCGGTAAAAACCAAAAGGCACACAGTTTTTGTCCAGAGGGACATAAGCAGACAGCGCCGTTTTGAGATTGTCGCTGATGCGTTCTGCGATTCTCAGAGATTTATAGTCGTGGCGGCTGTGCACATAAAACGGGGTGTCCAGCACAAAAAAGAACTGATAGCCCCTTGGCGTCTCTAAAAGAAGATTGGGCCTCGGGAGACCTAACTCCTCACAGCCGATATAGAGTGCGTAAAGATCCGTTTCTTTTGTGTCTATATCAAAGCCTATCACGCTCACTTGCTTTAAGTTTTCACGCGTATGGCCTTTGATGATCCGTCTCCTGAAATCGTAATACGTGCCGCCGCGGTAGACGTTTGGTGTCCAGTGGGACAGATGGGGATGTTTTTCCGCTAACGTCTCGTAAGAGGTTACCACGTACCCTTTTCCTTCGGACAAGTCCTCTTTTGATGGCGACACAAATACCGCACCCTTTCGGTACGGAGCTTGATCTTCTGCCTTTTGATAGACCGATAGTTTATGAAACGGCGCACGGGAGCCTTTCTTTTTATAGAGTGAGAGGCTGCTGTGGGTCATAAACTGCATGATTTCAGCTGGTGTTGCTGTCTGTTTTGGAACGCTGTTTATATTTTCTCTCCCCACTGTACACACCCTCCCACGTTAAATTTATTGGAATATTTTGCTGTAATCAGTATAACGAAATCGAATTTTGCAACTTGCCTCTCTCTAAGCAAAATGCACCAAAATAAAAAAGCCCCTTGATGCTTTATGCACCAAGGGTTAGAAAAAAACTTTGCAATTTTTATATGATGCAGGTTCCGCTCATCTTTTGCACCATTTTACGTTGAATGCACCACGTGTAAGGATTGAACTTGGTCCGTTAATACACACAAAAATACTTCTATATCAAGGAATGATGAAAATACGGTCTGCTCAGTTAGTACACGGTTTCCGCTCTAACATGTTGTACAGTGGTGCATTTGTGGGGTACAGGTTTCGCCCTATTATGAGTTTTTCCGCACCAGTCGTGGTGCAAAATAGATCGGTATACATTATAAAAGTGCACCAAGACAAAGTTTCTTTCCATACAGGTTCCGCTCACCCTGTCCTGATGGTGCACATTTATTGAGGGAAATAGTGAACAGGTTCCGCTCAAGACACTCGGAAGGTTTTTGTGCACCACTTTACCTTGAAAAATTATAGGGCTGTTATGAAATATGCACCAAAGTGCTCAGTTCAGCGGAACATGTGTAGTATTTGGTGCATTTGAGTGCTCAATTGGTGCGTTTCTTGTCGAATCAGGTCCTAAATCTGAATAATCCGGTGCATTTTCGCAGGGAGTGGTGCATTTCATATACACAGGAATCATGGCAGTTGCTATAATAAAAAGAAGTGGTGCATTTTATGGTTTAGCGCACACTGTTCTTCATTGAATGAAGAAAGGATGATTACATGAAATATGCAGATATTTCCGACTCACTGATACTAAACTATGAACTTCTGAAAATAGCGATATATGAAGAAACAAAGCATTTGTTTGACGACAGGCCCTACATACGAGATCACTGGAAGAAAGATGCTTTTGAAATGACTGATTATGAGTACAGGCACCAATCGCCATGTGAAGAGATGCGCCCCAGTTTCCGGGCCTTGTTTTACCTCTTCACGCAGACTCTCTATTCAGAAAAGCATATAACAAAGAAGTTAATTCGCGAAGGCGTAGAAAAATACAGTGAAACCATCAGGATCATTCTTGCTGGACATTTCATAAATGAGTTTCCGAACGATGAAATCAAACGGAGTATGAATGAGGAAAAAATCACTGAAGCCTTGGACCGTGATTACATATATGGCAGCATGGACATAGACTTCCATTTGATGAGAGATATCGTCACGAAGAAAAAAGAATTCAAAGAAAATGAAACCGGACACCTCGCAACCGAAATCATTGATAACAGAGGAAAGGTCAAAGGTCTGGCTGAGCTCAGGCCATACGAGACATCGATTGCTGAAGTGACAACCGAACAGCAGGCTATGTGGCTTGAAATGATCGGTTCAACCATTAACTCTTTAGACGAAATGACTGCAGATCTCTTTGATTTGATTACATACTTATGGATGGTATCCCCTAAAAGCAGCGACGGGTACATAGAGTTTCACAGCAGCGACGCCCTTCGGCTCAGAAACTTAAAAAAGAGAACGTCAAACGGCAGAGTGCTCGACTTCAGGGAAGAAGACCGGTTCAATATCATGAAACGGGTCGCAGCCCTCTCAAGCATCTGGATATCACTTGGAGACCAAAAAGTGAAAGTCCTCAACACGCAGGAAATGCAGGAAAATGAGCTCTACAACTTCAAGGATTTCCAGCGCATGTTTGAGATTGGGAAGATACGGGTGGCTTATGACAAAAAATCGGGAGAAGCAAAAGGAATATACGCGGTGCAAGTGAAGCCCACGTCCATTCTTACCCCCTATCTCGTCGGGCCGAACAGATCCATCGGCCTTCTCGACTTGAAAGTGTTCCAATACAGTCACTTTACACAGAGGGAACAAAAGCGATTAACGAGGTATTTGAACCTTCAATGGAAAATACGCACGATGAAAAAGACGCTCCAGCAGCCTTTTAAAGTGGCTACATTGCTCAAGGTGATGGATATTTCATCCCGTTATAACGGCGTACAGATAAGAGACAAATTCGAGACAGTCCTTGATGAACTGCAAAAGGATGAAGTGATTAAATCCTGGGCTTATACGGAAGAAATTGCAGAAGAAAAAGTCGGAAAAAAGGGATGGGTTAAAAATTACTGGAGCAAGCTGAGCATTGTGCTTTTACCGACGGAGATCGTGGTTAAGGAAAATCAGAAAAACCTTTTGGAGAATACAGGCACTAGTCTTGAAGACAAGATCATGAGCAGTATCCAGCAGCAAATGCACCACAGTGACTATCCTGTTGCTGTTTCAGACTCATATAAACCTGAAGCAATTGGCCACAGGCAGACAGCTGCATCGATTGAAATGATGGAGCCAGATTTGGTCAAGAAAGAGGAGTACACCCAGCAGAGCTTTCATTTTGCAGAGGCAGGTACAGATACGGAAATAACGCTCTCTCCCAATGCTATGCAGGAAATGATTCAGGCATTGAACATAAGCATCCGTCAGTCTGCATCTGAAATCGGGATTTCTCACACAACGCTTTCAAGATACATTCGCAGGGAAAATAAAAGACAGAATAAAAACAATGATATAAAGATGCTTAATTGGCTGAAAGAAAAAACAGCGCAAAATACATTGGCGTAAAATTATGCAAACAATGCTTAAATTAAA
Organism: Metabacillus sp. SLBN-84; assembly: GCF_053629595.1. NCBI lineage: Bacteria > Bacillati > Bacillota > Bacilli > Caryophanales > Bacillaceae > Metabacillus > Metabacillus sp. SLBN-84. The sequence continues at coordinate 63,306 of NZ_JBRJIP010000007.1, forward strand.
CGCAATAGATACCTTTCTTGGCTATTTGTTTTGCATACTTTGAAAGAAGGGTAACATGAAGAATGAATTCTTGAAAACATGAAAAAAGCACCTAATCTAGAGGGGACCATATTTTCCCCAACGCTAAATTAGGTGCTTATTAGTGTGTACGCCATCACTTACAATATCTTTTCATTTACAAAGGACCTAACGATTTGGGTTAACTCCTTATTGAGTCAACTTCAATGTCCAATTAAAGTAGTAGATCGTGATTCCCTATGTTGCAACAATTTAACTCGATTTTAGTGAATACTATTAGATAACAATCTGAACAAATAATCCGTGTGATTTCTAAAGCCTGCCTCCAAACCAATCAGCGTCACAGGCTTTTCTTTTTCCTGTATGATTACCGCCTGTCCTTTTGCATCGTTTCTATCCTTCCAGTGTCCTGCTACAAAGAAGTCATCGCTTTTTGCAAAAGTTGCAGCAACGTTCACATTGTCTGTGTTGGTGTACCAGACAGGACTGTAGACAAACCCAATATCCTGTTGTTTATAGCCTGCTGTTAACGGTGAATCCTTATATTCAACGTTTACGATTCCATTGCTGCTTGAAAAGCCTCTTTTCACTTCAACATCTGTAAGTCCAGCTTCTTTCGCAATTTGAGATCCTCCTGCTCCTACTGCAATGAACTTACCTTTTCCTTGGACATATTGATTCAACTTTTCATAAAACGCCTTTACTTCATCTTCACTTGTTAGAGCAAATTCCTTGTTAGCTTCGCTTAGTTTATAAGACACGAGGCTTGCTGAACCGCTATAAACAAAAGCATCGTAAGAATCTAACCCCTGATCTGCTACTTCTCTTGGGTGTACTTCAATCACATCAAACCCTAAACGTTCTAATGCTAGTTTCGTTCCAGCATGAGATTGAACTTTCCCCAATCCACCATCTTTTAGAATCGCAACCTTTTTACTTTTTACAGTAACAGCATTACTTGGCGTATTACCAGATTTTAAAGATAATCCAGATTTCTGAACCTCTTTTTGAATTTGCACTCTTTTTGCATAGGCATAGAAATTCCCTTTTGTATCTTTCTTTATGGATACTCCTTGTTTTAGAAGTGCGTTAACAAGTGAAACAGCTTCGACAGAGGTATTTGGGATAACGTACGGACCAGAGCCAGTTACTTTCCCCGCATGATCTGCCTTTTTCACTTTTGTTGATTTTACATTAAGTTCTTTATGCGATTCGACTGCTTCGAATCCCCATAACTCAGGAAGATTCCAGGCAGAAATGTCATACATGGCATCGATATCATTTGAAATGTCTTCACCGTCCCACAGAAAAACGTTTGCTAAACCCGCCTTCGCTTGGTCCAGATCTACTATATACGTTCCTTTTTCATAACGATTTCCATCCAAGGTAAAGGACTGCTTGCTTTTTTCCACCTTCACATCGTTGTCTACTAAATGCTGAACAGCCTTCTGCACTACTGAATTATCTTCTTTATTTTCTGGTATTACATAAGCTTCCGGATAGAAATGTTCTTCATTATTCGGATGTTCACCTTTGACCCCGCGAACAAAAACTTCAATCTGATCATTTAGCATTGCCTGTTTATTCTGAAGAGCAAATTTCAATGCGCCCGAAACAGCATCGACTTGCCACTTCACACCGTCCCAATCGTTTGTAGGCGCTTCAAGTGTGTATCCATAGCCCCCATGCAGCATTGCATACGCAGGTGTGTAAATCGGCGGATATACGTCCCATCCGGAGGCTGAATCTCTTAATGGAATATGCGTCCCTTCCATTGTTTGATAGAGTTCAGATTCATAGTTTTCTCTTTCACTTACTAGTTCTGATTCCATCGCTTCCGCTTGTTTGTTCATCCATTTATATAACAGATCATATTCATAATTTGGGTTATGAGGAGGTGTTCCTGGAAGGATGAGGCCAGGATGTTTAGCAGCTCCCCTCTGTTTCACGTATCCATGAAGATCCAAGAGAACTAACGGGTTGTAATCTGCAATTTGTTTAACCACTGCTTTTGTCTCTGGCTGAGATTGTGTTACAAAATCTCGATTTAGATCAATTCCCTCAGCATTAAACCTGGTTGCATCTATTCTTCCATCTGGATTAGCATTGACATTTATGATTATTGTAAAATTTTTTAAAATCTCCTTCGTTTCCTTGTCGTTCTCATAACCAAATCGTTCAATCAGTTCGATAACCGCATCCGTGCCTACGAACTCTGTACCGTGTATAGACGCGTGAATTAATATGGGTGCTTTTATATCAGGATTACCTTTTAAATATTGCTGGGCTTTTACAGGATCATCAGACATTAGTTTACGGAGCGTTTTATATTTCTCAGCAGAACTCTTAGACTCTGACTCTTCTATCGTCACTGTGTATAAGTCTTTGCCAGTAGAGGACTTACCTGTAATATTTAAATTAACTCTGCTGCTTGTCTTTTCGTAGTTAGTTAGTTTTTGTTTAAGCGCGTCATACGTTATGTAGTCGTATTTTTCTGTGTTGAAAAGACTATGTTTTCGTTCGACGGGTTTATTACCTTCTGCAAGTACATCAGTAGCTGGAAGTATTCCAGCAAGTAAAGAGACACTTAGTAACATTGATATAATGGGTCGTTTCATTTTCATTCTCCTTCAGTATTTTGTATTTATACAATTGCTTTGTCGGTAATCCTCCTTTCTCCACACAAAAAAGCCCCTTTCCTAAGAAAGAGGCTTTGTATAATAAAGACAATATTCCTCTTCCTTATCTCCCAGCTCTAAAAGCTGCAAGAATTAGCACCGTATCGAATCAATGTCGACCGGTTGCCGGGTTTCATCGGGCTTGTCCCTCCACCTGCTCTTGATAAAGAAGTAATTCTATTAAATTAGTATGAATTATATCCTAATCACACTTAGAGTCAATACATAAAAAGGAAAATGATACTTTTTGATTATATGCACTAAATAGAGTAGTTCTTATTTTGCGAAAATAACAGGAAGAAATATCTAGTTGGCTTTTCGGAATGGTTGTTCCACATAAAAAACGTCTTCATGTAGATTAGAGAAAAAAAGTTATATTAGGTGTAGGTATAAATTAAGGAGCGTTAATGCTGGAATACACAATTAACGCTCCTCAAAATCACTAAATTATTTAATGAAACGCAGGAATCTCTTTTTACCAATCTGTAGTACGTCTTCATTCATTAATACTCGGTCTAAATCATCGTGATTTATTTTTTCTTTATTGAGCTGTACACCCTCTTGTTTAACTAAACGAATAAATTCGCTTTTACTTTTTATGAACCCTTCTTCTATTAACTGGGGAATGATGGCTTCAACTGTTTCCTCCCCAATTTCTATCAAAATTTTAGGTATATCATTTGGGATGTCTTTTTTACTAAATGCTGTTTCAAAGTATGCTATCGCTCGTTTGGTTTCTTCTTCTCCCCAGTATAAATTCGTAATGATTTTAGCTAAAACAAGTTTGATATCTCTCGGATTAACTCCGTTTTCTAGTTGTTGTTTAATGTTTGCAATCTCATCTGGATGTAGATCCGTAGCCAAATCAAAGTATTTAATAATTAGGCTGTCTGGTACTTCCATAACCTTCTTAAACATTACTTCTGCAGGTTCATTAATTCCGATATAATTCCCAAGACTTTTGCTCATCTTTTCCATACCATCAAGACCTTCAAGTAAGGGCATGAAAATGGCAATTTGCTTTTCTAATCCCAAATGTTTTTGAAGTGTACGGCCCATTAGAATGTTAAATGTTTGGTCTGTTCCACCTAATTCAATATCCGCTTGAATCTCTACAGAATCATACGCTTGCATTAGTGGGTAGAAAAATTCGTGTATTCCTATTGGCACTTGATTTTTATATCTATTCTGGAAATCATCACGTTCTAATAATCTTGCAACCGATGTTGTTGCTGCTAGTTTAATGACTTCCTCGAAGGTTAATTTTGAAAGCCACTCGCTGTTAAAGCGGACAGTTGTTTTTTCTGAATCTAGCACCTTAAAGATTTGCTCAAAGTATGTTTTTGCATTTGCTATAACCTGTTCGTCATTTAGAGCCACTCGGCCTTTCGCTTTTCCAGTTGGGTCTCCAATACGACCTGTAAAATCACCGATAATAATTACAACTTTATGCCCCAAATCTTGCAGCTGTTTTATTTTTCTTAAGACGACTGCATGACCTAAGTGGATATCAGGTGCAGAAGGGTCAAGTCCTAATTTAATAGTAAGCGGAGTCTGTAATTGGTATGACTTTTCTAATTTCGCCATCAATTCTTCCTCGTTTACTAATTCTTGCACACCTTTCATAATAATTTTTAATTGTTCTACAGGTTTTACCATCATACTAACATCTCCTTGAAATATTATTTCTAACATTGCAAGTTCTATAAGAAGTAAAGGATAATAAAAAAACGCCCTTTTGGATTAACCAAAAGGACGATTCATCTCGTGTTACCACCTTTAATTTATAAGCAACTCACATCGCTTATCTTTATAAGTAAAGTCATTTGACAATACTTTAGCACATGATTACGGATGCCTAACCGGTGTAGTCTACTAAGGAATACCCGTTCGATACACAGCTCCAAGATGTATTCACAATCGTTCAACATGCACCTCTCATCAACCGGTAACTTTCTGTTTGTTTACATGATTGCTACTCTTTCTTATCATAGCCTTTACCCTTATACTCCGATATGTTTTGAACAAATCTTCATTATGCAGATATTAATATTTTTGATTTTATCTGTGTCGTTTAAATCTGTCAATACAACTGATTTCCATTCCAGGAATTAAATGATTATTTAACAGGGGTACCTTCAGGATCTTCTCGATCTAATGATATTAAAGAGTTAAGTTCTGTCATTTTTTCATCTCAAGTGTATACTCTCGTAAGAAGTTAATTTTTTCCCACCTTAATGATAATGTATGTTTTAGTATTTCTTTTTCACTTAAAACTTTTGTTTCTTCTGTGAGATGAACTGTATTCCATACAGTAATAGCATTAATGATGATATCTAATGCACTTGTACTAATTTCTTTTTGAAATAATTACATCTCTGTGAAAATCAATAATATGCTCAATGAACCAGGTATGTTTTTCTCTCACTTCTTGAATTGTTTCTTTAACTTCAAAAGAGAACTTTATATCAGTCTTAACATATACAATGAATAATTCATTCTTTAATTTAAATACATGAAATGTGAACGCCACGTCTGAATGATCTCTAGTGTCTTTTACGCTCATTGAATAATAAAACTTATTGATAACCTCAACATTTTGTAAGGTTACAGCTTTATTGTTCAAGGATTTCACTTGACCTTCCCCTAGATATTCACTCAAAATTTTATATGTATCCACATCAATATCAGTCTTTGCTTTTAAAGTAATCTCATTAGAACTCAATAATAAATCCTCCATCTCTTATCTTTAAAACAATTAACCTTAGTTCTTTCAACAATTCTGCTCTTTTCTTTAATATGAAGAGGAGGAGAAACTTTGTTAAGCAATTGTCCCCGATTGCGGAAGATTGATAACTATGTGTTCTTCCTTCTAAATGACAAAGCAATTAATACTAAAGACAAACATACAACTCCGTATATGGGCGTTAACCAAATACGGTAGACTGATTCAGGCTCTCCATCTTGAAACTTAGTATCAATGTTGATGCTATTCCAGTCCAAACTAATGGGGTTGACTGCCTCTACAGAGAAGTGAGAAAGGTATAGTTCGCTTTGGAATAGGGCAAAAATCAAATATACTAAACAACCGAGTAATAGTAGTGCCGCGGCTAATTGTTTTTTCATTATTTATTCATTGCTCCTTTAATAAGCCATTCCACTAAATTTCGCCACAAAAAGCGTCAATCCTTCTTGGATTAACGCCCCCGATTGTTGAATATCAATTATGTTGTCTTACCAAAGAAAAGGGCCAGCTTTTTGAAGATCATTGTGAAGTCTTATTAAAGAAAAGCATACGTTAGTCGAATAATTCTTCATCTTTGTATGCTTGAGACCAATGATACGGCTGAACTTCTTTTAATGTTTTGAAAAGTAATGGTTTCTCGTCACTTGAAGATACCGCTACCTTTACATCCCTTCCCCAGTAAATCAATCTTTCTTGACAGACCCCACAAGGAGTTAATACCTTAAATTCTTCATTTTCATTATCTCTTACAACACAAACTGAATGAGTTATTTTTGTATTAAGCTTATGTGCTTCCAAAATTGCACCTGTTTCTATACATAACTCTGTTGAAGCATTTATGACCTCTGGAGCAACACTTGTCAATATTTCACCATTGTTAGTGTACATTGCTGCCGCACCGCCCCAGCCAGTAGGGTATCTTTTTTCAATCAGTTTTTTTGCTGCTTGATATATTTTTTGTTCAATATTCAAATTTGTTCCCCCGCATTACTTCTTTTTCTTTAACCAGCATAATTATAGTAGCTTAACCCGTTCTTTAACTAAATTGCTCCTTTACTTCAATAAGAAAAGGCGACACTTTGTTAAGCAATCGCCCCCGATTGTTGAATATCTGACTAAGTGAAGAGGATCCAACTTTCAACCAATAACAGGTAGTTTCTTCTCAGACAACACATCATTGATTACTCCTATATGTTCTAAAAATATATTATTAGGCAACTCAACTAACGAGAAAAATCTATTTTTTAGAGATTCCTCATTTTTTTCAACTAGAACTCCAGTATAATCATTACATTTAAAAAATACTTCAACTAAAGCTACTTGGTCTCCATTAGGAAATGTTTTTTCTTTGTTTGGACCTGAGTAGATTCCAAACAAAGACATCTCTCCAAGATTCAACCCAGTCTCTTCAAACACTTCTCTTTTAGCAGTGTCTTGAACAGATTCATTTAATTCCATAAAGCCACCTGGAAGTCCCCACTTTTGATTATCTGATCTTAGCTGCAACAACAAAAGACCTTTTGAATTGAACACCAAGGCACCTGCTACTACCATAATTACTTTTTCATTCCCTACCATTGACCTTAAATGTTTTATATAATCCATAAGATCACCCCATACTTTAATTTAAGAATCTAATATACATCCAATAAAAATTCATTTTATAACGGGTTTGGTTACTTTATTTTTCCAATCTAAAATAAAGGAAGATTGGTGCGGGTTAATATTTTTCGGTAATTCGTTTTTATGTAGAAAGCATAACTCTTTACTTTCATTGTTAGATTCTAAGAAACCTGTATAATCCGTTGTATAAAAGATGATTTGTACACTATATACTTGATCACCATTAGCATAATTAGCAAAGCCCTTTTCTCCTGAATATATACCAAACAGATCTAACTTGGTTATGAACAGACCTGTTTCCTCTAGGACTTCTCTTTTAACTGTTTCTTCAAAAGTTTCGCCAAGTTCCAGTATGCCTCCGGGGATTCCCCAAAACCCATAATCTGTCCTTTGTTGCAACAGAATTCTTTCTTGTTCATCTTCAATGATGGCTCCGCAACCTACAGTGAGTAGGGTTTCTTGACCAATTAATTTTCTCATTGTTTTTACGTAATCGTTCATAATAGGCCTCTCTGAAAGTTAGAATTTAGTTTAACTGTTTTAAAATACTTCTCATAGTTAATTCAACAAATAGAGCGTTATCCCTCTTGGATTAACGCCCCCGATAGTTGAAAAAAATTCAAACACTAACTATGCCGAATATGATTTTAAAGTTTTTACGATTTTTCTTTTGTGTTTTAAAACCTTCTTTGAAGTCTGCTATTAGAACGGTTTTACCAAACCAAATTCTTATATAAAAGGAGTGGAATTTGATTGGACCTATGATGCCTTTCTCCTCGTATTCAGTGCCATCTTCCAACTCTGTTTCAGTCCTTATTAACCAATTGTTTCCTATCCCAATTTCAATAAATTTCAAAATTCACTCACCCCAAATAACCCCATTGAGAAGTTCCATAATACTTCAGGGAGGGGCGTCTTTGTTTAGCAATCGCCCCCAATTCTTCAATTACAAAAGGGAATCCACTTTGCTGCAATTGCTCCCTTTGAATGAATAAATGCTATGCTCAGTTACTAAAAATAAAATTTTTATATAACCAACATATAGCATCCTTAAAATCATCAGCTATGTAGTCTATATTTAAGTCTCTTATTTTATCAAAGTGTTCATTAAGCGCAGATTCTCCAGCCCCTGTCCTAACCAATACCTTAATGCAGCCTACTTTTGCCGCTGCCACAATATCACTCCAACGGTCCCCGATTACGACACAGTTTTCAAGAGTTAAGTTATAAGTTTGCTGAGCTTCTGTTAACATTCCTGTATTTGGCTTTCTACAAGAGCATCCCTCGCTAGGACTGTGTGGACAAATAAAAATATCATCAAAACCAAACCCTCTTAACTCCTCTTCAAAATCTTTCTCTTTTGCTAATCCTCTTGAAATTCCAGGTTGATTTGTAAAAGAAAATATTTTTACATTCTCTTTTTTTAATCTGTTGATTTCCATAGCTGTATAATGAAAAAGTTTAAATTCTCCAGGGTAATGAACTGTATCGTCACCACCAATTGTTCCATCTCTATCTAAAAAAATGGCTTCTATTTGTTTCACATTAATTTCCCCTGTCATATCTAATTAAATTTCTTGTTATCTAATGTAAATCTCTTATTCAACAATCCTGCCCGATTGTTGAATAACACCAATTACCATTTTATCACATTTGTTTTATAAAGGACCTCTTTAAATGAGTATTTAACATATATGTTGTTATATATGTTAAATACGTCATTAAAATATATATTGTATTATTAAATAAATTAATGTTATTTACATAAATATTTTTGTTTATAACATGCAATCAACAATAACAACGACATATATTAATTATTTTTACCCTACCCTTGCTTTTGTTTGTCATTTCTCAACACCTTAATTAACTAGGTAAACCCAAGGAATAAAAAAAGTGTATGATCGGTTTGGATCACACACTTTCTGCATTAACGAATTTCTTTTTCGAGTTCTTTAACCTCATCGAACGAGAGGCCTGTATAATTTGATACATCCTGAACAGACATGCCAGGGACTTTGAGAAGGTTTTTAGCAATCTCTGCTGCTTTTTCGGATTTCCCTTCATCTCTCCCAGCATTTCTGGCTCCATCAATTTGTGTCTTCTGATCGGATAGATATTTCTCCCTCAACTGATACATCCTGATGGTTTCCTCGTCAGCACTTAAACGGCGTAGTTTATCTTCAGCTTTTGCTACCAATTGATCCAAGATAAACACCTCCTCTAAATTTTGCTGCTCGTTTTTATCTTCTCTTAAAAATAATAACCATCGATGAAGTGAATTATGCACATTTGGTGTGATGCTACTGAACTTCGGCATTTCGATAAAATGTAGTTCAAGTAGGTCTGTTAAAGTCTTTCCTGTATTCGTATCGCTTATTTTATGGATGGAATGAAAAGATTCAATTTCATGTAAAAGATTAAAACCCAATATATTTATTGTAATTGTTCGATTGAGATCTGAATATTTTTCAGCAGCCTTGAAGTCTTCCGCATAAAGCTTTGACCAGTAGAACAAAGTTCTTTCGATCATGTTGTGTTCGTTGACTAGCTGCACCTCAATGTTAATCTTCTCACCGGTATGACAAATTGCTTTTATGTCGAGAATTCCTTGTTTATCATCAATCTTATCTTTATTCAGTTTTTCTTCTACAATGTATAAGTCATCAACTTCTGCATCCAAAACCGCATTTAGAAATCCAATTAAGATGTCTTTGTCTTTATTTTCACCAAACAGTTTTTTGAATACAAAATCATTTAAAGGCTTTAATCGTTTCAAGTCAAACTCCTCCTCCTATAATTATACAACGAGTCCTAATTAGTTAAAAGCTTTTCAATAGTGGAGGATTCAAGCTGTCTTGAACAGGCATAAAAAAAGAAATACTTAACATTAATAAGACAACAACATTGTCGACATATACGTTAATAATGTTGTTGTATATAACAATAACATCATTAATTTTAACAGGTTGAACTGTCATTTAATACTTTAAACAAAATAACCCTTATCATTTTATATAAAATGTTTTTCGTTCAATTTCATGATTGTTAATGAATATAATAATGTTCATATCATTAACATTGATATATACATAAACATATACAATATTGTTAAAAACAATTGCATTATTATTGTTTTCATAAACATTATTTACGTTTTCAATTTTAATAATCATGTACACATATAAAGTGATATTATATTTAACAATATCATTATTTTTATAATTAACATTGTTTTCATATTTATACTTAACATATATTTTAACATACACAATGTTGTTGTTTTTAACAACAACATAAACAACATAGTTAATAATATTATTGTAGTTATTATTATTAACTAATTATATATATACAACATTGTTAATAAAGTTATTAAATTCACTATATATAGTGAAACATGCAACGTTGTTAACCATAACTTTAACATAGACTATACATCAACATTATTTATATTGTTAACATTATTGTATACAGACGTAAATACAACAATGTTAAACAAAACAGTATTGTTATTTATGTATTTAACAACGATTTTAACGCTATCATTAAAGTATATGATGTCATATATGCTGTGTTTATTAAAGCACTTGTGACGTTAACATATAATTGAATCAATGTACTAGCTGAATATTAATTTTGCACTTTCAGTGATAAAGCCATTGATATCAACGATGTAGTGTGAAATAATATATAAGATAACATATACAATAACATATGTTTTATTATAATTCTTATCTCAGATTCGCATATTTGAATAAGGGAAAAAGAGGTGTTTATTATGACAGCAAAAATAGTGACATTTGGAATTAGTAAAGGCGGCTGTTCCAAATCTACAAGCAGTGGAATAACGGCCTACTTATTGAGTAAAGAAGAGAAGGTTTTAGCTATCGATATGGATGGTCAGGGTAACCTTACAAGCTTCTTGACTGGAGAATATGATATATGCAATGTCTTTGAAGAGAAAACCATTCTTGAAGCTATTATGGAAGAAGATGCACGCTCATATATTATTAAAATCCAGGAAAATCTGGACTTGATTCCATCAAATGATTTTCTTGCAACATTGCCAAGAAGGATGTTTGAAAAGGGATTAAAACTGGACGCACTGCAAAGAGCTCTAGAACCGGTTATGGAAGATTATGATTGGATAATTATTGACACACCGCCAGCTTTATCAGAGCAAACAGTCATGCCATTAAGCACACATTCAGAAGCTGGCACCTACGCAGTAGTCATGTTTGACGGATCCATGTTTGCGTATTATGCCATCCCTAAGTTCCTTGAAATTATAGAAGGTGCAAAAGAGCGATATAATCCAGCATTAGAAACGGCTGGAATATTATTTTCTTTAATCGACGCCAGGGCTAAGGAAAACGAAGGAATGGAAGAGGCCGTACGGGAGGAGTATCCAGGTTTAATGTTCGAGTCCATCATTAAAAGAAAAGCTTCCACCAGAAGACTCGCAATCTCTGGTTTTGAGGGGAATATTGAACTGAAGAACGCTTTAGAATATTACATACCATTTGTTAAGGAGCTGAAGGAACGTGTCAACCAAAAACAGCCTCAAAGATAAAATTAAAAAACCAAACGCTACTCAGGCTTTTTTCAATTCATATGAGAAAGAGACACCAGCCAAAGAAACAGAATCTCCGATAGATAAATCTGACAGCAAAACTGACAATGTTATTACCACTAAAGATATTGTTGAAAATGAAATTGATAATAACAACAATACAAAAACATATGATGACAATGACAATATTGATAATGTTGTAGATGAAGATGATGATTACTTGCGCAGCCTTGTATCGGGGAAAAAGACGCCAAAGCGAAAAGCTAAAAAGGTTTTTACATCTTTTTATATGGAGCCAGAACTTGCTGTTGAAGTTGACAAGATTGCTTCAAGGGGCGAAAAAGGGGATAAGTCAAAACTCATTAACGCAGCGATCAGAAAGTTGCTTGAGGAGTATGGTGTAATACAGAAGTAAGATTGCTATGAAAAGCAAAAGAAAGAGTGCAATTTCCCGAAAGGGTATATTGCACTCTTTTTTATATAAGTCATGTAGTAGGTCATAAAAATTAATGACATAATCAATATTATAAACGTCTATAAAAACATTGTTAACGACATCACTGTTTTTAAATATATTTATAACAATATAATCAACATTAACAACAACATATACTTTGTTATTACTATATATGTCTTAAATAATTAATTATTGTTTTTATCTTCATTGGGCAGACGAAACCATGTTATCTGTTCCATCACAACCTCTGACAAAGCTTTTTGGATCATAAGATCTTTTTCCCTTTCAGATAACCCATCAAAGACCTTTTCTGTATTCAACCGAGTGATTGTCTGCATTTGTCCAAACTTTTTTTGAATAATCGCTGCAAGGAGCTAGCTTATAGGATAGTGTATTTGCTAGCTCCTAACTATCATATGAAACGAACATTTAAAAATATCCCCCTCCTCCCTCTCTAGGTGCAGTACCTCGTTTGCATCACTGAACCACTTTCTCGGCTTTAAAAATCTACAAAAATCCCTTTAATAAACAAAAAGCAAAGAGAGGGGAGGGGGTGTCTTAAAAGAAAATAAGTCTGAAAGAATGATTGATTAGCAGCTTAATAAATTTTAAGAAATACTTTGACCAGTATTCGGTACTTTTGAAACAACTCAAAAACACGAACGATTTCATCCGCCCGTGTTCATAAAAGAATTAAAATACAGAAATTCTCTCGAGTTGTGTGACCTAATTTTCTTAAACGTTTTTCGACATGACTGTTAAGCTAAAAAAAATTACCGGTTATGAGTACAGACGTATTTTTCTACGCTTAAATAAATATGAACAGTTCTTTTCCTTAAGGATCTTGCATATCCTATAACATCACTGCACCACTAACTCACTTTTGGAGGTTGATTCTATTGGCTAAAATAAAGATTCCAAACAGATCAAAGAGCGCGAAAACAAAAGGCCTTGGCGGAAAGAGATGCTGCAGGTTCTCCATATCCGTCAGTAATGATACAGAAAAGAAATTGGATGCCTTGGCAGTCAGCACCGGGTTCTCACGTTCAGAGCTTGCTGATTATCTGCTTCAAGCATGCGTTAACTCTCCGGACTTTGTCTATGCGCTGCAGGAGAAATACAATGTCAATGACCGTTACAAAGTCTATCCAACCATCATTAGCGTCGGGGGAAAACAGCAGGTTGTTTACTAAGTCACTTTTTTGGGTGGCTTTTTACTTTGCTTTTCTTTTTGGTGGTACTGCAAACTTCAGTCCTTGCTGGATCCATTTTAATTCTAAGTCATGACAGGACTTGCACAGTCCGTTGCGCTTGTTGAATTGGGACCGGTCTCTGACTCTAAGGTTTTTATCGCATTTTCTGCATTCCATGATTCTGATTCTCCTTGATTCGTAGTGTATTGGTAACACTATTGACCAAAAGAGGTAGATTTATACATAGGGATATAATTTGATTTAGATAAAAAAAGATCCTTCTCTGAAGAGAAGGATCCGGTAATTCTTTATTTTTATAAGGGGGTATTAGCAGTATACCCGTTTTAGCATTTTAATATACATCTAGATTTATATAAATTTTAACCGCAATTAAACTATCCGTAAGCTGTATACAAGATATACTTCTTAAAACCGGAGAGTCTATTTCTATTCAATATGAGTTTAGACTTAGTAAGATGAAGTTTTATTTTCATAAGCAATAATATCTGAAACAGCCGTGTATATATTAGGAGGGTATTCTGCAATGCGATGAGCTAAGTACAGATACCATTCTGTGCCGTAGGTTATATAAACTCTCGCTTTGTATCCTTGATTTTTCACCTTTTTAATTAGATCCGGTCTAACCCCATCTAGCATTTCAAGCTCAACGTTTGAATTCTTTAGATAACCCTTCTCCAATATTTTCTGATGAAGTTCCTCATCATGGGTAGCGATCGATATGGGCTGATTAGCTTCGATGCACTTTTCGATAAATTCAAGGTACCGACTATTTAACTCTTCAGAACGGCCAATCTTAATTTCTGCAGGTTCCTGATAAGCACCTTTTACAATTCTGATTTTTCCAGGATATTTAAACAATTCATTCAAATCGTCTAATGAACGTTTCAGCTGAACCTGTAGTGTAATTCCTATATTTTTATATATCGAAGCGGCTTCTTTATAGATATCTAAAATAGGATCTGTCTTTTCAGACTCTTCCATGCTGATCATTAAATTAATATTATACTTTTCAGCAGCTTGTGCCATTTCCTTCAAATTTCCCAAGCCAAGCTCTCTGTCTACCGACATGCCAATATGTGACAAGTCAAATGAAATCGTAGATGTAATTCCATTAGAACCTAATTGGTGAATTAGAGAAATAAACTCTTCTTTTGCCGCATGGCACTCCTCAACATTTGTTGTATTTTCACCTATATATTCTAAAGAGACAAGATACTCTTTCTCCATAAGTTCTTTTGCTTTATTGATTGCATCCAGCCTCGTTTCACCTGATACAAAACGCTTTGCTGCACGCATAAATAAGGGATAGAGCTCTTTTGAATTCTGGATGTAGCTTTTTATATCTCCATTTCTTGCAACTGATTTTAAGGCATTGGAAAACCTGATTTCCTCTTGATTTAACATATCAATTACTCCTTTCATGACCATATAAAGATTGAAATTATATCACGAAAATAGCGAAATGTCTTACCTTGTTTCAAAAACCTACTTTTATTTGTCATCTATATAATACTGCACCTAATAAACAGGAAAAGGAAAAGGAAAATTTCAGGATAAAATTAAACATATATGTATATATTGTTTTTAATGTTGTTTTTAATATTGTTTTTAATGTTGTTTTTAATGTTGTTTTTAATTTTACTATTAATGTTATTTTTAATGTGAATTTCAAAAATGCAATATCCCATTCTGAATAGAGAAATTTGCTGTCTCGCTTCCTAAATTCATATTAAAATTTTACAACATCTAGTAAAGAAAATAAATCGATGTTCCCTGTATTTACTGACTTTTTGCTACAGTTTGATCTCCAGGATGGTATGGAAAGAAAGCTAAAAAATAACAATTCGATCCGGTTCCTTTCATCTGCAGATGATTAGGATGGAATTGCCCCTTATCCTTTACAGTCCCTTTGTTTTACCAAATTCTCACCCTTCAATCAACTACTAATAATCCCCCTTTCCTAAAGCGAATGAAGAAAACTTTGGTTTGAATTCATCTCAAATCATTAAGTTACTTTCTGTTTTGATATAAAACGACGAAACATGAATCAATTCTCTTGCCTTAGAGTCGTGTCTAACGTATAGACTTTCTCAAGTAATAACAAATAAGGCAAGTAGGCTTAAATATGTAGAAAGTATTCTATTTTTGATTCCTCTTGTTGCTGAATAGCGCTGAGTTTAGAGGGAGCAAGTAGCCCTAAGATAGGTGTTGCCGTAAGCAATATCACTGCGATGGTAAGTCAATTAAATGCAGGATTTATCATAGATCAATTTGGTCTATTTGGTGCAGATATGATTTCTTTCAGTTGGTCAAAGAGCGTTGGATTACTATTTCTGGTAGTAGCATTACTACTCATATTTAAAGACGAACATCTAAATAAAAAAGAACAACATTTAACATTAGAGGTGGTTAAAAAATGAAATACGACATAATAGGAATAGGGCTCGGCCCTTCTAACCTAGGCTTAGCAGCTCTTCTCAAAGAGAATACAGATAGTCAGGCATTATTTTTTGAAGAAAAAGAAACGTTTAGCTGGCACCCAGGACTTTTATTGGAAGAGGCCACTCTTCAGGTACCTTTTATGGCTGATTTAGTTACAATGGCAAATCCAAAAAGCGAGTATACCTTTTTAAATTATTTAAAGGAGACAGGAAAGCTTTATTTATTCTTCTCTTACAATGAATTTACCATTCCAAGAATGGAATACAACGCTTATTTATCCTGGGTAGCGAGACAGTTAGACAATATTCAATTCTGTTCCAAAGTGGTTAACGTTGAGCTGGATGAGGAAGGCTATATTGTAATCGTCTATAATTCAATAACGAAAACAGAAAAAGAATATTATTCCAAACATGTAGTACTGGGAACAGGTCATAAACCAAGCGTTCCGGTCACAATAGACAGTGAATGGCGTGAACGAATCTTTCCTGCATTGGGATATTCTTTCAAAAGGGAAGAAATATTGACCTTAGATCTTATTACTGTGGTGGGATCAGGTCAAAGTGCAGCGGAAATTTTCCTTGACCTTCTAGATCAACAGCAAAACCATTCTTTTGCGGTAGAATGGATAACCCGGTCCCCGGCACTCAGAGAATTGGAAACGACTAAATTTAGACTGGAGATGTTCACTCCTGCTTATGTTGAGTACTTCGAGGAATTACCACTTGAAAAGCGACAAAAAGGACTATCCTATTTTTATCAATTAAGAAACGGTATAAATCCTAAGACTTTGGATGATATTTACCGAAAACTGTATCATCGTTCTCTTTGCCCGAACGATTTACAGGCAAGCATCCGTCTTCATACAGAATTATCTTCAATTGAAGAAGGCTTTAAACTAAATGTAAAACATCTTGAAGAAGAAAAGTCATTTAGCATTCAAACAGATGCGGTCATTTTAGCTACAGGGGTTAAACCAAATATTCCGGAGTGGTTTCATAACAATTTTGCACACCTGATTGAATGGGATAGCGATGAGCACTTTAAAGTGGGAAGAAATTATAATCTTTCTTTTAAGAAAAACAACCCCAATCATTTTTTCGCATTAACTGATCTTGATCAATCACATGGTACGGCATCGACCAATCTAAAGCTGTCTGTATTCCGAAATCAATTAATTATTAATACATTAGTCGGATTTGAATTATTCAAGATTGAAGATAAAACATCTTTTCAAACTTTTTCATCCATAAGGAAGCATTCACTTGAACCATCATTTCAATAACAATATGGAGGTGAAAATAGATGTCTTTTACGATTAAAGAAGCTTCAGAGAAAGTCGGGATGAGTTCCCACACAATTCGGTTTTATGAAAAACAAGGATTGCTCCCTCTGTTAAAAAGAGACGAAACAGGTTATCGTTCATTTTCTGATCACGATATCGAGTGGCTGGATTTTATTTCTTGCTTGCGTAAAACGGATATTCCTATAACAGAATTAAAGAAGATCATGGACCTGACGTTGGAAGGAAATCATACAATACAAGAGAGAAAAGCAATACTATTAGCACATAGAGAAGCGATGTTAGAAAAACAAAGAGAATTAGATCTTGCTTTTAAAAAAATAGAAAAAAAATTGCGGTACTTCGATGATCTGGAAAAGAAGGAGTATCCAAATAGTGATACTTCTTCTTTTCTTTGCGAATAAAAAAAATCATATCATTTGCTTTCGACTGGACTCTAAGGTGTAGGGTATAAAAGAATTCAGCTGAGCTGAAGGAAATATTTTAGGAGGGATAAGAATGGATAATTTTCAATATGTGAATCCAACAAAATTGATTTTTGGTAAAAACCAAGTGAAAGATTCACTAACTAAAGAGGTAGAAGCTTACGGTAATCGAGTACTATTAGTCTATGGGGGAGGAAGCATAAAAAAGAACGGATTGTATGAACAAGTACTAGAACAACTAGATCGCATTAGCTCCGATGTACTTATTATCGAGCTTGCAGGTGTAGAACCTAACCCTAGACTTACTACGGTTAAAAAAGGCATTCAACTAGTCAAGGAGAACCAGCTTGATTTTATTCTGGCAGTTGGCGGGGGCAGCGTCATTGACTGTGCGAAAGCTATTTCTGTAGGTGCTCATTATGATGGAGATGTATGGGACATCGTGACAGGCAAAGTTTCTCCATCTTCTTCTGTACCACTCGGAACTATCCTGACAATGGCAGCTACAGGTTCAGAAATGAACGGCAACTCTGTTATTACGAATTGGGAAGAGAAAGATAAAAGGGCATTCAGCTCTATTCACACATATCCGAAATTTAGTATTCTCGATCCTCAGAACACATTTTCCGTGCCTACGGATCAAACAGTTTACGGAATTGTTGACTTGATGTCACATGTGTTGGAGCAATATTTCCATGTTTCTGAGAATGCTCCGACACAAGAGCGTTTTGGAGAGTCCATCTTAAAAACGACGATTGAAGTGGCACCTAAACTACTTAATGATCTGGAATCTTATGCTTACCGTGAAGTTATAATGCTGAATGCAACATTTGCCCTCAACAAGATTCTATCAATGGGAGTTCAAACCGACTGGGCTACTCACATGATTGAACATGCGGTTTCGGCTGTACATGACATTCCACATGGCGGAGGACTTGCTATCTTATTCCCTCATTGGATGGACTATGTCTCTGAAACAAAACCTGAAAGAGTCGCACAATTGGGAGTCAGAGTGTTTGATCTTGACGCTTCCAAAGATGACAAAGAATTGGCAAAAGAAACAATACACAGATTAAGAGAATTCTGGAAGGCTATTGGTGCACCTACTAAACTGTCTGACTATGATATTGATAATAAAGAAATTGATCTAATGGTTGAACGATCCCTTACGAAAGACACAATAGGAAACTATGTTCCGTTAGCCAAAGATGATGTAAGACAAATTCTAGAGCGTTCTTTGTAAAAAATAAAGCTGAAAAGGAGTTAACCGTGATATTCGGTTAACTCCTTTTATTTTACATTGAAAAAATTTTGTCTTATTTGCATCTCATACTTTGGGATAGACAAGAAACATAGCCGCCTTATTTAACCCTCCTCAATGCAATCAACTGCATACCATCAGACTGGAATTATACAATTAACATTATCAATAAAATATATATTGTTTGTAACATATGTTTCATCAACAACAATAATGTTAATCTGTCATTTAGAAAACTTTAATACTTATTTCATAACACTTTATCGATAGGGATACTTTGATTCAGATAAAAAAATCCTTCTCTAGATAGAAGGACCGGTAATTCTTTATTTGATTGGGGGGTATTAACAGTTTACCCGTTTTCCCATTTTAATATACATCTAGATTCATAAATTCACAATAGTTGTTAAAAAATTTAGAAAACTTCTTGACTGTTTAAATCTGGCAAGTCTATACTTTTTACATAGTTTGTTAGTTACCTTAACAAACAAAAGGCAGGTGAACACTTTGAGTTTTGTTTCAAAAGGGAAAGCCAGTCCCCCCTTAATGAGAGAACTTAACCGAAATTTGATACTGCAAGAGCTTCGCTCTCACCCTCATCAGTCACGTGCTGCTCTGGCTAAAAAGACAAAATTGAGCAGGCCCAGTGTGTCCGAACTGGTAAAGGAAATGATACGCGAAGGAATGGTCCGTGAAGTAGGGGTTGGGAATTCGACTTCCAACGGTGGCCGAAAACCAATTTTACTGGAGTACAATGCCCAATCGAATTATGTTGCGGGAGCCATTTTGCAGGATGATTCGCTAAAAGTGACGATTGCTGATATGGACGGAAAATTAATTAAAACGGATGCTGAAGCAGTTCATTTGCCCATAAGCGAAAATGAGATCATTCGTGTGGTAGATTCCATTTTGATTAAAATCCTGTCCTCGATCTCAGTATCAAAAACTCAAGTGTCAGGTTTGGTCATTGGTGTTCCTGGAATTACTGCGGAATCAGGAAGAGGAATAAGGTTTTCTCCTGGAGTTTCATGGTCTGACAATGATGTTGCAAGCGAATTTGAGGAAAGCATAGGAGTTCCGGTTGTCATCGACAACGATGTAAACCTCATGACACTGGGCGAATTTTATAAAGGATTGGGTGCAAGTTTTCAAAACACCATCTATTTATTTGCCGGCAACGGAATTGGAAGCGGTATCATTTTGAACGGAGAGTTTATCAGAGGGTCTCACATGGCAGCTGGAGAGATTGGTTACATGCTTATTGGCAACCCTTTATATAAAAATTTTGATATGGGTGTTTTTGAATCTAATTACGGGACGAATGGATTGCTTCAAAAAATGACCCAGCTTGGTTTGCCTGTTGACAGCAGTCAAAAAGCGGTCAAACAGCTTCAGGCCCTTTCTTTGCAGGATTCATCTGCTGGAGAGTTATTAAACGAATTTCTGGACAGCTGGACGAAGGCCATTGTAAACCTGGCATGTATGCTTGACCCCGAATTGATTGTTCTATCCGGGGAGATGTCGGATTTACATGATAAGCACCTCGAGAAGTTGAAAAGCAGCATTGAAAGATACATACCAAAAGCGCCATCCATTTTACTGACAACACTTGGTTCTAAAGCCGGGCTGTACGGTGCCATTCATCTTGCTTTAGAGGAATTCACCCAGTTCGGCTATCAGAATAGAACATTATAATCTAGGAGGGGTTGACATGGTTAAGAAAAAGGGGTTATTAAGTTTGCTTTTGGTACTGGTACTGCTAATTGTTACTGCCTGCAATAGCAGCACAAGCGGCGGAACTGAACCAAAAGAAGAAGGAAAAAAAGAAGAGTCAGGAAAACTTGTCATCTATACAGCCCGTGACCAGGCAGTGGTAGACAAAGTAGTAGGAATGTTTAACGAAAAGTATCCGGATATCGAAGTTGAAACACTTACGATGGGCGCTCAGCAGATATTGGAGCGTGTGCGCGGAGAGAAAGCAAATCCCCAGGCTGATTTTTGGTGGGGCGGTACACAGTCTTCTCTCATGGTAGCAGCTGATGAAGATTTGCTTGCTTCGTTTAAGCCATCTTTTGATGATGTGATTGAAGCCGAACACAAAGATTCAGAAAACCGGTGGTACGGTGAAATGCTTTTGCCAGAGGTCATCATGATCAACAGTGAAGCTTTAAAGAAAGAAGACGCTCCGAAAGACTGGGATGACCTTCTGGATAAAGAATGGAAAGACAAGATCATTATTCGTGGGGTTATGGCTTCAGGAACGATGAGAACCATCTACTCATCTATGATTTTCCGTGAAGGAGCCGAAAATCCTGAAAAAGGGTACGAATGGCTTGAAAAGCTCGAGGCTAATACAAAAGAGTACGCTCAGGATCCAACAAACCTCTATCTAAAATTAGCCAGACAAGAAGGATTGGTATCGCTCTGGAACCTGCAGGATATTCTCCTTCAGAAAAATGAAAACAATCAGCCTTTTGACTATATTTATCCTGAAAGCGGCGCACCGATTTTAGTAGATGGCGTTGCGATGGTGGACGGTGCAAAAAACAAGACAAATGCAGAGCTCTTTTATGAATTCCTATTCTCAAAAGAAACAAGAGCTGAACTTGCAGACGAGCTGTATCAAATTCCGACTCGTACAGATATTGCAAAAGAGGATATGCCTGACTGGTATAAGGAGCTTGATTTAAAAGCGCTTGATATTGATTGGTCAGTCATGGCGGAAAAAGAAGCGGAATGGATGCAGCATTGGGATGAGAACATAAAAGGAAAATAAAAGTTCTTTTGAGTAAAAGCAAAAGCAGTGCAGCAGGAGGGCTTTGAGGAGATAACAGTTCTCTCAAGGCCTTCTCTTTATTTGAAGTTTCATAGAATTGGGGTGCTTAATATGAAAAGCGTGAAGCTTGATAAGGTAAGCAAAATGTTCGGTAAAGCCCGTGGAGTTGAAAACGTCAATATCGATATAAAACCTGGAGAGTTTTTCACGTTCCTCGGGCCAAGCGGATGCGGGAAAACGACAACGCTAAGAATGATAGCAGGATTTTATTTTCCTTCTGAAGGAAAGGTTCTGTTTGATAATCAGGACGTAACGACCCTGCAGCCAAACAAAAGGAACATCGGCATGGTTTTTCAAAACTATGCATTGTTCCCTCATATGACTGTTTTTGAAAACATTGCATTCGGTCTTGAAGTAAGAAAACTGAATAAATCAGAGATACGAAGAAAAGTAGAGAAAGCCCAGTCAATGGTGCATCTTGAGAAGTATGGTGAACGAAAGATAAACGAATTGTCCGGCGGACAGCAGCAGCGTGTCGCCTTGGCAAGGGCACTTGTCATTGAACCAAACATTCTTCTATTGGATGAACCCTTGTCAAATTTGGATGCCAAACTGCGCGAGGAAACTCGCCTTGAAATCAAACGACTGCAATTGGAGCTCGGTGTAACCACCATTTATGTGACACATGACCAGACGGAAGCAATGGCGATGTCAGACCGCATAATGGTCATGAATAACGGGGTGATACAGCAAATTGGATCGCCGGAAGAGATCTATAACAAACCCGTCAATAAATTCGTCGCCTCCTTTATCGGGGAATCCAATGTGCTGAATGCATCAGTTGAGCATATGGACCAAACTCGGGTAACAGCTAGAACAAGCGACGGCCTGACGTTTAATGGACTTCTTAAAAATGCGTCTCCGAACGTATCATTCCGTACAGGTGAACCGGTTAAGCTTTCAATCCGCCCAGAAGCCTTGGCAGAGGGAACGGGACCCAATCAGTTCGAAGCAGAAGTTCAGTTTGTGGAATTTACGGGAGTAACCATTAATTATATCGTAAAGGCAAAAGAGACAACCTTCAAAGTCATGGTCGTCAATAAAGGGAACAAGGTAATGAGCCGGGGTGATCTCATCACGCTTCACATTTCCGAAGGAAGTATTTATTTTATTGGAGAATAGGAGGTGGAACGCATGGTAGACAGAGACAGTTCAATAAAAGAGACTTCATGGTCAAAACTGACGCGGTCAAAGTATTTTATCTATGTTTTGATATCCCCTCTCTTTTTAATTCTGCTGGCATATGTTGTATACCCGTTTTACCAGACATTTATGGAGAGCTTTTCAGGCACTGACGGATCATTTGCCAACTACAAAAAGTTTTTCAGTTTTGAAAGTACCGCAAATCTAGAGGCTTTATGGAACAGTGTGTACATATCGGTTTTAAGTGTCATTACGTGTGCAATCGTCGGTGTCACGATGGCCTTCTTGCTCGAAAGATATGAATTTCCCGGACGAAAGATCTTATCCGTTCTCGTACTGGTGCCAATGGCGCTGCCTCCACTTGTCGGAGTGCTTTCGTTTACGTTTTTGTACGGTGAAAGCGGAATTTTCCCACGTGCATTTCAGGAACTGTTCAATCTAGATAGCGTGCCTTTTTCTTTAAAAGGCATCACAGGAGTCATTGTCGTACATACATTTACCATGTACACATACTTTTATCTGACAGCTTCAGCAGCCATTAAGGGGCTTGATCCTTCATTGGAAGAGGCTGCAACCAGCTTGGGTTCGGGAAGAATCCGCATCTGGCTGAAGGTCATCTTGCCAATGCTGACACCTGCCATGGTGGCTTCATCCTTGCTTGTGTTTATGATAGCCATGGCAAGCTATACAGCTCCCCTTATTTTTGGTGTGGAGCGAACCATGACGATGCAGATTTATTTATCCAGAACAAATGGGAATCTTGACATGGCAGCCACGCAGTCTACTATTCTCTCATTTGTTTCTATCTCATTTTTAATCCTGATGAGATGGTACCAGAACAAACGTAACTATCAAAATCAAAGTAAAGGAATAAGCGTTCACAGAACGGAGGTCCGTTCTTCCTTTATGAAGTACTTCTCTATGACTCTCTCAGTCATTGGAGTCATCGTTCTCTTATTGCCGATTCTGGTCCTTGTATTGATTTCGTTTTCGGTCGACGGAGCATGGACGATTCAAG
This sequence comes from Metabacillus sp. SLBN-84, assembly GCF_053629595.1. NCBI lineage: Bacteria > Bacillati > Bacillota > Bacilli > Caryophanales > Bacillaceae > Metabacillus > Metabacillus sp. SLBN-84. The sequence goes on from NZ_JBRJIP010000007.1 coordinate 87,043, forward strand.
TCTTGCCGCCTGCTTATACCTTTGAGCATTACCAGGCCCTGTTTACAGACGAGCGAACGTGGCGCCCCATCTGGAACTCAATTCAGATGAGCTTAGTAGCAACAGTCGGTAACATCATATTCGGGGTCGCTGCAGCTTATGTGATGGTACGGACCAAATTTAAAGGGAAAACGGTTTTAGACATTCTGATCATGGTACCTTGGGCACTTCCGGGTACGGTCGTTGCGGTCAACCTCATTGCAGCATTCAGTGAGCCATCGGCATTCAGCTTCAATCAAGTGTTGATTGGAACGTTTTGGATCCTGCCCCTTGCTTATTTTGTCAGACATCTGCCGTTGATTTTCAGGTCCACATCTGCAAGTTTAATGCAGATGGATCAGTCCATTGAAGAAGCCGCACGCAGTTTGGGGGCAGGCTGGATCACTTCCTTCAGGAGGATTGTCCTGCCTATGACCATGACCGGGATTCTTGCCGGGACATTGCTTGCTTTTGTACAGGGTATTGGCGAATTTGTTGCATCCATTCTGATATACAGCACATCAACAATGCCTTTATCCGTTGCAATCTTTCAAAAGATGTACGCGTTTAAGTTTGGAACTGCCTGTGCGTATGGCGTATTGCAGATCCTGCTGATTCTCATCGTTTTATTTGTTTCGCAGAAACTGACAAACGGCAAAGCCGGTTCTGCCATGTAAGGGGGGAGGAAAATGAACGCATCCGAAATGCACGGAAGAGACCTAGATGAGTTAAAACAGGCACCATTTGCGGTCCTTCCACTGGGAAGCTTTGAATACCACGGCCCTCATTCTCCTTTTGGAACGGATATCATTCTTGCAGAGGGTTTTGGGGCTTTGATAAAAAAAGAACTTGGCGGTATCGTCTATCCGGCAGTCCCGTATTCCTCCTGCCCCGGAAAAACAGCTAATTATCCAGGTACTGTTTCCATCAGGCCATCCATCATGCTTGAGTACTTGTCAGATCTGCTTGAAGGCATCCTTCAACTTGGTATAAAACGGATCATCCTGCTTAATGCGCATGATGCAAACATGGGCCTATCGCGGTCTGTTGCCGAGTATGTGACCATTCGACATCCTGAGGCGAAGTTTCTACTGATAAACTGGTGGCAAATGGTTGAAGTTGAAAAAGCTGAACAAATCGGGTTTGAGGGAACAAGCGGCAGGGGACATGGCGGACCCTATGAAATGTCTGCCGTAAAAGCATTCCGGCCAGACCTGGTGAACGTACAAAAAGAAGATGCCGAGTTCCGTGATACAGCCAAATACTCAACCCATCCGTATATCACGGTTGAGGGAAATCCTGAGAGTTGGGACGGCTATACGGGACGGATAGGGCAAACAGCACTGAATAAAGGAGAAGTCATCGTCAGGGCGGCTTCTAAAAACATGAACAATCTAATTGAAAATTGGCTAATCGGAACCGAGGGAGGAGAATAACATGAGGCTACCATTAAGAAATCAAGTGATTGAGTTCGAGGGTGAGACGTTTCCTTCAACTTCATATACAGCAATGGTTTTAAAACCGGCATACAATGAAGCAAAACAGAATTTTTTAAAGTCAATGCTTCAAATACACACGGCACATCTTGTGATGCTTAAGGAACAAGGACTGGTGTCTGAGGAACAGGCAGAAGAGATAGGCCGGGCAGTAGGCGGCGTAGAAATTGAAAAGCTTCAAAAAGGCGAATACGATCCTCAGTTTGAAGACTTGTTCTTCCAGGTGGAACACAGCCTGATTGAACAGGCTGGTGACATTGCAGGCAACCTTCACATCGGGAGAAGCCGCAATGACATGGGTATAGCCATTTACCGTATGACCCTCAGAGAGAAAATTCTTGATCTCATTGAAGGGGCATTGCATTTAAGGGAATCGCTGATTGAACTTTCAAAAGAACACATCCGAACCGTTATGATTGGCTACACACATACCCAACAGGCTCAGCCAACAACCTTGGGTCATTATTTCAATGCCATGACGGACATGCTCACACGGGATATATCGCGGCTTCAATCTGCCTTTAAAACCGTAAACAAAAGCAGCATGGGTGCTGCGGCCCTCACGACATCCGGTTTTCCGATTTGCCGCAGCCGCATGCAGGAATTGCTCGGGTTTGATGGACTGATCGATAATGCGTGGGACGCCGTGTCCGGTGCGGATTACATCATGGAGACCGCCTCTGCTGTAAACATTGCAGCTCTTAATCTGGGAAGATCCACACAGGATTTCCTATTATGGGGTACTCAGGAATTTGCCGCATTCAGGCTTGCTGCTCCTTATGTTCAAATCAGTTCCATTATGCCGCAAAAGCGGAATCCGGTTTCAATTGAACACATGAGAGCCCTTTTATCAGGTGTAGCCGGTGATGCACAGACTGTACTTACAATGGTGCATAACACACCTTTTGGAGATATCGTGGACACAGAAGATGACATGCAGCCATACCTGTGGAAAGCACTGGAACGCCTGAAGGGAATTTATCACCTCCTATCAAGTGTCCTGTTGACGATGGAAGTCGATAAAGACCTATTGTTAAAACGGGCCAGAGAAAGCTTTGCAAACGTGACGGAACTTGCTGATACGATCGTGCGAAATGACGGCCTTTCTTTCAGGCAATCACATCATATTGTAAGCGGTGCTGTCACATCACTGACCACGCAGGGAAAAGATTCTTTAAAAGACCTTACTCTGGAACTCGTTAACGAATACGCTGTAAAAATCACAGGGAAAAAGACCACTCTGACTGAAGAAGTCTTTGCAAGCGCACTTGACCCTGACTATTTCATCAAGGTCCGAACACTCCCCGGGGGACCGGCGCCTAGCAGAATGGAGTCAACTTTGGAAGAGAGAAAAGAAGAACAGCTGGAGCTTACCTCCTGGCTGAAAAATAAAAAAGAAGCCCTCAAACAGTATGAGCAAGTATTAAATGATTATGTTCATAAGTGGGCTCATACGGATGAATAATTCATCGTTTCCCCTCTTGGCTGTTGATGGAGGAGGGACGAAAACACTTGCCGTAATAGCCGATTCTAAGGGGAACGTGCTGACCACTGGGCGTTCAAGCGCTTCAAACTATCAGGTAACAGGAGTTGAAGGTGCCAAACAATCAATTTTTAGAGCCATTGGTGACGCAGTTAAAAAACTTGGCATCGAAAGTGAGCGAATCTCGTTTCAAACGGGCGTTTTTGCTCTGGCGGGCATTGATACTAGTGAAGACGAGGTAATAGTTAAACGCCTGGTAACAGACGTCAATAAAGAAGCTGGGCTCCGTTTTGAAAAGCTGATTATTGAAAATGATGCCCTTTCCACTTTAATCGGCGCAACAAAAAATAAGCCGGGTGCTCTCGTGATATCTGGAACGGGGTCCATTGCTTTTGCCCATGACGGAAAAGGTTCATACGTCCGTTCAGGGGGATGGGGTCACACAGTGGGAGATGAGGGCAGCGGCTATTGGATTGGACTCGAGGCAATCCGTGCCATCCTTAAGATGAGTGATGGGCGAGGGTCTGACACGCTATTAAAAACAAGAGTATTGGATGCTTTTGATCTTAAGAACGTTGAATCCCTCTACAATTGGGTATACAGTACAAACAGTTCCGTTGAAAAGATAGGCTCCATATCTCAAACTGTAGAAGCCTGCGCTTTTGAGAATGATGCTGTTGCAAGAAGAATTTTGGACCAGGCAGCAGACGAACTGTATTCGCTGCTTGAAACGGTTATAAACAAAACATTGGAGAAAGAAGAGCCAAACATAATCGTGCTCCAAGGCGGTATCTTAAAGCATAATGACTACATTCGAAAGCAGCTCGAAGGCAAGGTAAAGTCTCAGTTTCCAAAGAGTTGCTCGGTTTTGGCAAGTTTAGAGCCCTTTCAATATATTGTACAGAGAGGACTCCTAAAAAATTGAAAAAGCCTGGTTTGATAAAATGATATGCCATCAAAAGCATAACGGGTTCTGCTTTATTAAAAATGGTCAGTGGCTGATGTGCCTCTGACCATTTTTTTATTACGATTCTTCAATTAAAGCCCCCGATTGTGAATGATTCACTCAAGCATTTATTGATACCGCTACAAAATTTCAGCAATATTATCAGAGTTACTTAGTGGCCAAAACTAGTTCGTTAACTCCATATTCTTTTAACACCCACTAGTTCCTGATTATTAAATTCAATTCTATATATATCAGGTTTTGATGTACTATGTAAGAAATTCAAGTCATAGTTACTATCGAAATATCCCATCATTAAAGTCATCACAGCTCCGTGAGAACCTATTACTACTCTTTTATTTCTAAAAACATCTAATACCTTTTTTAAAACCTTTATAGCCCTTTTTTGACAATCAGCATTTGATTCTCCTCCGACTAGAGCGAAATTTGAGTCTAAAAAAGACCTCTCCAACAGTGGAACCAATTCATTATCAGATATTCGATCGTCTTCAGAAGAAAACATCCTCTCTTTTAAGTCTTCAAATATTAAAACTTCTTGCCCTAATTGTTTTGCTAATTTTTCGACAGTTAAAATTGAACGAATGTAAGGGCTTGAAATAACTGCATCAATTTTCACATTTGTCAATTTGTTATACACTCGTTGAGCATCCAAAAGCCCTTTTTCGGTTAAACCTCTTGTTCTTTCATTGCCTTCCCTTGGTGAGTCACCGTGTCTCACCATATAAACAAATGTGCTCATTTTCCCCTCCAATATGGTTCTCTCCGTTCAATAAGAAACGAACCATTGTTTATGAACTGTTTAATTAATATACTGCTCATCGGCGAAAGAGTGACTGCCTTTTATCTAATTTGTTCCTGAATCTTTTGAATAACTTCTTTGTAAAAAGTAACTTGATGTGGAACGAATTTATCTCTGTTTACACTTTCTTTAATTATTTGCTTTTGTCCTTCCTCGTTTATTTTAAATCCACTTATTTCGATTTCACCTTTTTCTCCAGACCAAAGTTGAGTGAAATCAATAAATTTGGTTTTTACTATTCCTGAAACCTCGTCCACTTGAAGTGTGAAGTCATCAAAGATATTTCCGCACTTGTATAAAAAAACGTTTGCTAATTCTTTATCAATGAAACCTTCTTGCACAACACAATAATCAATTACACCTAACCTTATTAACTCCTTAAAAGCTAAATCTATACCAATTTCTTCTTTAATTTCCCTTACTCCGTCCTCAACTGTTTCATCAGCTAGTAGATGTCCAGCAGCAGTTATATCTAATAGGTTAGGGTAGTCTTTTTTATTATTACTACGAAGCTGTAAATAAATATAATCTATTCCTTGTTCATTACTAACAAACCAACAATGAAACGCTTCGTGCCAATATCCAATCCTGTGAACATCACTCCGAGTAGCTACACCTATTAGATTCTTATTATCATCAAAGATCTTTAATTTCTCTTGCTCTCCCATAAAATGCCCCCAAAAGTCACTTATCTTTCTATTTCTGGTTCTTTAACTATTCGACTAAATAGTGAAAGGCGTATCTGCTTCTTCCAAACATTCATCTTTACTTAATGTACCTTTCACAATCTATCTTCCAAACGAAAAATAAACATCTTACTATTCTGCCCCGACACATATACAGTGTGTTTGCATTTAATATTATTGTACCGATGAGAAGGATTGGTGGAACAGAAGAGCACCCAAATCCTTACTATTCAATCTCAGCGATAATATCGGAGCTGCCTGGTGTAAATCAGATGACTGATAGCCCAACTAACATAACACCTATAACCCCTGAAAATATAACTCTCTTTTCAAACAAAGAATTAAGCTTAAATGTTTGGAAATCTGCACCTCAAACCCCAAACCATCACCTCATTTTGAAAATCACAAACTTTTATATACATCTCTTTAGACATATTAAAAAAATCCTCACTTTTTTTATTCCTTTACTATCGAACACTGTAGTTTTTCTAATAAACTGCCCTATTGCTTAATACCAATCATTTCAAAACTAATCGTACAACACAATCTTTTTCTTCGCAAAAAAACGCTTTCCTTGTTTCGGAAATGCGCCCGTTTGTTGAAGATGGACTCCTTATCAGAAAGAATTAGCCCATCTTCTGCAATTTGCCTATGGTCAGTAGAATTTTGAGTTTTTGGCCAATTTAAAGAGTACTTTTTGCCATGTTTTTGAAATTATTACTATTATAAAGTGCTTTTCGGCTTCTTAATTGATATTTTTTTTAATATGTTCCTTCCAGCTAACAACGCAACATATAAAGAAATTGTGACAAGTAATATTACATAAAGGTCTCGTCCAGCAAGGTAAGTGGCAGAGTGAAGACCTTTTATAAGTAAGTGAGCAAACAGGTACGAGATAGGCAATAGAATCATTTTTTCTAGTCCATTTCTTATTTTTTCGTTCTTACGGAATATGACCAATCCAATTCCACAAATAAGTAAAAATCCTATAGCCAACAACACATAGTAGCTTAAAACAAGCCGAGGTAACGTCATGACAGAACCATCCGTTATTGGATCTCCATAAATTAAAGTATTTTCACTTCCATCGGTATTGTAATAGTAGATCGAAGCGACCGTTTCCCCATTCGGGTTTAAGACCGTATTTTCCAGGTTGTTTTTGTTTATTTTCTGTTGCCAAATCGTTTCCCATGTTGTTATATCATAGACATAACCTGAATTGTCTGCTGCTGGATAGTGATTTACATTAAATCCAGAGACTTCTTCACTAAAATTCAAAAGTACAGTTCCGTCATCCTTTTCAATAATTGAAACCGCATTTTCATTATAAGAGATGTATGCTGGGGTTGTCAGATAAGCGATTGTAACCACTGCAAAAACCAATGTTACCATGACTGAAAGAATAATCGTTTGCAGCTTTTTCTTTCGCAATGTATTTTGTATGTTTCTTAAGGGAGCTATATCGGTATCTACTGGCGGTTCTTCAAAAGTCCTCATTTCTTCAAGTCGTTTTTTACAGTTCTCACAAGAAGCTATATGTTCTTCAACTAGATCTCTAGTATCTTGACTTGCCATATCCTCGACATATAACGGCAGTATATCCCTAATCATATTACAGCTAATTTTCATCGATAATCCTCCGATCGCGCTTTAATTTTTTCTCTAGCACGGTGATAAGTAACACAAGCCCAGTTTTCACTTTTTCCAAACAATTTGCCAATTTGCTTAAATGACAGTTCTCCAAATGCACGGAGAGTAAAGACCTTTTTGTATGGCTTTTTCAAATTCTGGATAACTTCATGTACCTTCATAGATGCTTCTGAAATGGCTATTTCTTGTTCTACATTGTCTCCACTAGCTGATTCTGGAACCGACTCAAGATCCACCGAGCTTTTATTCTTACGCAAATAAGAGTAATAACTGTTTTTGGCAATTTGGCATAACCAAACACGGATATCACTATTCCCTCTGAAACTGTCTAGCGATGTTAATGCCTTCATAAAAGTTTCCGAAGTGATATCTTCTGCGATATGCTTATCGCCAGATATACTATACACATATAAAAATACATCTTTAAAGTATGTATTATAAATATCCTCAAGCTGTGTCACCAACTCACCTCCTTACATATAAGACGCGATAAACTCAAATATCTTACAAAAATATAAAAAAAACCGAACAAAGTACGCCCGGTCCATTTTTCTTCTACCCTAATTATTGGGGACTGTATTCGATACATCTTCCCATGTATCCCTTTATAATATTCATGAAACATTTCTTCTCGGCATTGTTCACAATGAGATCGGCTTAGTTCAAGTGAAATATATACATCTATATATTAACTATTAACTTATTACTAAGCGATCTTCAACAATCTGGCCCGATTGTTGAATAAAAAGTTGAAACCATTATTCTATTAAACTGCCCTTTAATGGAATAACTGATATTTCCATTTTATCATGCATACTGCGCTCAGTTCTTTTTTGTTTGCCTTAAAGTGTATAAGAAATCTCATCACATAATTTGAAGAACAATGAAGATTTATCGTCAAAAACGCCGGTAAATCAAGAAAAAAGGAGTGACAAAATCAATACGATTCGGCACTCCTTTTGATCTGTGATTTTTAGTTTTGTACTCGAAAACCTAAACCCGTTAACAAAAGCAGGTTTTGTTTACGTAAATTGAACAATACTGTCGTACTCTCTCAGAAAAAGGGAAACAGCGCCGATTGGCCCGGAATCTTCGCCTAAATAAGAACATTTTAATTCCACCGTGCTCGGAAGATACTTCGAGATGATTTCTTCTATTTTCGGAAGGATGAGATCTGATGATTTCAAGACGCCTCCTCCTAATATGATGATTTCCGGATTGAGCAAGCTCGCAGCATTTATGATGCCGTAAGCTAAGTGCTCACTCGCTTCATCAATAACAGATAGTGCAGTCTTATCACCGCGTTTGGCAGCATTAAACGCATCTTCTCCAGTTAGGCCTGAAGAAATAGAAGCGTCATACAGAGGGTGATCCGGCATACACTTTACCTTCTCAGCAAACGCATTCCCGATTGATTTTCCTCCTGCAACACTTTCAAGATAACCGTAATGGGTGAAGACCGGCTTAAAATCGTTCTTGATATCATTTTTATCGGTGACCATATACCCTATTTCCCCTGCGGCACTCGCTGATCCGCGGTAAAGCTGATTATTGATGACAATTCCGCAGCCAATCCCGGTACCCACTGAAATATAGAGAACGTTTCGTTTATTTCTGGCATTTCCAAGCCACTGTTCCCCAAGGCACGCAACATTGACATCATTATCAACAAATACAGGGAAAGAAAAATAGCGCTTGCTCTCTTCAATGAAAGAGTAGTTTATCCAGTTTAAGCTTGGTGCCTCAACCACAACGCCTGTGGATGTATTTGTGATGCCCGGTACGCCAACACCCATCCCGAGAACCTTTGCACCTTGAAGGTTTTGCTTTTTCAGCATCTTCTCTGCCTTTTGGGACAGATGTTTAAGCAATCCTGAGTTTAAATATTTTTGTGTTGAAAAGCTGCAGGAAGATACAACGTTACCACTCAAGTCACTTAAAACCATCCTGACATTGGTGCCGCCAATATCCGTTCCAAAGATATAAGCGGCCTTCTCATTAAAATATAAGTGGATAGGTCTCCTTCCGCCTTGGGAGGACGACTCGCCTATCCCCCGTTCAAGCACCCAGTTATCACTGATTAATTCGTCTACTAAAAGTGAAACCGTAGGTTTGCTTATATTCGTTTTTACAGCAATTTCTGCTCTTGATATAGGAGATTGATCTTTAATGCACTGAAGAATACACTTTTTATTGTATGATTTCATATGCATGGGAATTCCTTTGAAACTCATAGCATCACGGCCTCAATATATTGATATAGTTCATAAGTAATTAAAATATATCGTAATTTCAGCACGTTTACAAAGGTTATCCCCACTAAAACTGTTGGAATAAATAAACACCACCTTTATTTATCTGAAAATATAGAGTATTTACTTTTTTTGGTCTTTGTGTTATTCATTAAGTAAGGTTTCTCACCCTGAGTTAGTTAGTAAGATTCACTAACCTACTATATGCCCGCCTGGCTGGAAAGGAGATATCAACGAAAAGAAAACAAAAAAATGAAAGGGGTTACATTCATTGAAAAAACTTATAGTAATCTTTCTCTCTATCGGTCTCGTCTTATCTTCGCTGCAATTGGGAGGAAGGGCAAATGCTTCTGGGGAAAAACACGATGTTGAACTGTGGAACACGTTAAAGCCTCTAGAAACAACGGTTACTTTCTTAAATACCGGTGCTCATCCCGATGATGAACGAAGTGATTTCTTAGCTTATCTGTCAAGAGGTCTTGGCGTTACGACTGCCAGTCTGATCGCCAATAGAGGCGAGGGCGGACAAAACGAAATCGGCAGCGAGCTAGACAATGCACTGGGAATTATTCGCTCCAGGGAAATGATTGAAGCGTCGAAAATAACAGGCGTTAAATCGTATCACTTGAGCAAGACCACTTCTGATCCAATTTATGACTTCGGCTTCTCCAAAACTCCAGAAGAAACGTTAGAAAAATGGGGAGAGGACCTCACTTACGAACGTTTAATCCGTTTCATTCGCACGTATCATCCTGATATCCTTATGCCGTCTTTCAGAAACGACCACACCCAGCATGGACACCACAGAGCAATGGAAATTTTAAGTGAACGAGCTTTTGAAGATGCAGCAAATCCCAATATATACCCTCAGCAGTTAAAGGAAGGACTGTCCGTATGGCAAGTTAAGAAATTGTTCCTTCCGGCAGAATCACAACAAACAGCTACTACCTCAATTGAGATCGGCATGCTCGATCCTGTCTACAACATGTCCTACCCTCAGCTTGGAGAAGAATCACGTTACATGCACAAAAGCCAAGGCATGGGCAACGACATCCCGGTCGCTCCTAGACAAACCCACCTGGAATTGCTTAAAGCGTCAGTTGATACGAATGAAAGCAATGAATTATTCGCAGGAGTACCTTACGACTTAGCAGAATGGGCACAGGCACTTCCTAAAAAAGAGAAATCTCTAGGCGTGCATTTTACAGAACTTCAAAAAGATTTGGATAAGATCGTTTCAGCGTATCCAAACAGAAACCAGGTATTCACCAAAACACAAACGGCATTAGATGATGTCCGTAAATTAACCAAAAAAACAAATAAAGCTAAACTTGATGAGAAACTGAAAAAAGATCTTCTGCATAAGCTGTCTATCAAAGAAGATCAGCTTGAAACCGTAAGCCTTGTTTCTTCAAACCTTGAAGTTTCTGTTAAAACAGCATCAAATGTTTTAACGAAAGGCGAAAAAACGACCATCAAAATTACATTGAAAAACAAAGGGAAGCAAACACTGAAAAACATGGATCTGAACTTGATTCTCCCTAAAGGATGGAAAGTACAGACTGGAGACAGAGTAAAAAAACTCTCTCCTGGAGAGAGAAAAGAGATCAGCTACCAGGTTAGTGTTCCAAAGAACGCCCAATACTACCATGCCTACGAAGAACCTGCCGTGCAAATCAATGTTAATTACAAATTCAACGGCACACAGACGGGGTACACAAAGCAATTAGAAGAAACAGTAGCCGTTCTTCCTGATCTTTCACTTTCCATGTCACCTAAGGATGTTGTTGTTAACACTGCAAATGTACAAAAAGAGATACCTGTTACAGTAAAGATTAAGAGCTATCAAAGGGGTAAAAATCAATCTTCCATCTCGTTAGACGTTCCTGATGGCTGGAAGGCAACACCGAAAAAGACAGACGTCGCTTTCAGTAAACAGCATGAAGAAAAAGATGTGGCATTCAAACTGACTCCTCCAAAAGGAATTTCAGAGGGCAAGTTTCAGATTGCAGCGAAAGCAACTGCAAACGGAAAGACCTATAGCTCCACCATACAGGAGATAAAATATGACCACATAGGAACGTTCTATTATCAGTATCCTGCACAAATAGATGGAGTGGCTTTTGAACTGCTGCAGCAGCCAGACCTGAAAATAGGCTATATTGACAGCGGATTTGATACTGTTGCAGATTCTTTACGGAATACAGGGTTAAATATTATTGAGTTGTCTGAATCGGATCTTGCAACAGGGGACTTGAGTCAATACGATACGATTGTTACCGGAATCAGGGCCTACCTCTCAAGAGAAGACCTGAAAACAAATAATGCACGCCTCATGAAATATGTAGAAGATGGCGGGCACCTTGTTGTCCAATACCACAAACCTAACGATGGATGGAATGCGATGACTACGGCACCGTATCCACTTACCATAGGAAATCCTTCTATCCGGTGGAGAGTGACAGATGAAAATGCGGCTGTCAATGTACTTCAGCCAGAGACAGCCCTTTTCAACTATCCTAACAAAATTACAGAAAAGGATTGGAGTGGCTGGGTCCAGGAGCGCGGACTCTATTATCCGATGAAGTGGGACGATCGTTTTGAAACGTTCGTTAGCATGGCGGACCCTAATGAGGAAGCCTTCGATGGCGGAATCTTGATGGCAAACTACGGAAAAGGGACCTACCTCTATACAAACTTGGTCTTTTACCGTCAAATTCAGGGGCAGGTGCCTGGGGGCTATCGAATATTTACGAACCTTATCAGCTATGGAGCCAATAAGTAAGGTTTAATTCTCAAAATTTCAGCAGCGCGCACTGACAGTGCGCGCTGTCTCATTTTTAACATAAAACAACATATGCATTAACATATATATCATTGTCAACATTATTTACTTTTTTAAAAACAATTTTAATAATGTTGTATAAATTTTATTGAATCTAGATATTGCACAACTAAGAAATATGATTCTACATTTAAAACCCATAGTGTGATTTTAACAAGCTGGCTCCTTTAATTCATTTAAATTAAATACATATCTTCTTTTACTCTTTCACTTTCTATAAAATACTTTTTAGGTATACTGAGTATAAAAATTCAAACCATAATGAGACATAAGTTGTTGATTACAGCAATGTTGTATTTAACATATACATATATGTTAAATTCAAACGCAATATTATTATTGGATTGAATAGATAATAGAAGTAGGGGAGCAATCATGAATTTAAAATGGAATGAAATAACATTGACTAATCAAAAGCATTTGGACGAAGTTTTTCTGCTTTATAACAGAACCTTTCCTATTGAAGTAAGAGAGTCCCATAACACTTTTTTCAACAGCTTAAAGTACGGGAACAATCGAAAACCGAATAATTTCAGATTCTTAATTGGTCTTGAGGGAGAAGAACTTGTATCTTTTGCAACAGGGCACTATTTGGCTGAAGTAAATGCTGGTTTCATCGTATATATTGTTACAAATCCCTTAGCGCGAAGTAAGGGAGTGGGAACAAGAACTCTTAAAAGATTAGAAGAATTGTTAAATCAAGATGCTGTTTCAGCAGGAAACCCGTCAGTAAATACAATAGTTTTAGAAACGGAAACAGAAGAAATGGCACACACAGAGGAAGAAAAGGAAAAATGCATTAAAAGAAGCCAGTTTTTCAAGAAAAATAACTACAAACGGTACACTAGGATAAATTACGTTCAACCGTCTTTACATTCAGAGGAAAACGATGTCCCGTTAAATCTATTTTATAAAAGACATCACCAGAATCAGATAATAGAGAGAGAGATGAATGATGTTATAAAGGCTATTTATAAAGAAAAATATTCTATGGTAAACCAAATTGATGAAAACATTCTTAAAAGATCTCTTGAGAAGATGGGAATATAGTTGCTGCAGTAAACGCCTAAACAAAAACCCTTATCGAATTCGATAAGGGCTTTGTTTAGTATGCTTATGAAGTTAATCTGAAGAGTTACCGATCCAATAAATTAACATTGCTAGCTCTTGTTTCTTCTATGGCGTTCATTACTTTCTTACCTTCTTTTTTGGAGAGGTTAGTATACTTAGAAGTCGTTTCTATTGAGCTGTGCCCTAGCTGGTCCCTTAAGAGTACTATATTTCCACCTTTATTGATCCAGTCAGTTGCAAAAGTATGTCTTAATTTATGTGGGCTCAACCCGTTTCCTCTATAAAATTCATCATATTTTATTTTAAAAGCTTTCGTATAAGAAGAAACCATATTCTGAATGCTGCGGACAGAAATTGGGTGAATCTTGCCGGCATAATTAGTAACAAAAACATATACATCTGTGTTCTTCGTCTTAAATCGTTCTTTTCTTACTGACAAGTAATCTTTAAGATCCTCCAGAGCAGAAGGGAGCACGTCTGCTGTATCCTCTTTGCTACCTTTACGAATGATGTCTATTTCTTCTTCTTTAAAATCAATGTCCGTAAGAGTTAAACTGGCTATCTCACCTACCCGGACCCCACTTCCCAGGAGCATGCTAATAATTGCAATATCTCTTTCTTTTTGTTTGAGAAAGGACGTTAATTTGCGGCCACTTAAATCTTTTTCATAATCAAATTTGATGAAGTCCAGCAATTCATTAATTTCTTCAGTAGTAAGCACTGTAGAGTTTATTTTCTTTGCTCTACGTTTAGAAGTTTCTTGTTCCTTTTTTTGTTTTATCTTACTAAATACGTTTCTATAGAAATAACATTCTCCGTCTTCGTTCTCAGTTTCTTGCGTTAAGTAATTGAACAAGGATTTTAAAGCATTAACATTTCTATAGACAGCCTGGGAAGATCTTGTTCTCACCGGAAGACCGGCATTTACTTCTTTTTCAGTTCTAATGTCTTCTTCTTGTAAATAATCAATATAAAACTCTACATTTTCTTTACTTAAAACAGCAAGAACAGTGTACGGAATATCTTTAATATCTGCTACTTTAGAGATTCCCTGTTCCTGCAGCCAAGAAAAAAACTTTATGTACTCATGGACGTACCCTAGAAGGGTAGAAGAGGAGTATCCGGCTCTTTTTTTAGACAATATATATTCAATTACATAATCGGGTAACGAAGGGAGGTGAGAATCTAACCTTTTTTCATGAATAATTCTTTGTCTTGATTGTATGGGCATATAAATATCTCCTTTTTATTTTTCCCTAACTCTTCACAACCCTGACAGAAATTTAAGACTTATTAACTTTATTAAAGTTAAACATTCAACAAAACCGGAATTGTCAACCGAATTGATGGAGAATAATTGCCTAAACCATATGGTAGATTATTTACGCTCTTTGAGAATGCGCAATAAGATATTTAAATCCAATATACCTCCACAGAACAATGAGAACCTGTGAATAACTTTCCTGCCTTAATTCATCGTAATTAAAAGTTTGAGGGGATTTTCATATCATATAATTCTGTATTAAGTAAATTAAATTTATAAGTTTTTAATGTAGGATTAGTTTTTTTTAATTCAGTTAACATTGTAGACAAAGTTCTTTTTCTTGAATCTTTACTAATTATTGCATTTACATGCTTAATTTTTTCACAAAAAGAGGATTTATCCGGAAACTTTTCTAAACCTTCTTTAATTACTGCTAATTTTCCATAGATGGGTTTATCCCAACAAATTATTAACAAGTTTATAGCATTATAAAGCTCTTTTGCTGTAGGATCCCAACGCTTATTTTTGTTTGAGTTGCTACTCAAATATGAATCTGTGGGCTTACCAAAAGATGAGAGAGGGTTAAATTCTGCTAAACCAGGATGGCTTATTAACTGTAAAAAATGTTTTGTTGCATGGCTGCCACAGAAAAAACCACCTTTATCCATTGAATCTACTCGACTAGTGTATTCAAAGGAATAATAGCTATCTATTAAAATATCACCAGTGCAGCTTTTCTTTACCTGTCCGTTTAGGAGCTTTGTGTGTGAACGAGGAATTATCTTGTACTGCTTAACTAACTGTTCTCTACATTTGCTACCTCTACACTTAAGCATCTAATTATCTCTCCTAATATAGAGTTATTTGAAAATGGTAAAATGCAAAAAGATTAAATAAATAAGAACTTTAAGTAATTATCTAAAAAGGTTTTTAATTAACTTTACCATATATTACATCTATCTGCATTATATTCGTTAAATAAGAATTTAACGCAAAGTTATAACGAAAATCCTTCACTCCCTTATCTTTCAGGGTGATTATTAAATTGTTCCTTCTACCTTTATCTTAGTGTTGACTTGGAAGTTTATAATTACATAAATATCATTTTATAAGGAATAATAACCTCTAAGGGTTAGCCTAGAGGGTAAAAAGAGTATTTACAGCTGGTGCAAGTCCAGCATAACCTCTACACTTTATAAAGGAGTTGTATTCCATGACAGAAAGAAACAGTAATCGCAACGAATTGTTGGTTCCAGGAGCTCAGCAAGCAATTGACCAAATGAAATTAGAGATTGCTCAAGAGTTTGGTGTTCATTTAGGAGCTGAAACTACTGCACGCGCTAATGGTTCTGTTGGTGGCGAAATTACGAAGAGATTGGTGCAGTTTGCTCAACAAAACATGGGTGGACGTTTCTAATTTTTTCAGCAAAACAGCTGCTGTTACAAAAAAGTGCTTGATCCTTAGATCAAGCACTTTTCCTTTATATTATCATTTCTTTTTTAGTTCTTTAATCTTTATTAAACGTAAGCATGTATGATTCGTGACTTCTTGTACAAGCACATCCGAGCAAGCATCAGCTATTATATGAGGCCCATCAACACGAAAAATTTATAGTCCTCATAGTTATGATTTCCATTGTTTAACCCTTGGATCTTCTCTTCTCAAAAGTAGGCATCAAATTCGTTTCTTTTTGCAACTAAATATAATCTCTTGGCCTATTCCTATGCAAATCTGAAAAGTCTATATTTACCAAATAGACTTTCCAATACATACTCATGAAATATACAAAATCATCTCTTATCAATACCTCGATAAAGAGGTGACTCATTTGATTTTTCTCTACTTGTTGTCACTAAATATTTATTGTCCATCTTTTCGTAAATTTCATCTAATAGATTAGCATCATCCAAGATACTTTTCTTATTATCGTCTATTAACTCTTTAAAAGTTTTCTTTTGAATAACCAATCTTCTCCTCATTTGCATGACAATACTCCCTTTCCAAATCACTAAGGCAGAGTTGATATAACTGCTTATCATCTTTTTCATAACGTCCATTTTTTAAGAGAGCATGAATAATAAACTTCTTTCTGCTTTCAACAGCTTTACGGAGCATTTCACCCATGAAAAGTACCCCTTTGCTAAATTATTTAATTCAATGTAATTTTCCTAGTGCTCCAAGGCTGATAACTCCTGTTTCAGCTTGTCTTTATCTAAGCTATCTCCTATTATGACCATGTTTAATGGAAACTTGATCGACTGGGCAAAGATATACGGAACTCCGTATGAATATTGAACCAAATGTGTACGAGGATCTCCTTTAAAGCGAACAAACCCTTTAATCCGATAAATAGTAGGTGAAATCTTTTCAAGCCATTGCTCAAATGACGCTCTAAGTATTTCTCCTTGAAATGGATAAGTCATCGATTGGATATGTAGGTGATTATGAACATGCAACTTTTCTTGGTCTTGATTGTTCTTTTCTTCTCGACTTTTCCTGATTTCAGATAATGGAATATCTGAAAAGGTGGTCATGAAAAGACTAGCCCTTGGATTTAGTTCTGCTATGTCTTCCTGAATAACAGTTTGTTCTTCTTCTGACACAGTGTCCAATTTATTTATTATAATGTGATCACCATACTTAACCTGCTCTTTTAATAATTTTTGAAGCTGGAGGTTTAACTCTTTTCGATTGATCCATCTCTTTGAATCTACTAAACTAATAATTGATCTAACATGAACATACGGAGCAATAACTGGCGACAAACAAGCATCTAATATCTCAATTGGGTGTGCAACACCTGTAGCTTCAATATAAATAACGTCAGGCTTTTCCTGCTGATACAACGTAAGAAGTTGAATCTCCACCTCATCTTTCATCGTACAGCAAATGCACCCATTTAAAAGTTCCCTAAGGGCAACATCTGTCCCAATAATCCCCGTATCAACAGAATATTCACCAAGCTCATTCATTAACACAGCCACTTTTCGGCCTTTTTCTTTTTCTTCTATCAATAAATCCTTTAGCAAAGTTGACTTTCCACTTCCAAGAAATCCAGTCAGGATATAAATTTCAACTTCTTTTTTCATACCATGTCCCTCTTTCCAGTTTATTAATTAGGTTTCTTTGTTCGTTTATATACGTTAAAACAACAGGCTAAAGCTAAAAATGATGCCGGTGCGAAGAAAAGAAATGCCCATCTTTTTTGAGTTACATAGCGACGCACTCATTCTCCCAAATTCCTGCCAAACCGTCATTATGGTCACAATGATAATACCCCAGCCATACTAATTATTTTTTATATCAAAGAATAAAGATTACATAACAATAAAAACCCTTTACAGGGTTTTTATTAGGTTCTTACTGGGATTTCCCAATCAAAAGGATCGGTTAGCATATTCCAATCATTATTGAATTCATCATTAGTCAACAAGCATGCATCCAATTGTTTGGAAACCTCTTTTTCATTCATATCTGTTCCAATGAATACCATTTGTGTCATACGGTCACCAAATTCGGGATCCCATTCTTTTTCAATATGTGGATTTTCATTTAAGATTGCCTCTTGTTTAAGTCTTGGCAAGGTTGCTACCCAATATGAAACCGGTTCAATAATAATAGAGGGTCCTGCTTGAGACACCGAAAGAGCAAACTCGTTTCTTGTTGCACACCAGGCAACTCCTTTTACCCTTACAACGTTTTTGGCAAGAGAATGCATAAGCTGATAAAACCGGTCACTATGAAAAGGAAGTCTTCTCTTATAGACAAAAGAGCTAATGCCATATTCTTCGGTTTCCGGCTGATGTTCTTGATGTCCTGCCGTTAGCTCTTTGATCCACCCAGCTGACTCACTGGCCTTTTCGAAATCGAAGAGCCCTGTATTAAGTATGTCACTTGATCGAATTTCCCCCTTGCTTGTTCGAATCATTCGCGCTTCTGGCTGGAGCTTCCGAAGAACCTGTTCTAAGTGATTTAGTGCTTCCTCACTGACAAGATCACACTTATTCACGATCAGCACATCGCAAAACTCTATTTGATCTAGCAATAAATCTGCAATTTCACGGTCATCTTCATCACTTAGAGCTTCTTTTCGATCAAGGAGGCTGTCTCCTGATCGAAAATCATGCCAAAATCGATTGGCATCCACAACAGTAACCATCGTATCGAGTGTGCAAAACCGCGTGAGATCAATTCCCAATTCCTCGTCAATATACGAAAAAGTCTGGGCAACTGGAACAGGCTCACTGATTCCAGTAGACTCAATGACGATGTAATCAATGTTTCCCTCTCGTGCAAGCTTTTCAACTTCTATTAGCAGATCTTCACGTAGCGTGCAGCAAATGCAGCCATTTGACATTTCCACGAGTTTTTCTTCTGTCCTTTTTAATCCTCCGCCTTGCTTAACGGTTTCTGCATCGATATTGACTTCGCTCATGTCATTAACGATAACCGCCACCTTTAGTCCATCACGGTTATTCAATATGTGATTGAGAACCGTTGTTTTCCCTGCACCTAAATAGCCACTTAAAACAGTCACTGGTATGTTCTTCATCATTTACCTCCTAAAATCGTAAATATTACGATTTAATACTGATACGAATTTTTTATTTGTGAAAAGCTTTCTGAAGGAAGAGACTGCGCCTAGACATTTCTTTACAAACAAGACGGACAGATTCCGTAAACTTCGAACCTATGATGATAAATCGTATAACCTTCAAGGTCCTGGATAATATCCATCGGACACATCGTAAGATTCTTCGTAGTCAAACACTTCTTACAGATGAAAAGGTTTTGATGGGTCTGTTTATCTTCTTTTAAATAATAGAAGTTTTCTCCGTCTTTAAAAGTGAAATCCGTTAATCCAATATCAGAAAACAAAGAGAGATTTCGATAAATGGTATCAAAGCTGACTTTTCCAAATGTATTTCGAAGGTGCAAGAGTAAATGCTTGGCTGATACCAACCGGTTTCTCTGCCTTAGAAAATAAGATAAGATCTCCAAACGTTGTGGTGTACATTTGTAACCGTTTTGTTTAATGCGCTTTATGTATGTCTCTTCTTGCAAATCATCAGCCCCTCTCATCAGCTCCAATAGGAAGCCAAGTCCACCCCTCATCATTTTTCTCTACATGGCTTAACCCAGGATAAGGGTAGTGACACACAAAAACCTGTGCTGATTGAGTATAAGCTTGTTCCAAAAATAACTCACGTGTCAGAAGTCCTTTTTCTGGTTCCACCTCAGCAGCGATATGTGAAGGTAGATGCTTAAGGGTGCTCGGATCATTGAGAATATCTGAAGCCACTAACAATGTAGAACCTTCTGATTGAATGGAGATCGCCAGATGGCCCTTTGTATGACCTGGTGTATGCTGAAGACGGATACCAGGATGAATGTCAAGGTCAGACGAAATTAACTTTATTTGATTTTTTAACGCGAATAATTTATTATATTCATTTGTGTCAGGACGAGCCATCCAGTCATGCCATTCTTCTTCTCTTATCATATGCTGTGCATTTGGAAAGATAGGATCTCCTTCATGAGACAATCCTCCGATTTAATCCAGATGGCCATGAGTAATAATAACCGTGTGTATGTCTTCAGGTGAAATTCCTTCCCGTTGGAGATGACTCAGCAACTGATCACTTGTCGGCAGATGCTCTACACCAAATCCTGCATCCACTAAAATCTTTTTTTCACCTGTATCTATATACAAGAAATTAAGTGGTGCATCATAATGGGGTGGAATGTGCTGAATGATGGTATCGGGAGTATTTTTGAAAAAGAAATCTTTAGAGACAGGAAAGACACCATCCGATATAGCTTTCAAATGAAATTTCCCTAGTTGAAAAGAATGTATGTTAGAGCTCATAACTCCTCCTAAAATATCATCTAATTTACTAAAGCAAGTGACCAAACAGTTAATACTTCCTGATTCTACCTCATTGCAGGGACGTTGTACTCCTTATCGTCTTTCAATAGTTTATCTAGTGCCTGCCACGTCATTAATGCACAATTATGTCTCGCTCTTAATTGATGAACACTCTGCAGAGAAATACTGTCTCCTAAGTCCAAAGCATCTGGTGTTTTTCCATAGCGAATTAAATTCTCAAACGCTTCTCTAATGGATGCAATTTCTTTAATCGATTTGTTTTCAATAAGACCTGTCATCATAGAAGCAGATGCCATGCTAATGCTGCAACCTTCTCCAATAAAAGCTGCTTTTTTCACTCGGTCTTGATTAATGTCTAAAAACAATGTCATGATATCACCGCAAGTAGGATTTTTATAATGTACCTTTTGCACATTTCTTCCTTCTAACTCCTCAAAATTCCGCTTTTGTCTATAATGATCCATGATAACTTGCCGGTAAAGGTTATCAAGCACCATAATAAATACCTCCTTAGTGTTTGATAGTCAGCTGAAATTCTATAGTTATTACATCCTAGAGCTTATTTTTTCAAGTATACTCACAATCTCTTGGCTAGCAATTTCAGTTTGCTATGCATCGTTTAAATTGTTCTTCTAACTCTTCTTTATTTAAGTCCTTCCCAATAAAAACGAGCTCACTGACTCTTGTTTCGTTCTCTCTCCATTTCCGATCAGGATGCCCAGAAAACAACATATGGAGACCCTGAAAAACGAGTCGTTGTTCACTTCCGTGAATATGAAGAATACCTTTGTAACGCAAAAGATCTTGTCCCTTTTCACGTACAAGATAAGCCATCCACCTGTTTACTTTCTCGAAATCCAGAGGTTTCTCTTCCCTAAAGGCAATGGATGAAACCTTATCATCATGATGGTGATGGTGATGGTCTTCTAAAAAGTGGGGGTCAATTTCAAGCTTGCGATTCAGATCAAACGTATTAATGCCTAAGATATCTTTTAACTCGATATTGCAATTTTGGGCGTGAAGCCGTCTAGCTGCAGGATTCATCTTAATAATTCTTCGTTCCAACGTACTCAAATCGTCTTTTGATACCAAATCTGTTTTATTTAAAATCATTACATCAGCGAAAGCAATTTGTTCTTGAGCTTCATCATGGCCATCCAAATGCATCGTAATATGCTTTCTATCTATCACGGTAATAATACTGTCCACTTCAAAATTCTTAGAGAGTAAATCATCCATAAAGAATGTCTGAGCGACAGGTGCAGGATCAGCTAAGCCGGTAGTTTCAATTAATACACGGTCAAACTTCACTTGACCTTGTTCCATGGAAAACACAAGAGTCCGTAAGATACGAATTAAATCTCCACGAACTGTACAGCAAATGCACCCATTGTTCATTTCTAAGATTTCTTCATCTGCATCGACGACAAGCTGATTATCTATCCCAACTTCTCCATACTCATTGACAATGACTGCAATTTTTTGGTTATGCTTTTCTGTTAAAATACGGTTTAAAAGCGTGGTTTTTCCTGCACCTAAATATCCGGTCAGGATCGTTACAGGGATTTTGTTTGGATTAATCACTTTTTTTGCTCCTTCTTTTACAATGTTTTTGAAACTTTCATTACTCGTTCTTTGTCCTTAGATACACCAGAACTAATGCCGTCAGAACGCTTAAACCCTTGATCGTGAACGGTGTGGCTTACTTTTTCTATATAATCCTCATTGACAAGGAGAGAATCAATGAACGGGGAAGCATCTTCCGGTTTTAAATCCTTATACCAGGTTCCTTTTGGATAATCGATGACCACACACCTATCATGGCACCTTCCGTTGCAACGTGTTCGTGTAGTGTGAATGACATCATCCATTTCTCTTTCAGAAATTTCCCTGCGGATGGCTTGAGTTAGCTCCTCTGCGCCTGCTTGATTGCAACTGCTCCCGTTGCAAAATAATAAATGATGCTTTGTATTGGTTAAATCCCAAGTCGCCATAGTGCTCCTCCTTCTATTTCTTTCAGATTAAATCAAATAGTCGCTCTCTCCATCGGAATCGGTAAAAGTACTTGTCCAAATCTAAATGAAATGATAAATTATAATCACCATTATAAATCGTAATCATTACGTTTTGCAAGGGGTGTGTATTTCCTTTCCCCTTAATAACATTTGGAGGTACCTATAAATGATTCTTTCTTGTGCAACCATTCAACAAAAGATGAACGAAAAAAAGTTGGAGGTTCAACCATTAACTAATTCTCAACTTCAGCCAGCTTCAATCGATCTTCGCCTTGGAAACCATTTCTTAGCGATCGATGAAACATCAGTTTCTTGCCTATCATTGGAAAAAGAAGCTGCCTATAAAGAGTTTTATGAAGAAAAGATATTGATTCCTCCCAATGGATTTATTCTGGGTACGACACTAGAGTGGGTTAAGCTTCCTAATAATCTAACGGCTTTTGTCGAAGGGAGAAGTTCTATCGGGAGACTTGGATTATTTATCCAAAATGCAGGATGGGTGGATCCTGGCTTCGAAGGTCGTATTACCCTTGAATTATACAATGCGAACCAAGTTCCAATTGAATTAATTGCTGGTAGAAGGATATGTCAACTCGTATTAGCCGAACTTGATCAGGAAAGCCCTGCTTATTCTGGTAAGTATAATCGACAGAATATGGCCGTTCAAAGTCGTATTTATCTTGATGAGGAAAGTCATTCGTCTTTGAATCGTCCAAAATCTTTTAAAGAGTTTGATTAAATACTTTATGAGAGGAGAATAGGTAATGAGTGTTACCCAACATAAACTTGAAGCACCTAAAAATATAATTTGCAAAGTCATTACAGTCAGTGACACTCGTTCGAAAGAGACCGATAAAAGTGGTCAATTAATCATTGAGATGCTTCAGAAAAGGTCACATTCAATTCGGGATTATCAGATTGTGATAGATGACTTTGCAGCCATCTATAAAGAAGTCATGGCAGGATGTTTAGACAGAGAAATTGATGTGATATTGTTGAATGGAGGAACGGGTGTAGCGAAACGTGACGTAACCATTGATGTCGTCGAAAGTTTAATTGAAAAGCAGCTCCCAGGGTTTGGTGAGATATTCCGTATGCTGAGCTATACAGAAGATATCGGATCTGCTGCAATTATGAGTAGAGCAACTGCCGGGATCGCAAAAAACACGGCTGTTTTCTCCATGCCTGGATCCACCGGTTCGGTTTCTCTCGCCATGGAAAAAATCATTCTATTGGAAATCACTCACATCGTCAGGGAAATCAGAAAGGATATCAACTAAGTCCCAAAACACCATCCATTGTCTATCGCTTGCGACCCACACTCTATCATGTTCAAGTCAAAGATTAGTACTTGTTCATTGTTGGATTTTTTCCAATCAAAAATTAGAATTCTTTTATTAACAAGTTCGTTTGAAAGCTGGTATGCTTTTTAATAGAGTAACTTGTAGTTACTACTCATATTTAACCTATCAAGTCTCATAGCAATTAGCAGAACTTTGTTTAGCAGCAAAGTCCTTATGATTAAGGTGCTATTCATACTGCCATTTATTAACCGGTATTAACAAAACAGCAAAAAAAGGAACTTCAGCAGTATATCAAAGTTCCTTTTTTCTTCTTCCATTAAAGCCCCCTATTATTGAAAAACTATTGTTTTTTCTATCTTGACTGGTTTAAATTACGTTGTCTAATGAAATTCTTAATCACGGAAATGATACCGATAATGAGATAGAGTATTCCATTACTCACGATGACTATACCTATGAAAGCAGCTCCAAAGGCTGCTCCTACACCGTCTCCACCCATACTGTGGTCAACCTTTACAAAAACAGAGCCCGATATAAAAGCAATTATTGGTCCTAGAATTCCAATAATTAAACCAGACCCCCATAAAGGCATTTTTTCTTTCTTGTATAAAGTTATAGCTAAGATATTTAAAACTATTAGACTCAAGAATAATACGCTCCATATTACTCCATCACCACTCATATAAGCATCTCCTTCAGATATTTTTAGGATAAACCCTTTTTCAAAAATCTCGCCCGATTCTTCAATAAGAAAAGGAGACACTTTGTTAAGCAATCGCTCCCATTTACAGAAGATTAATTCGTTAGGTTTTTACGTCGTATATAAAAGGTGATTGGGTTAACGAATCCGAGGATTAAAATTACTAAGAACATATAGGTAGTAACTACATCTCCTCCTAAACCAAGTTCATCTACAATTATTGCGTCGTAGTAAAGCAATTGTGCAGATGCAATTACCGATACTATTGATAATCCCACTACAGATAGACCACTAGCCAGCTTTATTTTAGGAAAAATGATGATAAAAAACATAAGCAAAGCCGTAATAATAAACGTGACATAGATAGGTCTTAATAACGTGAATGCTCCTAAGGTTTCGAATGAATCGTATGTAAACATAAGCACCTCCAAAATTTCTTATTCCACAATCCTGCTTTAATGGAATAACTGATATTTCCATTTTATCACAATTATCCAACATCCTGTTTAAATTACATTAATGAAAAAGCACACTATTTTAACTGATTACTTTACTATTTCCTGTAGGACACCTCTGAACCGAAGCACTCTTTTTCTATTCAGCTGTAAGCAGACTCCTTATCAATTTTCCCGACAAAAAAAGACCAACCCATTTAGGTTGGTTCACATTGATTTCGTCTTTGGAACGTGTTCTTCTAGACGAGTTTCTACTATTATATATAGCTATATACATCGTATTTATTTCAGCTGTAGTTCTTGCATTTTTCTATAAAGTGTCATACGAGAAATTCCAGCCTTTTCAGCAGCTTCCATCTGCGTAATTCCCTGCTCTATTAAATAGAGCGCATATTGTATCTTTTCAGTATCAGCTTTAGGCCTTCCCGGATGCTTTCCCCTCTTTCTTGCAGCAAGGATTCCCTCTTTCGTACGTTCAGAAGTCAAGTCACGTTCAAACTGAGCGATTCCTGCAAAAATGGTAAAAAGCATTTTTCCATGAGCCGTTGTTGTATCCAGCCATGCTTCTTTCAAACTTTTCAGGTGAGCACCTCTTTGGGATATTTTCTCAGTAATCTCAATGAGGTCCTTTGTCGATCTAGATAACCTGGTAAGATCTGTAACTACCACTTCATCACCCGTTCTTAAAAACTCGAGCATACTATTCAGTTCAGGTCGGTCTCTTTTCGTTCCAGTAACTTTTTCAAAGAAAATCCTTTGGCATCCTGAATCTTCCAACTGACTTTTTTGTCTGTCGAGATTCTGATCCATTGTTGACACACGCATATATCCAAATTTCACCAGGTCATGTCTCCTTTTTTTATTCTATTGTATCAAAAACTATAAAATTATCATATTGTTACATTTTATTTTGTTACATATTTTTGTTACAACCATTTCCTGAGTTTATGGATGTTTTTATAATGATACTATTCTTGTAACAAAAACGACCGTTTTTTGTACAATGAACTCGAGGTGAATTTTAAAAAATATGAAGTATACGATCGTTTAAAGTTTATAAATAATTAAAATCTTCACTTCTTATTTCTAAATGGTATTAACAGCTAAGATATTCTAAAACTTATTTATTCTATTTAATGAATAAATAAGAGAAGTTATCCAATTGGATAACTTCTCTGTAAAAAGCAATGGTATTACCCTTACTTTTTAAAAAGGTAAATCATCTAAGTCTATTTCTATTTTTATATTAGATAATCTGTTATTTATATTATCTAACATTATTTTTTGTTTATAAGAGACTAATCGTTGTAATAGTTTATAAAATTCAATTACTAATGAAAGTGGAATATCGTTTCTTCGTGTATATTCATAACTACTATTAACAAAGCAATTTATTAATTGACTATTGTCCTGAATATAAGTTTCAAGAGAACTATTTCGTATTAGAGTAGCTAATCTATTTATTGTTACATTAGGGTCATTCACAGGCTCATACCGATTTAAATGTTTTAAAATAAAATTTGAAAGTATATCTGCAAAATTCCTATATAAAATCTTTTCATCTTCTGTAAAGTTTATTTCTCCAAGTACTCCCTGAGAAATAGTAACTGAAATTTCATGAAATGAGGCATATCTATCATGAGGATTTAATTGATTCATCTTGTCGATAATATGCTTAAACTTAAAATTAGTAAGATCATCACCAATAATACTACTAAATAATTTTCCAACAAAGTAAATTTCACTTTGATGGTTGTATATTCCTTCATCGGCTGTTTCATTTGGCAACTGTGTTACTGGCCAGTTTAAAAGAACACTTCTTCCATCCTGATCCCGTCCTATTAATTTTTTTCCAAAACCGAAATCAATCACCTTAACATTATCATGTTTGTCTATCATAATATTTGCTGGGCGAATATCCCTATGTAATATATTATTAGATTCTAAATATTGAAACGCCGCAATTGTTTCAGTGAAAATTTCTCCCCAATCTTTATTCGAAAAAATCGGATCAAAATCGGCAATTGAAACTCCTTCAATATATTCCATTTGCAGGTAACCTAATTTATTCTCAGGGTACAAGTAGTAATTGTATACCCTTACAATATTAGGGTGAGATATCTTAAACAAAATTTTAATTTCCTCTACAAAACGTACATAATTCTCATCTATATAGTTGGAGTCTTTTGGTGCGTATTTTTTGAATGCAAAATACATATCAGTAGTTTCATCCTTAAAAAGGTGTGTATCACCAGTTCCACCTTGCCCTAAAGACTTGACGTGAACAAATTGCTTTATCCTATCAAATTCTACTATAGTACCTGGTTTGAGCATCTATCTACACTTCCAATTCACTTTTTTAAATTATCTTACTATAAATTGGTATTATTCGCATCAATATTATTTTAATAATTCTATTAATTCACACTTCCTCTTAATTTATACTAGTAATGCGGTAAAATCTTTTTTTATAAATGAGGTTTAAGGTAATATTAGTTTACATCACAGTTTTCCTCATTTTTTTTAAACTTCATGTGGTCATGGTAATCATCAAAAATACTTTTGGCTAATCTGTCAAGAGCTACAAAAATAGATAATAACAACAATATTAAATAATCATTAAAAGGGTTTGCTTTCTCTAAATCTAATAATATCTTAAAATCATAAAAACTTTTAACAATAGTAATCCCAAAGAGTAGAAAATAGACTAAAATCCTCCTCAAATTTTGAGATGTTTTATCAAATGAAGTAATGTTTACCCAAATTGCTAATCCAATTGGAATAAGAATTAGGAAAATATAGTATGCTTGATACGGTAATTCTTGCAGTTCATTAATCACAGAAAGTAACACTATAATTGTAATAATATAAATATATAGTCCTAAACCCGTTCTTCCAAATAATAAAAAAAATCTGTTTATAATATAGTTTTCTTTGTTTATTTTATTGTTTAAAATACTTACGAACTTTAACGTCCCTACTTTACTGCTTATTTTTTTTCTTAATTCAAATATGAATGGTGTAAATATAATTAAAAAAAGAGAATAAGTTAAAAGGATAACAAAAGACTGAAGATAATTTTTCCATTCTTGTGAATATGGAATACTTAAAACTCCGTAAAGAGTAAATAATAGGATTATTATATAAATGCTCTCACTTATTATAAGTACTATTTTATGCTTAGTTTTTATTTTACTTAACATCCATAAAGAAAGTTTTCTACCTAATGAATCCATATAGGGGGATACTTTTTTCGTTACAAAGTATCCCATAAGTAGAGCAATAATTATTACTAAAAGAAAAATAAAGAGAATTAATAATTCCTCCATTATGTTATTATCAACTCCATATACTGATTTTCTAATAGCAAATATTGTAATATATTTCCACCCCCAATATTAGCATTAACATATATTTAATCAATAAGCTTGGCAAGAAAATTCTCCAAAGTGAGATGATTCTTCCCCTTTGTAGTGAGAGACGATTTGTCATGAATTTAACTTTAGGCACAGCAATATAGTTGTTCCTTAAATTTTTTAATAAATAAAGTTTTTCACCTGCATTTAGTATGCTTTTTTCTGTTGATCAAGGAGGAAATATTCTTTGGTGTACCAATTACTGTTCTCTAGAGCACGATACATTGCTGATTGCCACGAATTCAAGTGAATCTTTTCTGCACTTTCAGCGTAGTCCTTAAGCTGAAGTTTTAGTTCCTTTGAGCCTGCATTATCAAATATTCGGTTTAAGGTTAAATCTCGTATAGAAAACTCTTCGGCTGCAAAAATACTATAAAGTGGACCAAGTTTATAAGTTTTGAAGTGATTTTTTACACGTCTAAATTTCAACTCATCCCAGTTAGTTGCTTTTTCCACGTAAAATTTAAAAGCAATTGGAATATTATTTATAACTTCTGCTTTTAACCATAAATCATCCTCGATATCATCATAATATGGGTGTAGAGTTTCCTCTTCAGCAGTCAATGGTCTAGTTGCGGTTTTAGTTTTGTTGCAATCAAAGCAACTGGGTATTAAATTTATTGGTGTAACAGATAAAGATGGATACTTAGCTTTGGGAAGATGGTGATCAAGTGTTGAAACCACTCTAATGCCACAAAGTGGGCATTTTTTAAGAATTGGTGTATTTAGAATTCTATCGTAAATATCACGACCAGGTTGTCCTTTTTTAGCAAATTTATCATTGTAAACATTTTTCATTTCCTGTGTGGTAACAATACCTAAAATACCATCATGTGGTTCAAGTGTATGGAGTTCTTTACTTTTTACTTTTTGTTCAAATATCTCAGAATCCTCAACAATTTTGTGACCAATCGACTTCATTCGATTTTTCAAATCCGAATTTTCGTAGTTACTTATACAAGTTAACAAAACATCCAGCGGTAGATCCTTTGGTTTCTTCAATTTTCTCATAGGTCAATTCTGTCCTCTCAGTCCCTATATAATAAAAGTGCTCTTATGATGGCGCGAGCCTCCATCCCGAGTTCTTCATTAAAATAATCAATAGTCGAGTCAAAATCTCCGATTTCTTCAACCGCATCAGATAGTAGTTTATGAAAACCTGTTTGAGTTACTTCAAGTCCAAATACCTCTCTTGTCAAAGTCCCAATATTTTCTCCAAAAGTTTCAACTTCAGGTCTTTCTATCGAAACTTCTCTATTACTCCTATTAATAATATATACACAACTTTTCGGTACTTCTTGAAGTACTACTGGAGAGTGTGTCGCTATTATACCTACTCCGTTTCTAGTTTTTAATAAATCTGATAATGCACGAGTAAAAGCAGCTAACAACGGAGGATGTAAATGGCCTTCAGGTTCATCCATTATTACCAATGTACGTTCTTCAACAGTCTCTACAAGCTTTGTTATAGTTAACAATACTATTTTGTGACCGGAGCTAAGTTTTTGAAAAACCTTTCTTGCTTTTCTAATATTTTTTCTAAAGACAATATCCGAAATTCCTATATCTTTAAAAACTGGATCTGCTTCAAGCGTACGTAAAGCCATTCTTAACCTTATCGTTTTTGAAGCTTTTATTATCGCTCTTAAGCTTTCAGAAAATTCTTTTCCTAGCATTTTTACATTTTTAGGATAGGATTGTTCTTGCTCTTTAACATCAAGCGTATTATCATCTGAAATTTCATTATCTGTTGAAACCTGTTGTTGTAATCCTACATATGAATATTTCATACCCTTTGAATTATCTTCTTGTTGTGGAAGTGGTTTAGTTTGATCAAAAGCACTAAATGAAACAGAAACAATACTAGCAAAGATTTCTTGATTATTTTCCTCAAGTTTTGAATGGAATTTTCCGTAATCCTCGTTAGGATTAGATAATACTAGTGATTTAATCATATTATTGAGAATGTGTGTTTTACCTACTCCATTACGTCCAATTAAAATGTGAACATTTGATGGAGGGGTAGAATCTGGTTTCACTTCAAATATTAATTCATTTACGGAATCCTCCCCAGGAGTTATATATGTAAACTTATAAGGTGTTAAACTTGAATCCCCGAATGCTAGTCTCCTGAATTGCCCTCGAACAGAAGTTCGACTTACCGATCTTAAAAGCGAACGACCCATTACGTCTTCATCCAACGCATTATTAAAAAGTGAATTATTAAGTGCAACATCTTTTAACTTACCTAAAATTTCAAATCGTAGATCTTCTCCTAGTTCGTTAAGGTTTTTATAATAGCTAACATCTTGTCCCAATGAAAAAAATTGTTCGCCTAATAATGGAAACGAATCTGGTATATTAGGAGATACATATTTAGTTTGATCTGGCTTCATCCCAAATTCACCGATTTTTATTTCTCCAATATTCTTTATCCCATATTCATTTTTATATACTAACTTGAACAAAGTTTTATAATCGTACCAATCATTCCAATTGTCTTTTATTAAATAAACCGTCTCATCATTAGGATTTTCGCTTGCTGGATCAAATCCAGGCTCCCTAACTTCAAATAACAATTTAAATATCCTCCTCTTGGAATCAAAACACCATTAAACTAGCGTTAATTTGACTTTTTTTATTCATATATTACTTTACACTTAATTACTATAATTTCCTATATTATTAAATAATTGTTTTAGTTTCCAATTTACATTCAACATTTAAATGGACTAAAGAAAATTTTTCTTTCGTTTAATCATTTTCTGGCATTGTTTGAAGCTGCCGTCCACATTTTAATCCTTGCTGCTTACTCGTATGTAACCAAATTTTCTAACTACACCTCTCCCTTTTCTTTCTCTAGTTCTATTAAATCCATTCGAAAAAGTGTATGTAAAATAAAGAACGTTTCGAATAATGATTTTATGCTTAAACGAACGAAAAAAAGAAATGAAATAATAAAAAATAAAAAGCCTGTTCCTATTCGGAAACAGACTTCTAAAAATTTCAAGTTATCTTGCCAACCAGCCGCCATCTACTGTTAGTACATGCCCATTGACGTAATCAGAGGCCTGACTTGCCAAAAATACAACAGTCCCCATCAAATCATATGGTTTACCCCATTTTTCTGCAGGTATTCTGTTTAAAATCTCACTGTTACGCTTTGCATCTTCACGGATAGGAGCAGTGTTTTTCGTCTCAACATACCCTGGTGCAATAGCATTTGTTTGTATATTATGAGCAGCAAGTTCATTAGCAAATGCTTTTGTAATTCCTGCTACTCCATGTTTGCTGGCAGTATATGCCGGAACAAATTTTCCACCCTGGAACGTTAACATGGATGCTATATTGATAATCTTTCCACTCTTTTGTTCAACCATAACCTTTGCAGCTTCTTGGCTTAAGAAATAGGTGGAATTTAAATTTAGTTCTATTACTGTATCCCAGTCTTCTTCTTTGTATTCAAGAAGAGGCGACCTTCGAATGGTCCCGGCATTATTTACAAGAATGTCTACTTTCCCGTATGTTTCTAAACAAACATCAATAATTTTTCTCGAATTTTCTCTTTTTTCTAATGACGCTTGAAAAAACACTGCTTTTTGGCCAGTTTTTTTTATCAACGACTCAGTCTCTTCCCAATTCGTTCCGTGAGTGACGATAAATAAGTCAGCTCCTGCCTTAGCTAGAGCTA
This sequence comes from Metabacillus sp. SLBN-84, assembly GCF_053629595.1. NCBI lineage: Bacteria > Bacillati > Bacillota > Bacilli > Caryophanales > Bacillaceae > Metabacillus > Metabacillus sp. SLBN-84. The sequence continues at coordinate 119,046 of NZ_JBRJIP010000007.1, forward strand.
CTGCATACCCCTGACCCAATCCGGTATTGCCACCTGTTACAATCGCAACTTTCCCATCCAACCGAAAGAAATCTAGTGAGAAATCAAGCAAATTATCCAATTTATTCACTCCTAAACTCTTATTTTAAATCTTCCATTTTCACAGGATCCATATCTTCATACGTAATGTTTTCTCCGCACATACCCCAAATAAATGTATAATTACTGGTTCCGACTCCAGAATGGATAGACCAGCTTGGAGAAATTGCAGCTTGTTCATTACTCATGACTAAGTGTCTAGTTTCATTTGGTTGTCCCATAAAGTGAAAGACACGAGTTTCTGGAGCCATATCAAAATATAAATAAACTTCCATTCTGCGTTCATGAGTATGACAAGGCATTGTGTTCCATGAGCTTCCTGGCTCAAGCATTGTTAAACCAAGTTGAAGCTGGCAGCTCTTGCAGACATTTGGATGTACATATTGGTAGATTGCACGTTGATTTAGTTGACTTGGTTCACCTAATCGAAGTGGTTCAATATTATTTATATCAATTTTTACAGTAGGATACGTGTGATGGGCAGGTACTGAATTAATATAAAATTTAGCTGGATTATTTTTATCTTTTGAACGGAAGTTGATAGATTTTGTTCCTTTCCCGATATACAGTCCATCTCTGCAGTTCATTTCGTACTCAGTATCATCAAGACTGATGCTTCCTTCCCCTCCAATATTAATTACTCCCATTTCCCTGCGTTCAAGGAAATAATCTACTCCCAGTTCTTTTGAAAGGGAAAGAGTAAGCTCCTTATCACCTGGCATAACACCGCCAAAAATCATACGGTCTACATGAGTATAAGTTAGTTGAACTTTATTCAATTCAAATATACTCTCAACAAGAAATTGGTCTCTTAATTGTTCGGTCGTATATCTTTTAATATCTTCCGGATGACTTGCATAACGTGTTTTCATCATAAAACCCTCTTTTTAAATTATTTTTTATTGATTTATTTTGTACTAATAACTCAAGTTTCCTTTTTGCAAGAGTTCCTTATTACATAAGAAGTACCAGTAAGAAGGCAAATAATGAAAGAGTATCTTGCTAAGACATGCGAAAAACCTGACTGATAATACTTAAAAAGGAATAGCACAAAAAAGGGAACAAATATTAGAACTGCATATTTTTTTAATGTATTGTTGCTTGGAGCATACAATTGAATACCTCCTCACTATATGAAAGGCGAGTAATTCAAGACCAATTTTAACTGTGGATGTACGTCCACCATTTCAGGAAACACCTCTTGCAAAACTGCAACGTTCTGCAAAGTCCCCAAGGTATTATGAGTGTCTTCCAAGAGACTATCAACTGCTTCTATCTGCTGAAGTTTCGAAAGAGTATAGTCTAAGTTTCTTGTTAGGGCATCTAAACTTTTCTCACGAAGAGTCGGATTAAAACGAGATAATCTAGAAAGTGTATAGGTTGCATCCAGGTCAATGAATCCAGCTGGCCATGTATCAAACCAGCTTCCAGTTTCATTTTGAAGGTGCAGGGTCGAAGTGATAATCTCATCAGCAAAGTTGATCGGACGCTTATAATGTTCATACATGAAATAAAAGTGAAAAGCAGATCCGAGATGACTAATATGCAAATTGTTATTGTTCGTTTCTTTTGGCCACATTCCGGTATTTTCGCTCTGAATATCATCCAGTATGTTAAACAATTCATGAAACCACTTCGCATCTACAGTTTGTAGATTTGAGAAAATTGACATGAGAGCCGGCACGTCATGCCCACAGCCGTTCCAAGGATTTATTTCCCAGTCTCTTGTTTTTAGCCATTCTTTCACTGCTTTCATATTCTTAAGTTCATGTAAGAAGGAAGTAGGATACTTTGGTTTTTCCCCCAGTAGCTTTAAAGCAGAGACAGCCATAGCAGTAGAATGATATTCGCTTCGGTGATCACTTTTTTCGTATTGTCCTGTGATAGGATTTTGAAAACTGTTTATTGCAGCTGCGAGTTCACCTCTTTCTCCAGAAGTTAAACTTAGCTTGTTAATGGAGTATAAAATATTTACCACATCGCAAGTCGCATATACATCAGTTCCAATGTTACTGTTTCGTTTAAAATAGCCGGGCTTTCCTGAGACTGATCTTTCTTTAACATATAAATAAAGAAGATCGATGAATGATTCCATCATGATTCCTCACCTTTCAAAGAAAGAGTTAATGTTTTTCAGCTTAAGCAGCGCTTCAAAGAAGAAGTAGTCTCCATAGATGATTCCACTGTTGATGCCAGCACCTCTAGGTAGGTCTGAACAGCCCTGATTTAACAATGCATCAAAAGATAAGTCACAGGAGAGGTAGTCTGATTTAAGCGATTCTAAAATAGTTATTGCGTTTGAGTAATACTGATTATTTTCATCCTCTAATAATGTGCTGATCAGAAGGAGACCGCTAGAGGCAATTGCAGCTGATGATGAGTCTTTAACAGACTTGCTATCCTTGGCATCGAAATCCCAAACAGGTACATTGTCTTCTGGAAGACGATTAATAAAATAATCTGCTAGTTTCATTGAAGCATCCAAAAACTTCTTTTCTTGCGTATATTGGTAGACCAAAGCAAAGCCGTAAATACCCCATGCCTGCCCCCGGCTCCAACAAGATTCATCAGAAAAGCCCTGCTGGGTCCTCCCTGCTAAAGGAACACCAGTCTTGGGGTCAAAATTGAAAGTGTGGTAAGTTGAATAGTCATCTCTTACCAAATAAGTCATTACTGTCTCTGCATGCTCTTTTGCCACAACATAAAAATCTAACTCATTTGTTTCTTCATAAGCCCAGAAAAGCAGCGGAATATTCATTAAGCTGTCGATAATGACCTTCCCTTTTTTCTCTTCTCTGAAGTCAGGTGTATCATCATCCCAATCATTCCATGCCCGAATGAATTTGCCTTTGCGATTAAAACGTTCCTTTAGCATCCTTGCAGCTGTTAAAGCGATTCTTTTACTATTTTCGTTTCCAGTAAGTTTATAATGCCCAAGGAAAGTTGGGATGTAGATGAAACCAATATCATGATCAAGGATATTTTCTTGAATCAGCAAATTCTCCAAGTGCTCAAAACAACTTTCTAGTGTTTCCAAGAAGATAGTATTTTTATAGTACTGATAGGCAAGTAAGTTTAGGCCTGGCCAAAAACCAGAAGTCCAAAACCCATCATTCCTATAAGTATATTTTGCATTTTCTGTATAGTGTGGAAAATTATTTGCTATTACCCTTGAATTCTCCAACATTTTATTATGTAAGAAGGGCAAGATTTCATATACATTTTCTGTATCATTAGTTAAATTCATTATTAATTCCTCCTCTCAGCCTTTTACGCTTCCAGCACTTATTCCTTCCATCACTCGTTTTTGAGTGAGTAGGAAAATGATTACAATGGGGACGGTTACCAGAGTTGATAAAGCCATGGTAGATTGAAAATCAATGCCTAATTCAGAATTTAAGTTAACTAAAGCAGTTGCCAGTGTATACGTATTGGTATCGTTGGAAATCACCAAAACCGGCAGCCATAATCCCCATGTCAACATAAAGGTTATTAAAGTTGCAGTAGCGTAAACTGGCATGGCCAGGGGTACAACTATCCGCCGCAAAATCCTGAACTCACTCGCACCATCGATTTCAGCAGCCTCAATTACTTCCTGCGGAATCTTCGCAAAGAATTGTCTGAATAGGAAAAAAGGTAATGCCCCTCCCCAGGCTCCCCCTGCTAAGATGAAGATGATTCCTTTGTAAGTACCGAGTAGCTCGAGTTTAAAAGATATTACGTAAAGAGGAATCAACAGTAAAACTGCAGGATACATGATACTTAATAAAAATCCATTTTCCAAAATTTTAAATCCTGGTAAAGTGGGTTTACGATATATTGCATATGCTCCTAGAGAAGTTACAATAATGATCAGAAGTGTTGCAAACAAAGTAATAATCAAACTGTTAAACACATACTTCCAAATTGATACTCCTCCAAGCAAAGCGATTTTTTCATATGCTTCAAGTGTAAGAGATGAAATGTCTATCCTAAATGGTGAAGTCAGAATATCGCTAGACGGCCTAAATGAACTAATAATCATCCAAGCAAAAGGATAAATCATAAGTAAAGAGATTAGCGTCAAAATAAAATATGTTGATATCATGCCAACCCTGCTGGTTTTGTTAATCATCATGCTTCACCTCTATTTCTCGTAACGGAATACATGCACACTGTTACCAAAACAACAACTGTAAATAGTACGGTCGCCATAGCTGTTGCTTCTCCATATTGCAAGGTGCTGAACTTCTGATAGGCATAGTAGGATACAAAGTTAGTTGAATAATTTGGACCGCCCTGAGTCATAATGAGCGCGACTGTAAAGGTTTTCAAGAATTGGATCAGTGCATAAATTGAGTTTAGTATTAATGCAGGTTTTAATTCTGGTAATGTGATGTACCAGAAGCGCTGCCACTTATTCGCCCCGTCAATATAAGATGCTTCATATTTAGATTTATCGATGTACTGAAAATTCGTCAGAAATATAATCGTATATAAACCTATATGTTTCCAAAGCTCTACAATCAATAGCGTAAAGATAACAATCCCACTATCAGTTAACCAGCCTACTGGTTCTAAGCCAACCCATTTAAGCAGCTGGTTCACGATACCCACATCGTTATTGAACAACCACCTCCAAATTATCGCGCCTACAACATCTGGGACAATAACAGGCGTAAAAATTGCTACTTTAAAGAATAGGCCGCCAAACTTAACCTTAGTCAGCAGGATAGCAATCCCTAATGCCAGTATTATATTTAAAGGCACAGAAAGAGCTGTATATTGAATGGTTGTAACTAAGGATTTAATAAAGTAGCTGTCATTAAAAATAATGAAGTAATTATCCAAACCAATGAATTTCCGGTTTTCAGTAAGTGCTGTAGATGAGTCTACAAAGGAAAGTAATATGCTTTCTGCAACAGGCCAAATCCCAAATATTAATGTAATTAATAAAAATGGGAGCATAAACAGGTATAGTATCTTATTTTGCCTGACTTCTCCCAGCGTTTTTGAAGAATTTCCTCTTAAACTTGGTTTGAATGTTGAGTTTAGAGATCTTTTAACAATTTTCGGCTCCATGTCTATCACCCCACTCGAAATCACTTTGTGTTTCCAAAAAGCTTAGTTTTTCCTTATTTCAATGACTTTCTTAATGTTCTGAGATCCTTGTTGGATTATTTCTTTGACATTTTCAGGTTTACTGTTAACAAGTTCTGCTAGCATCTGTTCATACTTTTCATTCATATTCCTGTAGTAGTCATATCTTGAAAAATGAGTATCTGTTGCTACGATATTATTGTCTGTTGAATAAAAAGGGGTTAGCGTGTTCGAAGTTTCTAATTCTAAATCAGATCTGATACTTGAAGAAAAATACTTAAAACTGAGTTTTTGAGCTTCCTCTGATAATAAAAATTTTAGAAACTCTTTTGATTCTTTTTGATGAGGAGACTTGTTGGTAGCTGCAAACCCTCTCACATTTAACTGGACGAAATTATTACTGTCTTTTGGATTCATCTTTGGAAATGGACCGACTATATAATCATCTTTCAATACTGGGGTTTCATCCCACTTTTTCACATTCCAGTTTCCGACCCGAAACATTCCTACTGTACCGCTCTCAATCACTTTGTACATGTCTGCAAAATCCTGTGTAACAGCATCCTTTGGCATTACTTTGTGTTTTGTATAAAGGCTAGATATTTGAGTGAATCTTTCTAAATGATTATCTGCAACCGTCGGAGTTGGTCCCTCCTTAAGCCAAACATCATTGTTACCGCTTCCATTTATAAAGAGGCTAAACATTTGGCCTGGATCAACACCAAGGTGCATAATAAATCCAGACGTATCGTTTTGCCCATTGCGGTCTGGATCACCAGTGGTGAATTTCTCACCCACTCTGACAAAATCGTCCCAAGTCTCAGGAAAACCTTCTCCTACATTTTCAAGCCAGCTTTTACGTATACCTAGACCAGCCAGCGTTCTGTTGACAGGATACACAACTAGTTTTTCATCGGCTTTAAGAAAGAATCTATCTTCATTTGTAATGAATTTTTGTCCATCTGATGCCTCAATTGTTTTGTTTAGATCGATAAAACCTTTTGTGTTTTGCTGAATTTCAATAATTCTGCTTGCATCATTAAATACTAAATCAGGTGGATTGTTAGTGGATATGGAAGCTAATGTTTTCTGCTGCCACTGATTGGTAGGGAAAGAAGTGGACACGACTTCAACGTTTGGGTGTGTAGATTTAAAGATTTTGTTTAATTCTTTGATGTAGCTGATGCCATCGTCACCTTTATCATGCCAAACAGTTAATATAATCTTTTGATCACCAGATGCAGGCTTATTATCATCTGGCTGACAACCAGACATCAATAAGATTGCGAGGAAAAGAGGCAATGCCTTCCTAAGAAGCTCTAATTTTTCCATAAAAACCTCCTAATAATTGTGGAAACGTTTCCAGGAACGTTTATTATCTAAGAGCGAGCATCCTCGCTCTTAGATTTTGCAAATAGAATTTCTGATAACCAGTTCCGGCTGTAAGATTACCCTTTGAAAATCACCGGCTTGATTATTTTCAATGCGTTCTATCAAAAGCCTTGCAGAGATTCTTCCTCTTTCCTCAACCGGCTGAGCAACTGAAGACAGTCCAGTTTTAAAGAACTGAGAGTAGGGAGAATTATCAAACCCCATAATCGAAAGATCTTCACCAACCCGAATTCCCAGGTCTTCAGCATGACTCCAAGTCTTCATGGCGATCAAATCATTTAGGCAAAGGACAGCAGTCGGCTCTTGTTTAAGGAGCTCTTTAATTTCATTTAAGGCAGGAAGATAATCTACGCTCTTCCCAACAAGAACAAGATTGGAATTATATTGTATTTCAAAACTTTCAAGTGCAGTTCTGTATCCCTTAATCCTGTCTTTAAAAGATACACCGTCTGCAGGTCCCCCAATAAATGCAATTTTTCTGTGATTTTGGTTGAGTAGGTACTCGGTTCCAATAAACCCACCTTTTACACTGTTGACATAGACCATATCTATATCCATTTCAACCTTACCTACAATAACCATAGGAACAACACTCTTTACCTTTTCGAATATCTCATGTCTATCATGTATAGTAGCGCATATAATGCCGTCTACTCTTCTTTTAAGAAGCATTTCAAGATTATCGATTTCTTCTTCTAATTTGCCTGCGGTATTGCTCAAAATAAGATGATATCCAGCCTTTTTTATTACTTCCTCAATTCCTTTTGCAACTAACGGCCAAAAAGGATTTGTCATATCGGGTACAAGCAAGGCAATGACACCTGTTTTTTTTCGTTTAAGGCTGCCTGCAACAAAATTAGGGATATAGTTAAGTTCTTCACACGCCTTTAAAACCTTTTCTCGAGTTGCTTCACTGGTATAACTGGTTCCATTTAATACTCGTGAAACTGTAGATATTGCCACTCGAGCTTTTTTCGCAACATCTACGATAGTTGGTTGTTTTTCATTTGACATTACATACCTCCGGGAAACGTTTCCATAAATACATATTAAAAGGAGCACACGATAATTGTCAACATTTTTCTGAAAACTTTTGCTGCTATCATTCATTTATAGATGAGATGTCTAGAAATACAATCAGTGTAAGTACTTGCTTTCTATCCGTATAGCGATTACGTTCTACATAATTACATAAACAAACGTTTAATTAAACTCCCTATTCACTTTTCTTTTTGAATATACATAGGGTTAGTCTTATCCTAGATCTCATTCTAGTAATTAATACAGCAAACCTGTCAGCACATCATCTTAATAATTATGAATTTTCAAATGAGATATTTTCGTACATTGAACGTATAACCTTTGTATAAATATTGTTTACTTTATGGTATTCTTGTTTTAGAAATATACAAAGAGGAGCATCAAAGTGAATCAGTCCAAACTTAATATATGGATTAAAGAAAACAATCTTGATAACCAATGGTTACAAAATAATGGCAGGTTTCCAAAATATCAAATTGAAAAACTTTTAAACGATCCTATCTACAAACCAGATGGCACAACCATGAGAATTATTCTGAGTATTGTTAAGAGGAACAAACCTACAGCTAAATTAAGTGATTTCTGGGAAGTTTAAAACATGAATTTTTAATTCTTTGAAGCAGTCTCAGGAATTTAATATTTCTCCTACAGCACTGTAATCTTTAGACAACTTATTTTCCCTGCTACTCCTATCAGCCTCATTTATCTCAGACACTCATTTTCTTTTAATATGATTTCATTTCCAAAGAAACAGCTAAAAACACACTTATTTTCAGTATTATTATGCAGAAGTTTTTTTGCTACCGACATTCTCTCTATCTTATTAGTTTCTTACAAACCTCGTGACCTATAATAATTTAAGGGTTAATTTTCCATGTAATAGGGTACTTCTCATATATACCTACTTACAGGAGGAATGAAAAATGGCTAACACAAATGTGAACAATGTAGACGAGAAAGTAGCAAACATGGACTCTGAAAAGAAAGATCGAGTGTTACAGGACTTTGAGAAATTCAAGGAGTATCTGTCTGATAAGGTCCATAAAGGCGAAAAACTCGGATTGGGTGAGGAACAACTGGCAAAAGCAGCTGAAAAAGTAGCTGGATATCTTGCTGAACATGAACAGCCAAGAAACTCAGAAGAAAAACTCCTTCAAGAATTGTGGAAGGTTGGAAACAAAGATGAACAGCATGCTCTCGCTCATCTGCTTGTGCGTCTAGTAAATTAAGTACCAGGCTCTTTAATGGGTACTGTAAAATCAAAACATAAAAATCTGCATATACGTAAGCAAACTTAAAGCACTGCAAATCGCAGTGCTTTTTTTATTTTTATTGGGTTTAGCTTTTCGGTTCCCTCTCCAAGAAGGTGCCTTGTTTCCTCTATTCCTGACCTAGTTTATCTGAAACAACTTTTTTTCCGCCAAACCAACCAATTAGGGCAATAGCGACTAATACCCCGTAAAAAACCGTAGTCCATATTGGACTATGGGGGAAATCATGATCTAATACCCCAATATCCTCGTGGGCAAGGGTTATGACAGCAAGTTTGACACCGACCCAAGCTACAATTGCATATGCAGTTGTCTCCAATGCAGGTCGTTTTTCAAGAAGCTTCACAAACCACGTTGCTGCAAACTTAATCAAGATTAGGCCAGCAACACCACCGATAACTACAACAAGAAACTGTCCTCCGTCCATACCGCCGAAGTCGTCAAGCGGTGAATCTGGAAGACCAAGGGCAATAGCAACTGCAGCTAGTATTGAATCAATTGCAAAAGCAAGGTCAGCAAGCGCAATCTTCCCTACTGTCGGCCAAAATCCTTTTCCGGCGGCTTCCTCTTCAGTGTCCTTACGGATGTTCTCATTCTTTTTTCCGAATCGAGCTTGAATAACATGCTTTAAGCCTAGGTATAGAAGATAAGCTGCTCCGATCGCCTGTATCTGCCAAACGTTTGCAATGAATGAAATGGCAAAAAGCGCCGCAAATCGAAAAGCGAAGGCCATAAAGATGCCATAGTTTATCGCTCTTCTTTTCTCATTTTCAGGTAAATGCTTTGCTATTACTGCCAGTACAAGAGCATTGTCGGCTGACAACAATCCTTCTAATCCTATTAGAATTAACAATGCCCACGCATATTCTATCCATAATGACTCCATCAACTTATCCTCCATTTAATACTAATATGAGGTACACTTCTTTTAGTATTTCCTAGGAGGACAATGATAATTCTATATTCATACTTATGACTTTGACCTCTCCTCCTCTATTTGAAATTCACAACTTCATGCTTATCCTAATAAAACATAACTAAAATATCTTCTTCTTCATTTTCTCTGTTCCTTATTAAATGTTTTAATCCTTTAATGCAATTTATCACCTGTTCACATTCTGTTCATTGCGTATAGTCATAAGACTCTTTTTATCATTCTTGATGTTTTCAATATACTTAACCAGATAGGCTTCGGTTATCTTCTTCGGCACATATCCCAGCCGTTCACGAATAATATTCTCAAGCACGAACATTTTCCTCGTCAGATACTCATACTCTTTCCCTGACTCCTGTTCCATATCTTTAAATTCTCCTGTCCCAACCTGAGTTTCAGCTCTTTTGAACACAGACAAATGGTGATACATATCGCTTCTTTCTTTCCGGATAAATTTAAGCAGCTGCAAAAGCTCAAAACTGGATAATCCCATAAGATCAGGCGTTGATCTGCTCACGTAATGATCGGCCGCAAATTCCCTTACCCTAACCTGCAGGCGTTCATGGTTTTCTTTCACAAGGTCTCCTGCAAGCCTCATCTCGCAAAAATCGCAGTAAAAAAGCTCTTCCTTAATCTTGTTGACCTTGCTTCCGCAGTATGGGCATGTCTTAATCCCCATTTTTTTCACATCCTTTGTTGTATTAGTTTTCATGTTTTTGCCTTTTACAGGCTCGATGCCTGTTTTATTCAAAGAAAACGAACGTTTTCTCACCCTTCGTAAATTCCAGTAAAATCAAAGGGGCGTAAGCCCCTTTGCCTTATATGTGCCCCTTCTCTTTCAAGCTCACGTAATCTCCTTTTTGCGTGACAATGATGTGGTCAAGCAGCTGTATGCCCATCGTTTTGCCTGCTTCGTTTATTCTTCTCGTCACCTCTATGTCTTCCCTGCTCGGTGACGGGTCCCCTGACGGGTGCTGATGGCTCACGATGATGGAGGCGGCATTGTTTAAAATGGCAGCCTTCATGACCTCTCTCGGGTGAACGATGCTGGCATTCAAACTGCCGACAGATGCGCGGTGAAGCCCGATGACTTCATTTTTCGTATTCAGCATCATCACAAGAAACACTTCCCTGTCCTCATCAGCTATATAGAATGCCGCAAGCTTCTCAGCATCCATCGGTGACGTGATTTTGTATGACGCAAACTCTTCTTTTGCTTCCCTGATTTCCTGTCTGATGCGCACCACCTCAAAAATTGCTTCCAGTTTGTTCATTTTTCATTTCCCCTTTGCTAAGTTTTGTAACGCCTGGCCCTTCCTCCTGCCTTCTATGCCGTCTCTGTCTTCCCTTTTGAATCAGAAGCGCTGATGTTCCCCAAAGGGGGATGATTTTTCCCCTTTTGCAAGGAGAACGAAAAACACGCATAGACATCCGGTCAAGGGATTAGTCCGAAAGTTTTTTATGCAGTAGCGCCTATA